>MHXM01000109.1:0-11732 GCA_001825565.1 Desulfuromonadaceae bacterium GWC2_58_13
ACAATGACTCGGGAGGAAAAATGACCAGGGAAGAACTGGCCCGGCATGACGGAAAATCGGGTCGCAAGGCCTATGTTGCGGTCAACGGCAAGGTGTACGATGTCAGCGGCAGTACCCTGTGGGAAGATGGCGACCACCAGGGTTTTCACCACGCGGGTGGCGATATGACGGAGGAATTGAAGGCGGCCCCTCATGTGCGGGCGGTGGTGGATCGTTTTCCGGTGGTCGGCCATCTGGAAGAACCGGAACCGCCGAAAAAGAAGAAGTGGGGTCTCTTCTGATTTCGGGAAAACAATCGAAAATCTCAAAAACAAGGGGCTGAACACTCATCCGGTGTCAGCCCCTTTACCTTTTCTGTTCACCGCTAATGTTTAGGCGGTTCAGTCCCCCAGCATCGCCCGCATGTTGGAGAAGAAATTCGACGCCATCACCTCCTGCTCCTCTTCGCTGGCCGGCGGCCGCCCCTCGCTGGTTTGCTCCTGCAGCAGGGCGGCGGGAATTTCCTGGAGGAACCGGCTGGGGACGCGCGGCTGGAGCTTGCCGTATTTCTTGCGGCTGGCGGCGCCCAGCAGCAGCAGGTGGCGCTGGGCGCGGGTGATGCCGACGTAGCAGAGCCGCCGCTCTTCTTCGATATCGAAGGTCTCGTTGATCGATTTTTTGTGCGGCAGGTATTCTTCTTCCATGCCGACCATGAAGACCACGGGGAACTCCAATCCTTTACTGGAATGGAGGCTCATCAGGATCACCGCGTCCTGTTGCAGCTTCTTTTCCTTGCTGTCGCGATTGGGCTGGTCCTGGTCGAGCAGGGAAACCTTTTCCAGAAATCCCGCCAGCGACGGCTTCTCGTCGCGCTCCTCGTAGGAGGCCATCGAATTGACCACCTCTTCGAGGTTGTCGACCCGGCGCCGGGCCTTGGCCGGATCGTCGGCGCCACGGTAGATTTCGTCTTCGAGCTTGATTTCGGCATACAGTTCGCGGACGGTGTGGGACAACTGCCGGGTGCGGACGAACGCCTTGCGGTAACGCTCCATCAGGGCGACAAAGGAGGCAACCGCTTCGGTCGCTTTGTCGCCCAGCTCGACGACTCCCGAAGGGTCGGCCAGCACCTCCCAGAGCGGCCGGTTCAACTCGGCCGAGTGGCGGATCAACCGGTCGGCGCTGGTTTCGCCGATCCCCCGTTTCGGGTAGTTAAGAATCCGCAGCAGGTTGACCTCGTCGCGGGGGTTGACCAGCACCCGCAGATAGGCCACCGCGTCCTTGACCTCCTTGCGGTCGAAAAACTGCTGTCCGCCGATCAGCACATAGGGGATATTCTCGTAACGAAACTGCTCCTCAAAAGCCCTCGACTGAACGTTGGTACGGTAGAGAACGGCGAAATCGCTGTAGTTCAGATTCCCTTTGAAGCGCTCGGCATGGATGCGCTCCATCACCAGCCGGGCCTCGTCCTCGCCATCCTCGCAGCGCAGATATTCAATCTGTCGGCCCTGGTCGCCAGATGTCCAAAGTGCTTTATCTTTGCGCTTCTTATTGTTTTTAATGACCGCGTTGGCGGCGGCCAGGATGTTGCCGGTGGAACGGTAGTTCTGCTCCAGGCGGATCACCTCGGCGCCGGGAAAATCCTTTTCGAAATCGAGGATGTTGCCGAGGTCGGCGCCGCGCCAGCCGTAAATCGACTGGTCGTCGTCGCCGACCACGCAGAGGTTGCGGTGGTTTTCGGCCAGCAGCCGCAGCAGCAGATACTGGGCGGCGTTGGTGTCCTGGTACTCGTCAACCATCAGGTAGCGGAAACGCTGCTGGAATTTCTCCCGCACCTCGGGAAAATCCTTCAGCAGCCGCACGGCGAGCATGATGATGTCGTCGAAATCGACGGCGTTGAAGGCCTTGAGGGATTTCTGGTAGCGGGGATAGACCTCGGCCGCCAGGTATTCGTACTCGTCCTGGTAGCGGACCACGAACTGGTCGGGCGGGACCAGGCGGTTCTTGGCATCGGAGATCGCCCAGAGGATGCGGTCGGCGTCGAATTTTTTACCGTCGACGTTGAGGCTCTGCAGGATGTCCCGCACCAGGCGCGCCTGGTCGGCGGTGGCGTAGATGGAAAAATTCTTCTTGTAGCCGAGCCGCTCGATATCTTCTTTCAGAATCCGCACACACATCGAATGGAAGGTGGCAACCACCATCCCCTTGGCGCGCTTGCGCCCGATCTGCTCGATGACCCGCTCGTGCATCTCGCGGGAGGCCTTGTTGGTAAAAGTGACGGCCAGGATCTGTTCCGGGGGAACGCCCCGCTCGCCGACCAGGTAAGCGATGCGACTGGTGATCACCCGGGTTTTGCCGGAACCGGCCCCGGCCAGCAGCAGCAAGGGGCCTTCGGTATGGCGGACCGCGGCCTGCTGCTGCGGGTTGAGCATGGATAGGTTCATATTTCGGTTAATCCGTTTATTTCGACGTAGGGGCAGCCCCCTGTGGCTGCCCAAATCCTGGCGACATAAAAACCAAGGGCAGGCACATGGGCCTGTCCCTACGGTCACAAAAAAATCCGACCGTCAGTCCTCCCCGGTCGGGCCGTTTTCAGGGGTAAAAATACCATGGAAAGAAAAATGAATACAAGTCGGGTAGAAAATTAATCTCCCCTTGATTTCATCCCACGATCTGTTGTACTGTTCGCGCCATGTTTAAAACAATCGTTATTCTCATCAGTATCGTCTGGGCCTCGCTCCTCCTGATTTCCTGGGGAGGCTCCACCGAACCGCCCGCCTCGCAGAGTCCGGCCGCCATTTCGGGAAGCCCCAATTCCTGAGGCGCTGTTCACGCTCTATCTGGTCCCAACGTCTCTCCCCCCCGGCGCAGGCGACGGGCTGACCTTCCCCTGGTTTCCGAAACACTCCGATCCCTGACGCGAACCGCGTTTTTCCAGTTCGGCATCGATGGCGTTCAGCACTTCCCACTTGTTCAGCGACCAGAGCGGAGCCAACAGCAAGTCGCGCGGCCCGTCGCCGGTCAGCCGGTGGATGAAGGTATCGGGGTGCAACCGCTCAAGAAAATCGGCGACCAGACCCACATACGCGGCCTGCCCGAGAATCTCGATTCGCCCCAGCCGGTACAGGTCTCCCAACGGCGTCCCCTTCAGCACATGCAACAGATGGATCTTGATACCGTCGACCCGCAGCCGGGCCATCTCGTCGGCGGTGGCCAGCATCTGCTCGGGAGTTTCCCCCGGCAGGCCGAGGATGACGTGAACGCAGACCTTGAGCCCGCGTGATCGGGCGCCCCGGAAGGCATGCAGGAAGGTCGCGTAGTCGTGGCCGCGACGCAGAAAGTCAAGGGTGGATTCGTGGATCGACTGCAAGCCGATTTCCAGCCAGAAGTCGGTGCGCCGGTGGTACCCGGCCAGCAGGTCAAGGACCTCGGGGGGCAGGCAGTCGGGCCGGGTACCGACCGCCAGGCCGACCACGCCCTCGACCGCCAGGGCCTGATCGTAGAGTGCTCGCAGCCGGGCGACCGGAGCGTGGGTATTGGAAAACGGCTGGAAATAGGCAATAAACTTTTTGGCCTTGTATTTGCGGAGCATGACTTCCTTGCCCCGCTCGATCTGTTCGGCCACCGGAAAACCGCGATCGATGCCGACCGCTCCCGAGCCGCCGGGATCACAGAACAGACACCCCGGCAAATCCCGGGTGCCGCCCCGGTTGGGACAGGAGAAACCGGCATCGACGGAGATCTTGTGCACCCGCCCGCCAAAGGTCTGCTTGAGATGTTCGGAAAAAACCCGATAGCGTTTGTCGCTCATGGCGGCACTATGCCACCCCGGCCCATCGAAGGGCAAGCCCAATCCCCCGCCACGCTGCCGGCGGCGGCTGAACCCCTCAAAATCCGTATACAAACTGGGCCTAATCTTTCATTGCATTGCCAGGCAGTCTTGCTATAATTCACTATGTTTTTCTTAAGGTGTACTGCTGTGCTCAAGTAACTGTCAGGAGTTTTCGTGCATTCAGGCTGCTGCTGGAATAAAGAAAATATCAACTCCGACGAGTGCCGCATTCTGCGACCCGGGGATGATGAACTGCTGTTCAACCGCAAAAAAAGATTCCTCAGCCGATGCCTCGAATGCCCCGGTTTTCTCGAAGACCTGCGACAAATGAACGACGACCCCAACGGCTTGGCCAGTCTTTTTTCCTACGCCATTGAAGAACTGCTGGCCCAGCGGGCCGAGATTCACGCCCTGACCAGCCAAGCCCAGTCGCGCAACCGTGAAATCCGCTTTCTCCACGAAGTCGGCCAGGTCCTGCAAACCTCGGTGGACATGGACGAGGTCCTCTCCATGGCTCTCACCGCGGTTACCTCGGGTAAGGGGTTCGGTCTCAACCGGGCGGTTCTGCTGTTGGTCGACAAGGAACGGCAGAACCTTAAGGGGCATATCGCCGTCGGACCCCGCAGCCGCGAGGAGGCGGGTCGCATCTGGCACGAGATCGAGGAACACGATTATTCGTTGAAGGACATGGGGCAGATTTTTTTCGAAAAAAAACTGCCCTCCGAAAAAGAAAAATTCCGCGACCTGCTCGAAATCCTTTCGGTGCCGATGAGCCGCTCCGATCACCTGTTCATCGCCACCCTCAACGAACAGAAAACCCGCCACATCAAGAATCTCTACCATGAGCCGGGGATCGATCCCTGGCAGGTCCAAAACCTCGACTGCGGCGAACTGCTGATGGTGCCGTTGATCAGCAAGAATCGCCGCATCGGCCTGCTGCTGGCCGACAACATCATCAACGGCCGGCCGATCACCGCCGAAGACGTTCAGTCGATCGAAACCTTCGCCCTGCCGGTATCCTTCGCCATCGAACGAGCTTCGCTGTACGAACGGCTGCAGGAGGAATTGGCCAAGGTCACCGCCGCCAACACCCAACTGCGCGAGCAGCAGGAGCTGATCGTGCGCATGGAAAAAATGGCCCTGGTCGGCAAGATCGCCTCCAACATCGCCCACACCATCCGCAATCCCCTGACCATCATCGGCGGATTCGCCCGCAGCCTGATGAAAAGCACCTCGCAGGAGGATGCCAAACGCACCTATATCGAGTCGATCATCCGGGAAACCCGGCGTCTCGAAGAAGTACTGCAAGAAGTACTGAGCTACTCCGAGTCGCTGCACCCCACTTTCGACTGGTGGGACATCAATCAGCTCATCACCGGGGTTTTTGCCGGGTTGCGCGATGACCTGCTGATGAATCGCGTCAGTTGCCGGTTCGACTTCGAACCGAACCTGCCCAAGGCCAAGATCGACTACAAGAAAATGGCCTACTGCCTGCGCAGCCTGGCCACCAATGCCATCGAGGCCATGCCCGACGGCGGCCAGATCCAGATCCACAGCGCTTTGTTCAACGACGAAATACAGATCACCCTCACCGACACCGGGCCGGGAATGAACGCGGAAACCATCCAGGCCATCGCCACCCCCTTCTTTTCGACCAAGGACTCGGGCAGCGGGCTTGGCCTGTCCCTGTGCGTGCGCATTCTCGAGGAGCACGACGCCAACCTCGACATCGCCAGCGAAGAAGGCAAGGGAACCACCTTTACCATTCGATTGAAAATATCCAGGGAGGACAAGCATGACCCGACTACTGATCGTTGACGATGAACGCGATATCCGCTATCTCTACGCCGCCGAACTCGAAGATGAAGGCTACGAGGTGGAAACCGCCGGCAACGGCGCGGACGCGGCGGAACTCCTGAAACACCACCAATTCGACCTGGTGGTTCTGGACATTCAGATGAAGGGAGAGAGCGGTCTGCAGCTCCTGCAAAAAATCGTCAAGGAACGCACCGACCTTCCGGTTATCCTGTGCACCGCCTTTTCCTGCTACAAAGAAGATTTCTCCTCCTGGCTGGCCGACGGCTACGTGGTCAAGAGTTCGGATCTCTCCGAGCTGAAAAAAGAAGTCGCCCGCGTTCTGCAGAAAAAACAACACTAACCCCGGAGACCTTCAATCCATGAAAGCTGTGATCATGGCGGGAGGCTTCGGCACCCGCATCCATCCGCTCACCATTGACCTGCCCAAGCCGATGATCCCGCTGTACAACCGGCCGATCATGTTGCACATCATCGAACTGCTCAAGAAACACGGCATCGACGAACTGATTCTGCTGCTCTATCACCAGCCGATGATCATCAAGAATTTCTTCGGCGACGGCAGCGAATTCGGAGTTCGCATCACCTACGTTACTCCCCTTGAGGACTTCGGTACCGCCGGCGCGGTCAAAATGGCGGCTAAGCACCTGGACGAGCGCTTCATGATCATCAGCGGCGACCTGCTCACCGACTTCGATCTGTCGAAATCGATGGCCTTTCACCAGGAGAAACAGGCCAAGGCCACCATCACCCTGACCTCGGTGAAAGACCCCCTGCAGTTCGGCGTGGTCATCACCAACAAGGACGGGAAAATCACCAAGTTTCTCGAAAAACCGGGCTGGGGCGAAGTGTTCTCCGACACCATCAATACCGGCATCTATGTGCTCGAACCGGAAGTCCTCGACATGATCCCCGAGGGGGAAAACCGCGACTGGTCCAAGGACATCTTTCCGCTGATGCTCGCCAACGACGACGCCCTGTTCGGCTGCAGTCTCGACGGATACTGGGCCGACATCGGCAATACCGACGCCTACCTGGAGGCCTGCCAGGATATCGCCGCCGGCCGGGTCGCCATCAATCTCAACGAAAAACCGGCCGCCTCCGCCGGAGGACAACTGTATCTGGGCGACGGGGCCCAGTTGGCCAGGGACGAAAAATCCCTGGTCGAAGGGATGGTAGTGCTCGGCGACAATAGTCAGATACTCGGAAAATCGCGCCTGATCAACTGCGTGGTCGGCCGCAACTGCATCATCGAGGACGGCGTCGAACTCAAGGACGCGATCCTCTGGGACAACGTCTACATCAAGAAAAACAGCACCGTGAGCGGCGCGGTTTTGTGCAACAACATCCGGGTCGGGCAAAAAGTGATCATCGAAGAAGGCGCGGTGATCGCCGAAGAAACCACCATCGGCGACGAGGCCTTGATCAAGAAGGACGTCAAAATCTGGCCGCGCAAGGTCATCGAGGGCGGCGCCATCGTCAGCACCAACCTGATCTGGGGCGAAAAATGGCGCAAAAGCATCTTTGAAGGAGCCATCGTCCGCGGTCTGACCAACGTCGAACTGACCCCCGAATTCGCCGCCAAGCTGGGCGCCGCCTACGGCTCGATCCTGCCCAAGGATTCCTTCGTCCTCTCCGGCCGCGATTCGGTACGGGCCTCGCGCATGCTCAAGCGCTCCTTCGCCGGCGGCCTGCTGTCGGCCGGCATCAATGTCCGCGACACCAAGATGATCTCGCTGCCGGTGCTGCGCTACAAGCTGACCACCTTCGGCGAGGTCGGCGGCATCCAATTCCGCCAGTCCCCGGAAGAACCGGCGGCCACCGATATCCTCTTTTACGACGCCGAAGGGATCGAGATCTCGTCGGCCACCGCGAAAAACATCGAGCGGATCTTCTTCAAGGAGAACTTCCGTCGGGTCCATTACACCGACCCCGGGGGAATCTGGGAAATCCCGCGCATCTACGACTACTACCACGAAGGCTTCCTGCGCGCCCTCGATACCAAAGCGATCGCGGCGGCGGCTCCCAAGGTGGTGGTCGACCTCAACCATTCGCCGGCCGGCGAACTGTTGCCGGGACTCCTCAACGAACTGGGCTGCGAAGTCATCGAACTCAATTCGCAAGTGACCGAAACCCGCACCGGCACCCCGCCGGAACAGGATGCCAAGGCCATGGATCAGCTTTCGCGCATCGTCGTCACCCTCGAAGCCAAGGCCGGTTTCTGGATGGGCCCCTCGGGTGAGCGGATGAGACTGGTCGACGAATCCGGCCAACTCCTGTCCGACATCGAAGCGATGACCGTCCTTACCGCTCTGGTCTGCAAAGCCGAGCACCGCGACTCGGTCGTCGTGCCGGTTTCAGCTCCTTCGGTTATCGAACTGCTGGCCGCCGAGGCCGGCATGCTGGTCAAGCGCACCAAGAACGACCCGCGCGCCATCGTCGAATCGGCCAAGGACCGCCGTGTCCAGTTTGCCGCTTCAATGGAAGGCCGCTTCGCCTTCCCCTGCTTTCAGCACAATTTCGACGCCCTCTTCACCGTGGCCAAGACCCTTGAACTGCTGGTCCGAACCGGTCTTTCCATCGGACAGGTGCGAAAAGGCCTGCCAAAGCGCTTTTATGAACATGTCGAGGTCTCCTG
This sequence comes from Desulfuromonadaceae bacterium GWC2_58_13, assembly GCA_001825565.1. GTDB lineage: Bacteria > Desulfobacterota > Desulfuromonadia > Desulfuromonadales > Trichloromonadaceae > Trichloromonas. The sequence continues at coordinate 8,262 of MHXM01000109.1, forward strand.
CTCGCAGGAATTCAAAGGGGGAATCATGCGCAAGATGAGCGAAGATTCGGTCGATCTCGAGGCTTCGTTCATCGACGGGGTCCGCATCCAGCTCAAAAACGACTGGGCCCTGATGCTCCCCGACCAGTACCGGCCGGTGGCCCACGTCATCGCCGAGTCGGCCGACGAAAAACGCGCCAAGGAACTGGTCGAGACCTATCGGAAAAAAGTCGAAAAATGGAAGCAGGAACTCCAGTAGGGGCGATTCACGAATCGCCCTTGCGCCCGCGGAATCGCCGCCTGTGCGTGTGGAAATGATGGTAACACGAGTGAATCGCCCTTGCGCCCTCGGAAGCGCCCTTGCGCCCTTACTGAATCGGCCCTGGTTCGAGGGCGATTCATGAATCGCCCCTACGCTGAATCAACCGGGGATCGGAAATACGGCCATGAAACCGCTTAAAGTTGCCATCATCTGGCACATGCACCAGCCTGACTACAGGGATCCGGTTTCGGGAAAAACCCTCCTGCCCTGGACCTACCTGCATGCGGTGAAGGATTACGGCGAAATGTTGAAAACCGCCGCCGAAGTCCCGGGGACCCGGATGACCTTCAACCTGGTGCCGACCATGCTGGAACAGCTCGAGCGCTATGCCGACGGCAGCGCCGGCGATGTCTGGATCGATGCCGCCGCCAAGGACGCGGCGATCCTCACCGCGGAAGAAAAAACCCTGATTCTCACCCAGTTTTTCTCGGTGCACGCCGACCGCCATGTTCATCCGTACCGCCGCTACCGCGAACTGGCCCGGCGTCGGGGCAGTGCCCCGATACCCGATAGCACGGCTTTTTACGAGCAGGACCTGCGTGACCTGCAAGTCTGGTTTCTGCTCGCCTGGTCCGGGCACCACCTGCGCCAGGAATCACCCTTGGTCAAGCACCTCCTGGTCAAGGGCGAACATTTCACCGAAGAGGAAAAATCCCAGCTCCTCACCCTCTACGCCCGCACCATCGGCGAAGTGGTCGGGCTCTACCGCCGGATGGAAGACGCCGGGGAGATCGAAATTTCGGTCACCCCTTACGCCCACCCGATCCTGCCGCTGTTGTGCGGCACCGCCACCGCCCGCGAAGCCACCCCCGGAATCCAACTGCCGGCGTCGACCTTCAAACATGCCGAAGACGCCCGCCTGCAGGTTCGTCTCGGCCTCGATTTCGTTGCTGAAAAACTAGGATCGAAAGCACGCGGCATGTGGCCCTCGGAGGGTTCGGTCAGCGAAGAAGTGGTGCGCATCCTCGCCGAGGAGGGGGCGGCCTGGGCTGCGTCCGACGAAGGAATCCTGTCCCGCAGCCTGCCCGGAGGGCTCGCCGACCGCCGTCGCCTGTACCAGCCTTATTCTTTTGCCGGCCTGCCACTGATTTTCCGTGACCGCGAGCTTTCCGACCGGATCGGTTTCGTCTACGCCCACTGGACGCCGGAACGGGCCGCCTCCGACCTGATCGAGCAGCTGAAAAAGGTGGCTGTCCTGGCCCCGGGCGGACTGATCCCACTGATCCTCGACGGCGAAAACTGCTGGGAACGCTACCAGGACAACGGCCATCCCTTTCTCCTTGCCCTCTATCAGGGACTACTGGCCGACCCCTCGCTGCAGATGGTCACCGTCAAAGAAGCCTTGACCGGCATGAAGCCCGAACCCTTGTCAAAACTGGCCGCAGGTTCGTGGATCAACTCGGATTTTTGCATCTGGATCGGTCATCCCGAGGAAAACACCGCCTGGGACTGGCTCGAACGAGCCCGTCGCGATACCCTTGAAGCCACCGGGGTGCAGATACCGGACGGCAAAAGCGGCCAGCCGCTGCCGAATATTCTCATGCACCTGTTGCGGGCCGAGGGGAGCGACTGGTTCTGGTGGTACGGCGACGACCATTCCACCGATCAGGCCGACATTTTCGACGCCCTGTTCCGCCGCCACCTCGAAGCCCTGTACCGCGAAGCCGGGCTGCCGGTGCCGCAGCATCTGTTCCAGCCGATCAAGCCGATCAAGGAAGTCAAAACCGTTCACGAACCGACCGCCCTGTTCACCCCAACCATCGATGGCCGGGTTTCGGACTACTTTGAATGGCTGGCCGCCGGTTCCGCCGACCTGGCCGCCACCGGGGCCATGCACACGGCTCATCACAGCGAGTTTTCGGTGCTACTCTACGGCTACGACCGCCAATATGTTTACCTTCGCCTCGACCCCGAGGAAGACTTGATCAGCCTGCTCGGCCCCTCCGGCCGGATCGAGGTACGTCTGGGCGTAGAACGCAATCGGACCGCCCGGGTCAACCCTGGTCTCGGCCAACTGACCCTGCACGACCGGGAAACCGGCAAGCAACTTGCCGAGGGTCCAATTTCCTGCGGCCGAATCGTCGAAATGGCCATTCCGCTGGCCCCACTGGAACTGAGGTCGGGAACGCCGCTGGCCCTTTCCATTCACCTGTACAAGGGGAACAATGAAACCGCCCGTTGGCCCGCCGAGGGTCCGCTCCACCTCCCTTACCGGGGCGAGGAGCTGGAAACGGACGACTGGATGATATAGCGGGTGGAGCGCCCCCCCTCGTATCGGACAATGAGATGTAGGGGCGCTGCTTGCCGCGCCCGTTTTTTACACCAGGGCGCGGCAAGCGGCGCCCCTACGCCGGAATAAAAAAATCTTGCCGCTTTTTGAAAGGATCGCACTTTGTCGGAATTACGCTGGGACCCCCTGAAAATGAGCTGGGTGATCATCGCCAATGAACGCGGACGGCGTCCTCGCGATTTCATCCTTGAGCGGGAAAAAATCCATCTCTCGGCCTGCCCGTTTTGCGCCGGCAACGAAGCCAAGACCCCCGGTGAGTTGTTTGCCGTACGCACCGGCGGCAGTCAGGCCAACGGTCCAGGCTGGAAAGTCCGGGTAATCCCCAACAAATACCCGATCCTGCGCATCGAGGGGAATCTCGACAAAAAAGGCAACGGTCTTTACGACACCATCAACGGCATCGGCGCCCACGAGGTGATCATTGAAACTCCCGATCACGAACGCAACCTGGCCGACCTTTCCGTCACCGAAATCACCGACGTTCTCGGGGCCTACCGGGCACGCCTGCTCGATCTGCGCAAGGATTCGCGGTTCCGCTACATCCTCATTTTCAAGAACTACGGGGTCGAAGCCGGGGCCAACATTCCCCACTCCCACTCCCAGGTCATCGCCGTTCCGGTCACTCCGACGGTGGTCGCTTCCAAACTGTCGGTCTGCCGCGAGTACTATGCGCGCAAGGAGCGTTGCCTGATCTGCGACCTGATCGAGCAAGAGCGCCACGACGGCCGGGGCATCGTCCGCGACGACGGCGATTTCGTGGTGTTTGCCCCCTTCGCCTCCTGCTTTCCCTTCGAGCTGCGAATCGCTCCCCTGCGCCATGGCCACGACTTCGCCCAGATGGACGATCATGCCCTTTCGCGGTTGTCGGAAACCCTCAAAG
>MHXM01000109.1:11786-17048 GCA_001825565.1 Desulfuromonadaceae bacterium GWC2_58_13
TGCACAACGCGCCGCCGATGCACCTGCGCCTGGGCAAACCGGGCTACTGGAGTTCGCTCCCCTACGACTATCATTGGCATATCGAACTGGTGCCACGCCTGACCCGAGTCGTCGGGTTCGAGTGGGGAACCGGCTTCTACATGAACCCGACTCCCCCTGAAGATGCCGCACGCTTTCTCCGTGAGGCCGACCTATCGGTGCTGCGGTAACCTCTGATTTAAGGATTTTCATGACCGCGGACAACCTGAAGCACCCGTATTTTCCCCTATTGTTGCAGGTATCGGCCCGGGCCTGGCAGCAATTCGAGCTGGACCCCCGCCGGCCCTTGGCTGAAAACATCCCTTCGCTGTACCAGATCCGCCAACTGGCCGACGCCCTGCAACAACGCACCGCCCCGGTTAAACCGGTGCGGGCCGGCGAACTCAACTTGCTGGCCCTGCTCACCCGGGCGCTGCGCCACCTCGCCGGCCGCTATCTTGAACTGCGCGGCTGCACCATCGACGGCGAAAAGCTGATCATTGCCGGCCGCAAGCACGAGACGCCCTCCCTGCCCCCGGTGCTGCAACACTTCGTCGAGCTGTTTCCGCCAGCAGCGGTCTGGCTCGGCACCGACCCCGACCGTTTCCTGCGGGGCCGGCACGGGGCGAAAAAACGCCGGGAAACCCTGGTCGAACTGTTTATCCTGGCGGTGCAGAACCACAACCGGGCGGCCCGGGATTTCCGGCCCCTGTTCGACGACCGCGAACTTCTGCAGCGCAGCCCCTACCGCCAGACTCTCGCCGAACTCGATCGCCAACTGGAGCAGGAATCCGTCCCCGGTCTTTTCTCCGGTTCGTTGCTGGCGCTGCTCAAGGCTCCACTGGAAGCCTCTCCCGACTCCCTGGCCGGCCAGCTCGGCTTCATCCGGCAACACTGGGGCGGCGTGCTTCCGGAAGACTTGTTGCAGGAACTGGTGGTCGCTTTCGCCATCATCCACGAAGAAGATATGCCGCGCGGCTTCGTCGGCGGCGGGCCGCCGCCGGTGCCGACCTTCGGCGGAGTGGCCGAACAGGAACAGGAAGCGTTCTCGGCCGACACCGACTGGATGCCGAAGGTGGTGCTGATCGCCAAGACCATCTACGTCTGGCTCGATCAGCTCGGCAAGCGTCACGGCCGGCCGATCCATCGCCTCGACGACATCCCGGACGAGGAACTTGACCGCCTGGCCCGCTGGGGCTTCAATTCCCTGTGGCTGATCGGACTCTGGCAGCGCTCGCCGGCGTCGCAGAAGATCAAACGCATCTGCGGCAACCCCGAGGCCGAGGCCTCGGCCTACTCGCTGTATGATTACGCCATCGCCTACGACCTCGGCGGCGACGAGGCCCTGGCCCGGCTCGAACAACGCTGCCTGCAACGGGGCATCCGCCTGGCCAGCGACGTCGTCCCCAATCACACCGGGCTCGACTCCCGCTGGATGCGGGAGCACCCCGACTGGTTCATCCAAGGGGACCATCCCCCCTACCCGGCCTACCGGTACAACGGTCCCGATCTCTACGACGATCCGGAAATCACCGTGCAGATCGAGGACGGCTACTACGACCACAGCGACGCGGCGGTGGTCTTCCGCCATCAGGATCACCGCAGCGGCCGGGTGCGCTTCATCTATCACGGCAACGACGGCACCCACATGCCGTGGAACGACACCGCCCAGCTCAATTATCTGATCCCCGAGGTACGCGAAGCGATGATCCGGACCATCGTCCACATCGCCCGAAGGTTCCGGGTGATCCGCTTCGACGCCGCCATGACCCTGGCCAAAAAGCATTTCCAACGCCTCTGGTTTCCCCAACCCGGCGGCGGCGAAGGGGTACCCTCGCGAGCCGAGCACTGGATGAGCAAAGAGGCCTTCGAGACGGTCTTTCCCGTTGAATTCTGGCGCGAGGTGGTTGACCGGGTAGCCGCCGAGGTTCCCGATACCCTGCTGATCGCCGAAGCTTTCTGGCTGATGGAAGGCTACTTCGTGCGCACCCTGGGAATGCACCGGGTCTACAACAGCGCCTTCATGAACATGCTCAAGCGCGAGGACAACGCCAAGTACCGCCAGGTGCTGCGCAACACCCTCGAATTCGAACCGGGCATCCTGCAACGCTTCGTCAACTTCATGAACAATCCCGACGAGGACACCGCCGTCGAGCAATTCGGCAAGAGCGACAAGTATTTCGGCGTCGCCGTGCTGCTCGCCACCTTGCCCGGCCTGCCGATGTTCGGCCACGGACAAGTCGAGGGGTTGAAGGAAAAGTACGGCATGGAGTACCGTCGGGCCTATTGGGACGAAGCCGTCGACGAGGCCTTCGTGCGCCACCACGAAAACCAGATTTTTCCGCTGCTGCGCCTGCGCCACCTGTTCAGCGGCGCCGAGCAGTTCCAGATGTACGACTTCTTTAGCGACGGACAGGTCAACGACGATGTCTACGCCTTCTCCAACGGTGTCGGCGAGGCGCGAGCGCTGGTGATCTATCACAACCGCCATGGCGCCGCCGAAGGGTGGATTAAACGCAGCGTTCCCCGCCAACAGCCCGGCGGTCCACGCTCCGCCTCGCTGGCCGAATCCCTCGGGGTGGAAACCGGTGAGCGCTGCTATTTCCGCTTCCGCGACCACTGCAGCGGTCTCGACTCCCTGCGCACCGGCTTTGAAATGGCCGAAAACGGCCTGCACCTGGCCCTCGGCCCTTACCAGTACCACGTCTATCTCGACTTCGCCGTCATCCACGACGAGGATGGCGCCTGGGGCGAACTGTACCGGCGCATCGGCCACGCCCCGGTTGCCAGCCTCGACCGCGAACTGCGCAAGATCCGCTTCCGCCCGGTCAGCGACGCCTTCCGCGAACTGGTCGAGGCTCCGCTGTTGCAGTCGCTCTGCACCCTCCTCGCCGGAGCGGTCAAAGATCCGCGGCAACAGACCGATTACCAGCGCTTCGTCCAGCGGTTGACCCGCTTCGTCGACACCCTGATCCACTTCGCCCGTCCGACCCTCGACGCGGCGGCCGTCAATGCCGCCATCCTCACTCAATTTGACCAACTGCGTCGACTGGCCGTCCTCAAGGGGCGCCGCCCCGCCGCCCGGCAGGCGGTCGGCTACCTGCAGCAGCTGCTGTGCGCCGCCGCCGGTGGCCCACTCTGCCAGGTCTTGATTCCCTACCTGCTGCTGCATCGTCTGGCCGGCCCCCAACGATCCACCGCCACCACCCGCCGCAGCGCTGCCTGGATCGACGAATACCTGCTTGGCGAAGCCTTGCAGGAGGCGGTCCCCGGCGACGAGGCCCCGGCCATCCGGCAACTGGTGGAGATTCTTGTCCGTCAGCAGAACTTCTGGATGCCGGGGCGCCGTCGTCAGGATTTTCGCGGACTACTCGCCGACGGCAAAGTACAGGAGTACCTGCTGGTGCACTTGCATAACGACATCCAGTGGTTCAACAAGGAACGCTGGGAAGCTCTCACCAGCGGCCTGCTGGTCGCTAGCGCCTGCGCCGCTGCCGACACCTTCAGCGATCAGCCGAACCAGCTGGTCGACCACCTCGCCGCCAGCTACGAACGGCTTTCGGCGGCCCGCCGCCTGGCCGCCGAGGCCGGCTACCGCCTGGCCGATCTGCTCGCCCTGAGCGATCTGAAACCACTCGCTCCACCGCGGTATACGCGCAGAAAATCCCTGAAAATCCTCATGATCGCCACGGAAGTTACCCCCTTTGCTAAAAGCGGCGGGCTGGCCGACGTGGCCGGCTCCCTCCCCCGGGCTCTGCGCGCCCTCGGCCATGATGTCCGTATCGTCATGCCCTATTACCGAACCATTGCGACCGGCGGCAATGTGCAACGGCGCCAGGTCGCCGAAGCAACCATTGCCCTTGACGGCACTCCCCGCCGGGCCCTGCTGCATGAGGGGGAACTGGACGGGGTGCCGGTCTACTTCATCGACCAAGCCGACTTTTTCGACCGCGACGACCTGTACGGCACCGTTGAAGGGGATTTCTGGGACAACGCCCAACGCTTCGGCTACTTCGATCGTGCCGTGCTCGAGCTTTTGCCGCGCCTCGGCTTCCGGCCCGACATCCTCCACCTCAACGACTGGCAGACCGGGCTGATTCCGGCCCTGCTGCGCACCGAATACGCCGATGATCCCTTTTACGCCGGCACCGGCACCCTGCTCACCATCCACAATCTCGGTTACCAGGGGCTGTTCCCGGCCCAGAACCTGGAAACCCTCGACCTCGATCCCTGGCTGTTCGGAGTCGGCGGCCTCGAATACCACGGCATGCTGTCCTTTCTCAAAGCCGGGCTGACCCAAGCCGACCTGCTCAATACCGTATCGGCTACCTACTGCCGGGAAATCCAGACCCCCGAGATGGGGATCGGCTTCGATGGCATCCTCCGTTCACGCCGGGCCGACCTGTTCGGCATCGTCAACGGGCTCGACCCCGAACAATGGAACCCGGCCGGCGATTCCATGCTACCGGTTCGCTACGACCCGGACACCCTGGAAAACAAGGCCGTGTGCAAACGCGCCCTGCAGCGTGAACTGGGACTTACCGAGTCACCCGATACGCCGGTCATCGCCATGATCACCCGCCTGGCAACCCAGAAGGGACTCGACATCGTCGAGGATGCCTGGCACGCCCTGATGCAGCGGCCGGTCCAGTTCGTGCTCCTCGGCACCGGCGAAAAAGAGCACATGGAGCGCTTCGGGCGGCTGCGCGACAGTTATCCGGGACGGGTGTCGATCAACCTCAGCTTCGACGACGACCTCTCGCGCCGGATCTACGCCGGCAGCGACCTGTTCCTGATGCCGAGCCGCTACGAACCCTGCGGCCTGGGCCAGTTGATCGCCCTGCGCTACGGGGTCATTCCGCTGGCCCGTCGCACCGGCGGCCTGGCCGACACCATCACCGACCCCGCCGATGATCTGCGACGGGCCAACGGCTACCTGTTCAGCGACCCCACGGCCGGAGCCCTGTTGCACACCCTCGACCGCGCCCTGGCCCTGTACGCAAGCCAGGAGGATTGGACCACCATGGTCCGCAGCGGCATGCGTCAGGATTTTTCCTGGACCCGCTCGGCCGAACAATACCTTGACCTCTACCGCCGGGCGATTGAGAAGAAACATGAACGATAAAAAACACCCCGGACCGCCGGCCATCGAAATCGAAGAACCTGCCGGGCTCAGCTGTCGATTTCCCGAGCTGGCCGAAATCCAACGCGAAATCGAGCTGCGCATCCGGGACAACCAACGTT
>MHXM01000110.1 GCA_001825565.1 Desulfuromonadaceae bacterium GWC2_58_13
TTATCAAGTTTTTCGAATGCCTCTTTAACGCTTCTGCACTCAACAAGCTCCACCTCGCGTTGTTTTTCATCCCTGTATCGTGCAACGGTATCCCGGCAGGTAGCAAGATCCTGGTCATTATCCTCCACAATCAGCAGTCGGAACGCGCTCATTTCATTCACTCTCCGTTTTCGGCTGCAGCCTGAACCATGCTCCCTGCTCAGACTCAAAGGCTTTCAATTCAAGACCGTTTCGCGTCGCGGCCTCTCCGGCGATAGCCAGTCCCAGTCCGGTGCCGGACGGTTTGGTGGAAAACTGGGGTTCAAAGATCACTTCACTGGCGATCAGATCCGGCTCAATGCCCGGCCCGGTATCGCGATAATCGACGTGAAGCAGAGAATCACCATCAGTCACCACCTCAATAGTGATTTCCCGCCTCGGAACCTTCTTCTCGTTCATCCAGTAGATACTGTTGTCAACGAGGTTCGTGAAGATTGCATAGATGTCCTGCTGCCAGGATGAAAACCGGAAATCGTCGGGGCCTTCGACTTTCGCCACCACATGATGTGTCTTCATCTCCTCGTCGAAAACAGACAGAGAGTTCCGGATGGTTTTCTTCAGGTCCAGCGGCTTTCTGGCGGTGCGCTTCCCTGCGGCGAGAGGGTCAAGTCTGCTGAAAAGTTTTACAAAAAACTCTGCGTTCTGGCCGACACCCTCGGCAATCGGCATGAAGGTTTCAAGTTTTCCGGCATCCCCTGTTTTCAGGAACGAGTCGTACCAGTAGCGCAGGTTGGGTATCTGGTTCCTGAAGTAATTCAGCGGCCGTCTGCCTTCATGCAGGATGACGTTGATGATTTTCCCGAGGGTCGCCTGCCCCTGGTAAATAGCAACGGTCTGGCGGATCTCATCGGCCACCTTATTCTTGTCCTCGGCATCCCGGCTGATGATCTCGATGATTTCATCAGCCGTCTTCCGGTCAACCCCCCCTCTGGTGAGCTTCGACCTGATGTCTTTTTTCAGGGCATCAAACGAAAACAGTCGTTCAAGTTCCCTCTCCACCTTGAGCACGGGTCTGCTCAGTCCGGCCTTCTTCCTGTAGTCGAAGCGTCGCTCTTCCAGTTTGGCGATCACCGCCTTGGTGATCTCCTTCAGCCGGGTAAAAGCCGTATTCTCACGGAGTCCGTCCCGGGCGCTCTTTTCCACCAGGCCGGACAGCTCGTCCGACTGAATCTGCACATAGCCGATAGCCTGGTTGCTGCCTATCCGGAGCGAAGGATTCTGGACACGCTGCTCATTGAGTTTCAGCCAGTCAAAGTCCGCATCACCCAGTGGCCGGATACGGAATCCGTTCCGGTAGACACCAATGCCGTTATATTCATTCAGAAGCTGCCTGGCCTGAAGCTTACCGACATAATTACCCGATTCATCTTTGAGGCCGCGGTCAATCAGGGATTCAATGGCTTCCTTCTCGCGGTCATACACCCGGATGTCGAAAACCAGCTCCCCGCAACCAGTCGGTCCACCGGCATCGAACCGGATTTTCTCCTCCGTAGTGTTGCGGGCTTTCTGCAGTGAGTATGTCAGGGCACCTTTCCCGTCGGCACTGATTCTGCCGGTGATCCGGTAGTCAAACAGATCGAAGATCGGATAGGGCTGGATTGTTTCGGTGACGTCCTGGACATCAGGAAAGCCGTCAACCTCTAGACTGATGCGGAACTCGTCGTCTTTTAATTCGTCGTTGATGGCCGCGCTCACCGGAGAAATCAGCTTTTTCAGTTCGAAGCGGAGCTTGTCGAACTGCTTCTGGTTCCACTCTCCGAGAAGCTCGCCGCCACCGGTCATGGTCAGCCGGGTTCCTGAAGGCTCTGACACCTCAGCCGTTTCAATAAGTATCTCCACGTCATCCAGGTACGTGGCGACCTCAAAGGTGTTCCACTCGACCAGGAGCGTGGTTTTCTCACCTTCGGGGGTGACCGTTTCGAGCAACAGGTCGGTGCCGAGAATGGACGCGGCATAGCGGCCAACCCCCTTGCGGCCCTGCATGATCCTGCCGGAAGGGCTTTGCTGCCTGTCCAGTTTGTCCTGGGTAGAAGGCACCATCCATTTGTGGATGACGGTATCCCGTGACATACCGTGACCATGATCGGTGATGACGATGGAATAGCCACTGCGGTCAGGTTGTGCCCGGAACTCGATATTCACATCCGGCGAATCGGCGTCATAGGCGTTCTTCACCAGTTCCACGACCGCTGCATAGCAGTCCTGAATCAGGTCCCGGCCGATGGTCAGGATATGGCGACCGGCCGGTCGTATCTTGTAGGTTCCGCTTGAGCTCACAACCAGACCTCCTTCAGCTTTTCAGCGATTTTCCGGGCCAACAGAACAGGCACCGCATTGCCGATCTGACGAAAGGCAGGAGTACGTCCCGGAACACCGTTACCACTCTCAAAGTAATAATCATCGGGAAATGTCTGCAGCCGCGCCGCCTCCCTGGGGGTGATCGAGCGGTTCTGCTTCATGTCCGGATGAATGTAGTAATGCCCGTCCTTGGCGATGTGCGCGACCACGGTGTGGGAAAATGGCAGATCGGAAGCGACTACCTTGAATCGGTCCAGGAACGAGTCCCGGTGCCGGTGCGTCTTCAGCCGGTCCGGCAGCGCGTTGTAATCGAGTCTGGTCTTTTCCCTGTTCCATAGGTCGACCACGATTCGGTATATCTCCAGATCCTGCTCGTTATTGGGTCTGGACTGATGCCAGGTAACCGGAAGTTCCTCGTTCCGGACACCGGCTTCAATCTGCCATGTCCCACGATATGTCCTGACGCGACAAGGGCCGGTACTACCTTCGCCGGCTCCAATCGCGGGAAGATCGCGGAACACCTCCCGGACCTTTACGCCGGGATTCCACTTGTCCGGCTCCGGATAAAATCCGGTGGCCGTGCCCCTTCTTCCGACGAGGATGATCCTTTTCCGGCTCTGCAGTACGCCGTAATCCTCGGCAGACAGGGTCATGTACTCGGTTTCATACCCGCATTCGAGAAAGAGATCCCTCATCGCGGTGAAATAAAGGCTGCCATCCTCGTCCCTGGCGGAAAGAAGACCGGTCACATTCTCGAAAACGAAGTATGACGGCTTGTAGCGCTTCAGAAATTCGGCGTAATAGATATACAGGTAGTTCCGCTTGTCGCCCTTCATCCGGTTCCGGTCACGCGACCTGCCCACGATGGAATATGCCTGACAGGGTGGGCCGCCGACAATCAGGTCAAGAGCCCGGTTCCCCACCAGGGCGTCCACCTGCCGGAAAATATCCGGAAGTGTATCGGCACCGATTTCGGCATTGATGACAGATCCAACCACCTGCTCAGGGACGAGTTCATAGAATTCCGGGCGGCTGATGTCTCCGTTCAGATAATCCTCATACAGCGCGGTGCGCCCGTGTGCCTTCAGCCAGTGATATGCCATGCGTGTACGCAGGGTGAAGCAGGCCGCCTGATCCGATTCGACGTGCGCGACGGGTTCGAAGCCGGCCCGAATGAACCCTTCTGACAGACCTCCTGCCCCTGAGAACAGGTCAAGAAAATTCAGTTTCCGGTTCATGGTGTGACCTCCGTTAATTTGATACTTACTGAGGTCACAGACGATCCGACAACAGATGTGGGATAACTAAAGCAAGAGGCAACGATCAGAGAACAAACCCTTCTATTCATCAGACCAATTCCCCTAACTTCTTTTTCTGCGCACAAAACTGCTCGAACTGCCGCTGCGCCAGCTTCGACGGCACCGTTTTGCCGTTCTCCCAGCGGTTGACCGTGGCGAAGCTCACCCCGAGGGCGTGGGCCAGTTCCTCCTGGGAGAGCGCCAGCTGCCGCCGCACCTCCTTGACCGTTGCCGGGAAGTTTTCAGGTTGGCGGATCATGGCCATTGGACATCTCCAGATAACTGCCCTTCGTGCTTCAGCGCCTTGAGCAGCGGCAGCAGTTCGGGCACATCATCCCGGATGATACTCCACAGGGTGTCGTCGTCGATGCCCAGGCAGCCCTGAATGAGGCGGTTGCGGGTGGCGATGATCATCCGCCAGGGGATTTCCGGATGGGCGGCGCGGACTTCATCCGGGATATGGGTGGCGGCTTCGCCGATCAGCTCCAGGTTGCGCAGGGTGGCGTCGTAGGTCAGGCCGCTGGCTACGAAACCGGCCTGGTCAAGCCCGTCGGTGTAGGCGAGCACCCTCCCGGCGAAGTCGATCATGTCGTCGAGGTAGAAGCGCCATTCGCGCCGGCTGGCATCAGACATTGACCCGCTCCTGTTCGATGTAGGGGCGCAGCTCCGGCCGCAGGGCCTTTTCGGTGACCAGGTCGACCGGACAGCCGAGCAGGTCCTCCAGGTAAAACTGCACGCCGAAATAGCGCTTGGAGGTGGCCGGGCCGTCGAAAGCCACCAGCACATCGACATCGCTGCCGCTGGTCGCCGTATCGCGGGCGGTGGAGCCGAACAGGGCCAGCCGGGTCACGCCAAAACGAGCCTGCAGCTCCGGCTTGCTGCGGGTCAGCAGTTCAAGGGCACGTTGTCTGTTCATCACTAAGCCTCCAAAGGCAGTTCATCTTCCGGGCTTTCGCGCACCCGAAACCGCTGGGCGCACGTGATCCATTCAAAACTACCCGACAATATAACATCTGCTATGCGGCGTGCAACTCAAATTCAAGGGAATTCCGACAGATTTGAAACCGCTCCGGTATGTAAGGGCATAACCAAAAACGTGGAGCGACCAACCATCGACATCAACGACCTGCTTGACGGATTCATGAAGAATATCGGCCAGTTTTCCTTTGATCTCGCCGAACACCAGGATAAAAACCAAGGTTACCCGCAGTGACCCTGACGGGCCAGGAGGCGGGAATCTCCGCCTACGGTCAGGCTCTCCTGCCCTTCCCTGCGTCGGCTCCCCTCCGCTCGCTGGCGCGGCCATCCCTGGCCGCTTTTCTGACATCAAGTCAGCGCTCGCTTCGCTTCGATTCCCGCCCTCGGAATATACAAAAGGACGACCCCGAATGGGATCGTCCTTTTGAATTGGTGGAGGTGGCGGGAATCGAACCCGCGTCCGAAAATCTTTCACGCAAGGCTTCTACATGCTTAGTCTATGTATTGAATTTAACTCGGGACAGCTCCCACAGACAGGATATGCAACGAGCGATTCTGCTTTAATTTCGTCTTGGCGCCACAGACCCTCACCAAGACTAGCCAGCTAAATTGACGTCTCTGAACCCACGCGGGCGATGAGAGGAGAGACGTGGCAGCAATTAAGCTGCCAGTGCGTAACGAACGTCAGTGTCGGCGTTTGTATTAGTGCCAGTTTTTTAACGAGGCCCACTGGCGTCCCCGGCATGCCACCTTCGCTTCCAATCCCCGTCGAAACCAGGGCACCCCCATGTAAATGAGTTGTTGTCGAAATATGACCAGTAAATGGATGGAACCGATCATCTTTATTTCTTGATCATTATGACACAGGCCGTGGGGAAAGCCAAGCTTCCTTTCGGCTACCGGCCGTGATCGCGAATGGCCCGGGCTGTTTCCCGATTGTGTTGTTTTTCTTTAAGAGTTTCGCGCTTGTCGTGCAGCTTCTTGCCGCGACCGACGCCAATCTCGATCTTGACCCGGCTCTCCTTGAAGTAGATCTTGGTCGGGACCAGCGACAGGCCTCGCTCCTCGACCTTTCTGGTCATCTTGTCGATCTCTTCGCGATGCAGCAGGAGTTTGCGCACCCGGGTGGGATCGTGGTTCTCGCGGTTGCCCTGCTCGTAGGGGCTGATGTTCATGTTGTTGATGAACACCTCGTTGTCCTTGATGCGACAGAACGATTCCTTGAGATTGACCTTGCCGAGCCGGAGCGACTTGACTTCGGTGCCGGTCAGCACCAACCCCGCCTCGAACACCTCGTCGATGAAGTACTCATGATAGGCTTTTTTGTTACTGGCGATAATCTTGATGCCCATCAGGCTTCACTCTTCTCCGATGATTTCGGTAATGCGCGGCATGTAGGTTTCGCGCGGAATAGCTCGGCTGCCGACCCGGATGATCACAAACGAGCCGGCCAGAAAGACCGTGCCGATTAAGGCGGCCAGCAGATTCGGGTCAATCCCGACGTTCACATGGAGGCCGATCAACTCACCGGCTCCCGCACCGAGAATCAGCGCGATCAACGGCACAATATAGAGGATAAAGGACGACTGCAGGAAACTGCGGGTCGATGTGACCAGGCGGACCCGGTCGCCGACTTCGGCTCCGAGCGGATTAAATGCCTCGACCACCATCGAGCGGTTGTCGTCACCCAGGTGACAAAGTCCGGCAGAGGCGCAGTTTTCACACAGGGTGCTTTTTTTGCAGAGGACCGCAGCCACCGCCTTGCTCTTCAGTTCGACAATGGTGCCGACTTCTTCGATCATTCAGCGCTCCGGTCGGGCATCGAGTTGAACAGAGAAGGGATTATACTGGCTGCTCAGTTTTTTTGCAACACATCCCAGGCATCGAGGAACAGGGCGGACACCTCGGCGCTGCGTCCCGGCGAACAGAGGAAGGTTTCGAGATTGTTGAACTCGGGGAGAGCGGCAGGCTTCAGCACTTGAAAATTGCACCCCAGGCCGGCCTTCAGTTCGCCCTGTTCCGCTGCCACGCCAAGGGCCCGGGCGCCGTTGATGGTGGCCATGGCCAGCAGTTCGGACGGGGTCAGACGCCCTTCGAACCAGCGATGTGCAAAGGCCATCTCGTCCCAGACCGACAGGGAATCGCAACTGGCCAGGCTGTCCGTTCCCAGGGCCAACGGTACCCCGACCTGGCGATAGAGCTCAACGGGAGCCTTGCCGACCCCAAGCCGGGCGTTGGAGCGCGGACAGCAGACCAGGGTCGACCCGGCTTTGGCCATCCGTTGAGCGTCGGCGGCATCGACCTGAACCCCATGCACCAGCAGGCCAGAGGACGCCAGGCCGCCACAAGCCTCGACAAAAGCTACCGGGCTGCGTCTGGCCGGCGGCGGCACCAGTCCTTGCCAGCCGACAAAAGGATAGAGTTGCTCCTTCATCGGCCCGCTGGAGTCCCGCACAAAAGAGGTTTCTTCCCGGGATTCGGCCAGGTGCAGCGAGGTCGGCACCTGGCGCCGACGAGCAAAATCATAAATATGTTCGAGGTATTCCTCGGAGACGGAATACGGCGCGTGGGGAGCGATGCCGAGTTTGAGCTGCCCGGCGCGTTTTTCATCCAGCAGCTCGCCGATGCGGGCGAGGGCCTTGCGTCCCATGGCGGGTTCGCGTCCCAGGATCTCCAGGTAAAGGTGTCCTCTAAGCGGAGTGTTGACGTAGGCTTGCCGGGCCGGGAAATACGATAGGACATCGCCTATCGCCCCGGTTCCGGAAGCGAGCGCTGCCGCGATCCCGGCAGCCAGCGATGGCCGATACAGCTCAACATCGACACCACGCTTGACCCGGATGACATGCAAAATCCAGTCAACAAAACTGGCGGGGGACTCCCCCTGGCCGGACCGCCGGGCCCAGTTCGGAAAGTGGGTCAGTTCAAGATGGGTATGAGCATTGACCAAAGGCGGCAGCAGGATGGCATCGCCAAAATCAACGACCGCAGCCCCCGAAAAGGCTGCGGTCAGTTCTTTACGACGGCCTACCCCGACCATCCGGCCCTCCCTGACCAGCAGGCCACCGTCTTCGATGGGTGCCGAGGTGACCGGAACCAGGTAACGCGAGAGAAACAAAGTAGCCACGATTTCAGATGGCCTTTTTCAGATGGCCCTGGCCGGGATTTTCAAAGTTTCTTTCGAGATCGACCCGCCGGTTTTGTTCGTCGACGAAGACCAGCCTGGGCTTGTGCTCCCGAGCCTCGGCCGCCGCCATCTCCTGCCAGCTGGCAATGATCACCAGATCGCCTTTGGAGACCAGGCGGGCCGCCGCGCCATTGATGCAGATGGTGCCGCTGCCGGGTTGACCGGAAATGGCATAGGTCGAAAAGCGGGTGCCGAAATTGACATTCCAGATATCGACGAACTCGTTATCGAGAATGTCGGCCTCCTTCATCAGCAGCGGGTCGATGGTGATGCTCCCCTCGTAGTGCAGGTCGGCTCCGGTTACCGTGGCGCGGTGAATCTTCGACTTGAGCATTTTGCGCATCATCGGTTCATACCTCCTCAAAGAGATAAGCGTTGTCGATCAAGCGAGTTTTGCCGATTTTGACCGCCAGCAGAAGTACCGAATCACGACCGATCACCGGCTGGTCTTCGAGGGAGTCCTTCCGACAGATCTGGATATAGTCGATACCGGCGTCCGGTTCGCTGACGATGCGCCGGCGAACCGCTTCGATGATGGCGGCCGCCGAACTTTCGCCACCACGGGCCAGCCTTCCGGCCAGACGCAATGCATCGACCAGGGCCAGCGCCTGGGAACGCTCGGATTTCGAGAGATAGACGTTACGCGAGCTCATCGCCAGGCCGTCGGCCTCGCGGACGATCGGCATCCCGACGATTTCGACCGGGAGATTGAGATCGCCGGTCATGCGCCGAATCACCGCCAGCTGCTGAAAATCCTTGCAGCCGAACAAGGCCAAATGCGGCTGGACGATGGTGAACAGCTTGGTAACCACCGTGGTGACGCCACGAAAGTGCCCCGGCCTGCTGCGCCCGCAGAGGGTGTCGGTGAGCCCTTCGACATCGACATAGGTCGCATAGCCGGGGGGATACATGTCCCGGGCCTCGGGAGCAAAGATCAGATCGACGCCGGCGGCCTCGGCCAGGCCGGCGTCACTGGTCAGATCGCGGGGGTAGGATTCGAAATCTTCGCCCTGACCGAACTGGGTCGGATTAACGAATATCGACAGCACCAGCAGCTCGCCGCGCCGCCGGCCTTCTTCAAGCAACGAACGATGGCCGGCATGCAGATAGCCCATGGTCGGCACGAAGGCGATGCGCCGTCCCTGCTCGCGGGCACTCAGGCAGCGCTGCTGCATCAGATTGACATCGGTGATTATTTCCATGAAAGGTGCGAGGATAAAGGTTCAGGAATAAAGGATTTTAAATTCCTTTTTCCTTTCACCTTCAACCTTTTTCCTCCTGTTCATTTGAATGAATGTTCCTCGCCGGGGAAAGCCCCGCCCTTGACTTCGCGAATGTAGTCGGCAATCCCCCGGCCGATGGTTCCGGACACATCGGCGTACCGCTTGACAAATTTTGGCGAATATTTTTCGCACAGGCCGAGGATGTCGTGAATGACCAGAACCTGGCCGTCGCAATGGACCCCGGCGCCGATGCCGATGGTCGGAATGCGCAGGCCGGCGGTAATGGTCTGCGCCAGCGGTGCGGGAATGCCTTCCAGCACCAGGGCGAAGGCGCCGGCCGCCTCGACCGCCCGGGCATCGGCCAGCAGTTGCCGGGCCTGCGCGTCTTCCTTCCCCTGGACCTTGTATCCCCCCATGCGGTGAATCGACTGGGGGGTCAGCCCGATGTGCCCCATGACCGGGACATCCATATCGACGATGGCCCGAATGGTAGCGGCAACATTTTCGCCGCCCTCCAGCTTGACCGCCTGGGCTCCGGCCTCTTTAATCAGACGGCCGGCATTGCGCCGGGCCTCGACGATGTCGATCTGATAGGACAGAAACGGCATGTCGGCGACCACCAGGGCCGAGGAACTGCCACGAATCACAGCGCGGGTATGGTAAATCATTTCGTCCATGGTCACCGGCAAGGTGTTGTCATAGCCGGACACCACCGAGCCGACCGAATCGCCGACCAGAATGATGTCGATGCCGGCCAGATCCATCAACCGGGCGAAGGGATAGTCGTAGGCGGTCAGCACGGCGATCTTTTCGCCTTCCACCTTCATCCGCTGGATATCAAGTACCGTCTTAGTATTTTTCATACGTCCTTGCCCCGCCTTCTGAAAGTATCCGGATGAGAATAAAAAAGCCTTTCGGAAACCGTCCGAAAGGCACATTCGCGGGCCCGGAAAGGGCACCAACCCTCCCGTCCAGCTGTCACCTTCCGTCCCGGTCCGTGGATCCAGGCGGTATCGGTTTTAGTAATAATTCCAGCTGGCTTTATTGCTCCGGCACAGGTTCCGGGCAGCCACTGGATGCCACTCAAAAAAGCGGGGCATTTATAGCACACAGTTCGCGCCGCTGTCCAGCCCTATATCGTATACACATGCAATGGTTTGAACTTCAGGACTTTTTCGCAAACAACTTTTTGCCCTCCGCATAGGCATCGGCCCGTTTCCGACCCAGGTCCCAGTATTCGCGAATGCCGCCGAGGTAAACGAGGGGATCGAAGGCCCGGGCATCCATCGAGCCGGATTCGGTAAAAGCCTTCTCGGCCGCATGAATTTCGACGATCTCGCCGAGCAACAGGCGATACTCGCCCAGTTCGATCTCCTCGCGCAGAACACACTCCACGTTGAGCGGCGATTCATCAAGGAGAGGAGCCGCAACCCGGCGAGCCGGCACTGGCGTCAGTCCGGCCACCAACAGCTTGTCTTCGTCCCGCCCGGATTTCAGACCGCAGTAATCGGCCTCGACCGCGAGATCCGCCGGCACGAGGTTGACCACAAAACAACCGGTTTGGCGGATCTGCCGATAGGTCCGACGATTCATATGGAGCGACACCGCCATGGTCGGCGGCGTCTTGCTGACGATCCCGACCCAGGAAGCGGTCATGACATTCACCTGCCCATCGCTCCCAACCGAGGAAACCAGGGTGGTCGGCTGAGGAAAAAAGGTGACGCAGGGGCCGAGTTGACGTTTTTGCATGATACTTCTCCTGAACTTCTGTGATTAAGTCAATGGCCGGCAAAAAAACCGGGCTGCCGCCGGCAGGCAACAGCCCGGTCATCCGGACAGGCGGGCCGTTCATGGGTTATCAGGGCACCAGTGCCTCCAGAGCGGAGGCCAGGATCATCAGGGGGTGAAAGTTGATCGGCGTGGCGCCGCGGAGGCTGTCGCGCAACCGGCGGTAGTGGTTCAGCTCACGCCGTCTTCCGGCCAGGCAGGCATCGGGATTTCCGGCATACTGGTCGAGCACAACCCGGGTCAGCCTGAACCCGGTATCGGCCAGGGAAGTGGTCAAAGCTTGCAGAGCCTGGCGATCCCAACCATCGCGAACCGGAACGTTCGAAACCAGGGCGAGGATTTCATCCAGATCCAGCAGGCCGCGAACATCGATAAAAACGCGGGCCGTGGCATAAAGTTCACTGCCGGTCCGTTCCGCCAGTACCATGACCGGCAGAAAAATTTCAAGGTGGGGCAGAATGGAAAGCCGGCGGGCCGGTTCGGCGGCAATGCCGTGGGATTCGCAATCCCTCGCGCATGATTTGCAGAGACTCCACTCCTCCGCCGGTAGAATGCTGCCGAGAACCTTCTCGAACGCCTGCAACTGTTCCCGCCTTTCCGACACCTGGTGGGGAGCCGGGGTGATGTCCAGCCCTTCGCCGACCGACCAGTCGCACAGAGCGGTCAGGGCATCTTCGACACGCAACAGCAGTTCATGCTGACGCTCCGCGGACATCCGATTATCCCGGGCGTAGATCTGCCGGCGGAGGGTTTCCCCATCGACCACCTGGTCAAACGCCAGCCAGACGGCGATTGCATCGACCAGGGTGACTCCATGCTTCTGCGCCAAGCCGTTGAAAAACGCGCTGCCGGCGCGGTCGACCGCAATATTGGTGATGACGGTGGCGGTGATTTCCCTGGCCAGGGGATGAGCGGAAAGCAGATCGTGGTAACGCGTGCGGATCGCCTCGGGGAAATAGTCGAAAAGGTAATCCCTGACTCCGACCTGTTCGGGCAGCGGGCTGGCCAGCAACGCCTGAAAGAGCTGCATCTTGCTGTAGGCCATGAGAATCGCCAGTTCGGGACGGACCAAACCGCGCGACTCCCGTGCCAGCACCTCTTTGGCCGAGGGGAGAAACTCGCCGCGACGGTCCATGAGTCCGGCCTGGCTGAGCCGATCGGACAGATCGATAAAAAGTTCGACCGCTCGAACGCAACGCGCCTGATCCAGGGACAGGCAGAGGCTCTGGCCGTAATTGTTGGCCAGCACGGCCTTGCAAACATCGTCGGTAACCGCTTCGAGCTGGCGGTTGCGTTCTTCTTGCGAAGCCACCTGCCCCTGTTCGCGAAGGTACTGCATGAAGATTTTAAGATTTACTTCGTGGTCGCTGCAATCGACTCCGGCCGAGTTGTCCACCGCGTCGGTGTTGATGCGGCCACCGGCCAGAGCGTATTCGATGCGCCCGCGCTGGGTAAAACCAAGGTTGCCCCCCTCGCCCACCACGGCGGCCCGCAACTGGCGAGCATCGACCCGCACTCCATCGTTGGCGCGATCGCCGGCATCCTCATTCTTCTCGGTGCTGGCTTTGAAATAGGTACCGATGCCGCCGTTCCATAGCAGGTCGGCTTCGGCGGTCAACAGCAGCCGGATCAATCCCGGCGCATCCATGGTTTCGTGGCGTACCCCGAGCCAACGCTGGATTTGAGGCGACAGCGGAATCTCCTTGGCCGAGCGGGAATAGATCCCTCCCCCCTCGGAAAGCAGGCGGCGGTCGTAATCGTCCCAGCTCGAACGGGGCAGATTGAACAACCGCCGCCGTTCGTCAATCGATTTCTCCGGGTCGGGGTCCGGATCAAGAAAGATGTGCCGGTGATCGAAGGCGGCCAGCAGGCGGATTTTACGCGACAGCAGCATGCCGTTGCCAAATACGTCGCCGCTCATGTCGCCGATGCCGACCACGGAGAAGGACTGGGTCTGGATATCCACGCCGAGTTCCCGGAAATGGCGCTTGACGCACTCCCAGGCGCCGCGAGCGGTAATGGCCAGCTTTTTATGGTCGTACCCCTGGGAACCGCCGCTGGCGAAAGCATCGTCGAGCCAGAAACCGTAGGACCGGCTCACCGCGTTGGCGGTATCGGGAAGATGGGCCGTCCCCTTGTCGGCCGCCACCACCAGGTAGGGATCTTCCTCGTCGTAGGCGACCACGCCCTCGGGGCGAACCACCTGCGGCCCTACCCGATTATCGGTCAGGTCCAGCAAGCCTCGGACCAGGGTCCGGTAGGCCTCCCTGGACAGCACCAATCCCTCTTCCCGTCCGGAATAGGGTGTTTTAACCACGAACCCACCCTTGGAGCCGACCGGGACAATCAGGGCGTTCTTGGTCATCTGGGTCTTCATCAGTCCGAGCACCTCGGTGCGGAAATCGTCAGGGCGGTCGGACCAGCGCAACCCGCCACGGGCGACCTTGCCGCCACGCAGGTGGATTCCCTCCATGGTCGCCGAGTGAACATAAATCTCGTACAGCGGACGGGGCGCCGGCATGTCGATGATGCCGATGGCGCTGATCTTGAACGAAAAGAAATAATCGGGGCGATCACGGCGGACGAAGAAATTAGTGCGAACCGTCGAATCGATAAGATTGAACAGGGTACGCAGGATGTTGTCCTCGTTGACGTCGGCAACATCCCGTAGGGCCACACCGATATCCATGCGCAACGGCGATAGAACCTGGTCTTCGCGCACCAGCGGATCGCGCCATTCGGGGCGGTCGATGAAACGCCCTTCAAAATATCGGTACAGCAGCAACGCCACTTTCGGGTTGTTGATCAGGGCAAAGGCCACCCGTTTCTTGGTATACGGGGAGCCGAGCTGAAAGTAATAGTTGCGATAGCCGCGAAAGATGTCGATTTCTCGCCACGCCAGGCCGGTTGGAACCAGCAGCCGATTGAGATAGTCGTTTTCCACCTCTCCCCGCCGCAGGGCGCCCAGGGCCTTGAGCAGACGGTCCCTCAGGGTCGAAAGCTCACGGTCGCCGGTGCAACAGCGGATTCCGAAGCTCTTGATATAAACGGTGTTTTCGGCCAATTGCAGATCGAAATCGACTTCTTCGATAACCGTCAGGTTGAGATTTTCAAGCAACGGCATCAATTCATTGAGATAACTGTGGCGAAGGCTGTAAAACTGCAACCGGTAGTACTTTTCATGCCCGGTAAAAGGCCCCCAAAGATCAAAAATCTCGTCGCCGGAGGTCAACACCTTTTCGATCTGTCGGACATCGCGCAGGGCGAAACGGGGATGAACCAGGGTTCGGTAGTTGCGGGAGAATCCCGCAACGTATCGGCGCCACAATTCAAACCCGTCCGTTTCGCCGAAGGCCTGGTCGAGCAGGTCCTGGAGACGGATGTCCCAGGGTCTGGCGATGCGGGTCAGTCCCCGTTCGAGGCAATTGAGATCAACCCGCACCTTGTCCGAACCGGGGGTCAGGCTTACATGGTGACTCGTGTAATCGGAAGAAATGTGAGTGATTTTCGCCTCAACCCTGGACACGCCGAAATACCGGCACAAATAGGTTTCGATGCGGGCCATGATGCCTGGCGAATAAAAACTGCGGGGCATGACCAGCAGCAAAGTCACTCCGCGAACCGCCAGGCTGGCAGTGACCACGACCCGGACCGCGGCGGCCCGGTACATCCGGGACAGGGAGCGAACTGCCTCGAACAGTTCGGCGGGTTTGAGGAAAAAAAGTTCGACCTTGGGAAAGGTATTGAAAATTTCGATCGTCTTGCGGTAGTCGTAACAGTCCCGGGGGAAGCAGAGTGCGTCCAGGGCCGCCTCGATGCGGTGGCGCAGGGCGGGGACATGGATGGCCGGCTCGTCGAGCATTTTTTCGGTGAACAACCCGAAAAATTCGTGGTCTTCCCATTCCCCTTCGCCAATCATCCGGCGAAAACCGACGCAGACCAGCGGTTCATTCCGCAACACCGGGCTGACCAGCGAAGATTCTTCAACCACCACGTCCCGTTCCCGCAGCAGTCTCTGGCGCAACCGTTCCGGCGGTTCATCGCCCAGCGAAAGGCCGAGGGCATCGCCCGTCTCAATGACCCTCACCCCATCATCCTTACCGGCCTGAACCCGATAACCGCGATAAGCAAATGGAAGAAAATTGCCGGATTTGAGCCAGTGCCAAAAATCGGCATAGCCACCTTGCTCGACCACCGGTTGCAACGCCTCCAGGCGTCCTTCAAGCGCCCTGCGGTCGAGGTCGATCCGCAAGGCGGCCGAAAAGGCTCGGCGCACCACCTCGATCAGAATCGGGGCAGAGTCGGCATCGGCGTCCACCTCCATGATAATCAACGATTCTTTCGGCTCCCCGTCTGCGATGGGTCCGAGTTCGGACACCAGGCCCTCCTGCCTGACCACCTTGAAAATCGGGTGGCAGACCAGGTGAAAACGCCGCTGCAGGGAGGTGAGGCAGGCATACAAGGAATCGACCAGATACGGAACATCGGGAACGTTGGTCACCAGCAAGGCATGGCGGGTCAGGAAGGGCAGTAACTCCACCCCGACCCCCTTGCCCCGGGACTCGATAAAGTCAAGAAGGGTCAACACCCACTCGGCCAGTTTTTTCGAGGACAGCGGCTGCAGATAGGAAGGATGGGTGTGTTCCTGAAGAATGGCGGCCAGGGCCAGAGCCCGGAGATTTTTTTCCGGAACCGGACCCTGGGAGAGAATTTTCCGGGCCGCCTCGAATTTAGCTTCCAGTTCACTTTTGGAAACACTGCTACCGTGCGGTTCAATGAGCATCGTCATGGTATCCTGTGTGAAATCGAGGGCGGGGGCTCCCGCCGTTCACGAAGATGCGGCGCCGACGCCGGTCTTGGACACCGGACAAAACGAAACCGCTACGCTATAACATTTCGATGGCAGCGCGGGATTTCAGCTCGTCCACCCATGATTTAAGGTGTTTGGCGGCCGATTCCCCTTTGAGAAAATGTCGGATTTTCGGCGTCGCTTCTTCAAGGGTCAGAGCCTTTCCCTCTTCCCGACCGGTAACCTGGATCAGGTGAAAACCGAAGGGGGATTCGACGATCTCGCCAACGACTCCAACCGGTTGCGAAAACGCTGCCTCCGAAAAAGATTGTACCATATCTCCAGGCTTGAAAAAGCCGAGGTCGCCGCCGCGGGCGCCGCTGGGGCAATCGGAACAGTCGCGCGCCAGTTCGGCGAAGTTTTCCCGCAGGCAGCGCTGCTGCAATTCGATCATCCGCTGGCGGGTCGCATCCCGCTCTCCGTCCCGAACTTTCAGCAGAATGTGGCTGGCCCGAACCCGGGTCGGCGTTTTTATCTGCTCGGAATGGGCCCGATAAACCGTTTCGACCTGAGCCTCGTCAGGCTCGGGCAGACCTGACATTTCCTGTTCGGTGAGCAGGTTGACGGTAAGATCCTGGCGGATCATGCGCTGGTAGGCCGCAGGATCGATTCCAGCCTTCTCCAGGGTCGAATAGAGTTCCTCGGCGCTGGAAAAATTTTTCATGAGCCGCTCGATCTCGGCCGCCACGGCTTCCGGCGCGGCCAGCACCCCGCGACTCAAAGCTTCCTGGTAAATCAATTCGCGGCCCAGCAGTTTTTCCAGGGCCAGATCCTGGATGGCCGCCAGTTCATCGGCGGAAAGGTGGTCCATGGTTTTTCGGTGCAATTCCATGGCATACCCCTGGACCGCATTATTAAAATCGGCTTCGCTGATCGGACTGCCATTGACGGTAGCGAATATTTTTTGAGACACGGAAAACTCCTTGATCGAGGCTATAAATGCTTACCCAGGGCAT
>MHXM01000111.1:0-549 GCA_001825565.1 Desulfuromonadaceae bacterium GWC2_58_13
GGATTGAAGGATTCCTCCCTCGTTCCGGATGTTCCAGGTCCAGTGCGACCATCCCTGCAGCAGGCTGGGACCCAGCAGGGCCAGGCCTATGGCCGGCACAGGTCCGGGGTGGCGGCGGAGTTGGCGTTTCCGGATCGGGAGAAGGTTTGTTTGCCGGCGGCGAGGTTGGCGCCGCGGAGTCCATGGGGACATGCCATTGCCGGTTTTAATCCTCGATTCCAAAGCAAAAAGGGGCACTGTCCGGCGACAGTGCCCCTTGGATAAAATGTTGTCGCTTGGAATCAGCCGAGATAGCGCGCTACCAGTTTGCCTTCTTCCTGACTGCGGGCTCCGTCGGAACGCTGTAGCACCACGCACTTTTTCGGGGCATGGAGTACCAGCCCAGCGACCTTATAGGTGAAATTTCCGCGTTTGAATTCTTTGCCGAGCCAGCCGGCCCGCATGCCGAACCCTTCGGCATATCCTCGAAAATCCTGTTCCTCTTTCAGGGTGGCAACCGAATCCGGCCTCACGGGCAGGGAAAATCGTGCGTTTATCGCCACGCTGTCG
>MHXM01000111.1:570-10070 GCA_001825565.1 Desulfuromonadaceae bacterium GWC2_58_13
TTGACGAAATCGAGGCAAATCCCGTACTTTTCGGCCAGAGGCGCAATCAACTCGGCCACCTCTTCTCTCAGTTGCGCACAGACGCTCTCGGTCATCGGTTCAAAACGTTTCATGGGGACCTCCTGAATAGAATGGACTCCGTGGAGACGACATTGTCTTCAGGGAAGAAAGAGATCTCCGTTGACCCCCAAGCTTCCGAAATCGATAAATAACCGCGCCATTGCGGTAAGCACCGTCAGGCTGACGGGCGCAAACACGTCAAGATTAATTCGCCTGACAGTGAATGTCAAACCCGTTTTTCGATCGACGACCGGTCTTCGATCCCTATGAAATGGTAAATGCCTTAGGGACTCTCACCCCTTTTGGGTATGGTAGTTGCTCTCACGGAACCTGATGGTTCGTTGTACATCATCGTAAGCATTTTTTGCGATAGTGATGACTCGCCGCTGATTGAAGGTGGTCAGTGCCCGGTAGTAGGTCAGAAGTTCCTGCTCTGCCTTGGACAGTTCGGACAGACGTTCGGTTTTTGTGTTATGGTCGTTCATCTGGCTCTCTCCCGATTTAAAGGTAGCGCCCATCGGACGAGGGGCGGCAATGGTGTATCCCTCGTTATGAGCACGAACCGTGCCCTTCGTGAAAAGGTATTTATTGTCGGGTGGTTAGGTGATCGAGCGATGAAAGTGGGAGCCTGGGTAAAGGCCTATCCCCGGCGTTTCGTCGCCTCCCGGCAACAGTTCTTTGGCCGGGAGACGGTAATTGGCTGAAATCGAGACCAATTTCGCTGTCGGTATTCGGCGGCAATAAAAAGCAACTAAAGGGAAGAAGAATGCGGTTTTTTATTTTGCTGATTCTGCTCGGCCTGCTGCTGATCGGGTGTGCGCCGTCTCGGCAGCAGAAATTTCTCACCACGGCCTATTGCGGGTGTTCATCCTGCTGTTCGTGGTCGCGGGATTTTCCCGATTTCTGGAACCGGCATTTCAACGGGGGGCCGAACCAAGGGGACGTCTATACCGGGCGCACCGCCAGCGGCACCAGACCGCGGGAACCGTACGACGGGCTGATTTCCTTCGATACCCTGTTCCATCCCTGGACTCTTCCGCACCGTCTGGTCCTCCCCTGGTTCTGGTTTTCCCACGATGGAACCCTTGCCGCCGACTGGCAATACCTTGCCCCGGGCACCCGCATATATATTCCCGGTTACGGATGGGGCGAGGTGGAGGATAAGGGCTCGGCCATCAAAGGTCCAAACCGGCTCGACCTGTTTATCGACTCCCACCGGCGAGCCTTGCAGTGGGGCCGGCAAACGGTGCTCGGAACCGTCGAATAGTTGACGGTCCCCGTCTGTTTCGCCATCCCAGGGCTTAATTATTCCCCCTGCGCCAAAGACCCCTGCGCCACCTTTCCGAGGCGAGCGACAACCCTGACCCCTCGTTGGAATTGCGCTACCCCGTGGAGGGGATCCGCATCCTCTTTGGTTTATCCGACTTTGTTCCCACACGATCCACCGTAGAAAAGACTTAATAAATCTCCCAGATGGAAATGGTTTATTTCTTATTAGAAATTTGTTATATTCCCGTCGCCCCATCCATTAAACTTTTTCAGGGAGGATCAAATGAAAAAACAGATTGTTTCGATTGCAGTTTCGCTGGCATTGACGGCTCTGGCCCTGAGTCCGGCCTTCGCTTCCAGCAAGGCCCAAAAGCCCAGTCCCGACCAGGTTATCGCCATGCTGCAGGAAGGGAACCAGCGGTTCGTCGCCGGGGAATCGACTTTTCCCCATAGGGACGCCAAACGTCTGGCACTGGCGGGGACCGAAAGCCAGAATGATCACGCTTACGCCACGGTCATCACTTGCTCCGACTCTCGCGTGCCGGTCGAACTGATCTTCGACGCCGGCGTGATGGACATCTTTGTCATCCGGGTGGCCGGCAACGTCTGCGATACGGACGAGGTCGGCTCTATCGAGTACGGTCTGGCCCACGTCAATACTCCGGTTCTGGTGGTTCTCGGCCATACCCAGTGTGGCGCCGTCACCGCCGTGACCCATGCCCTCCACGGCAGCGGCCACGCCCTTGAGCGCAACATTCCGCCTTTGGTCGACAACATCCAGCCGGCCGTCAATCGGGCTATTGCCGCTCATCCCGAACTGCAAGGCGACGCGATCATCCCCGCCGCCATTGTTGAAAACGTCTGGCAGGCGGTTGAAGACCTGTTCATGACCAGCCCCGCCAGCCGCGATCTCGTCAAGAGCGGCAAGGCGAAGGTGGTCGGTGCCATCTACGACGTCTCCACGGGCGCGGTAAGCTGGCTGCCGGAAGAAAAAGTCGGGGCCATTCTGGCCAAGGTTGAAAAATCCCGCGCCAAGGCTGTAAATGCCATGGCGGGTGGAGAAAACGTTCACCATGCCCATTAATTCGACCTTCGTTAACTGAATCCAGCCGCCCCTCCCGAATGTCCGGTAGGGGCGGCTGATTGTTCCCCTCCGGAAATTTCGAGACAAAATGCCGCCCATGCGGTAAAACAGTTCCTGCTCGCCGATTAACTCCCCCTTCTCCCTGAAATGCCATGAACCCTCATGCCGGAAGCCATCATCCTCAAATACCATCTCACCAAAGATCTCTGGCGTATTTTTTTTGAAGCCCGCTACAGTTGCCACCGTTGGTTGAAGCTGTTCTACTTGGGGGGCGTGGCTTGTATCATTGTCGGGTCCTTGGGATTTGGCGGGTTCTACGAATCGAGGGTGGTCGCCGCGTTGCTTCTGGTTACCGGCTTCCTCGGCGTTTTGTCGAAACCGATCCTGGTCGTCAAGTCGGTCCGCAAGGCCAGCCATAACCCTTTTTTCGGTAAAGAGTTGACAGTGACGGTGGCGCCGGAAGAGATTTCGGTGCGCAGTGGCCACGCGGAATATAGCCAGCCCTGGAACATTTTCGTCGGCTACCGCAGGCTTGACCCCGGTTTTCTTTTGTACCACGACCAGTCATCTTTCTTTTTCATCCCGTTGTCGGCGATGACGACGGGGCACGTCGAACGCATGCTGCGGATTCTCGAAGCAGCCGAGGTGCCGAGGTGGTAATCTCCTCGCCGTCGATGGCGATGCCGATGGCCGCATGACCCTGATCGACGCCTGCCCCGGGTTGAAAATCTGTCGGCGGAATAAGAACTTAAAGCTCTGCGCGATTGACAGTCGCGGGGCAATCCGTTAAGGTTCCGAACTCGTCATGGTTCCGCCGTCTTTTTTGCCAACCGTCGTTGCCTCATCTTGTCCGGTTCGGTGCAACCGGATCGCTTTACTCAAGGATTTTGATCGATGTCTTTTGAATCTTTAGGCCTGCGCGCCGAGTTGCTGAGTGCGATTGCCGCTCAAGGCTATACCACGCCGACCCCCATCCAGAGCCGGGCGATCCCGGTGATTTTCGAAGGCTGCGATCTGCTTGCGGGAGCCCAGACCGGCACGGGCAAGACGGCGGCGTTTGCCCTGCCGATCGTGCAGAGGCTGAGCGAAAAGATTCCCCCGCAAAAACGCAGGCGCCCGCGCGCCCTGGTTTTGGTGCCGACCCGCGAACTGGCGGCCCAGGTCAGCGAACAGATGCAAAATTATGGTCGGCGTCTGTCGCTGCGCTCCACCATGATCTACGGCGGGGTGAACATTCAGGCGCAGATCGAGCGGCTGTACCGAGGCGTCGATATCGTGGTCGCAACCCCGGGGCGACTGCTCGATCACGCGCAGCGGGGCACGATTGATCTTTCCAAAATAGAGTTTCTGGTGCTGGACGAGGCCGACCGCATGCTCGATCTGGGATTTATCGACGATATCCTTCAGGTGGCGGAATATCTGCCGGAAAAGCGTCAGAACCTGCTCTTTTCGGCAACCTATTCGAAGAACATCAAGGAGCTCGCCGACGAATTGCTCGATCAGCCACGGCGGGTCGAGGTGGCGCGCAGCAATCTCGCCGCCGATGCGGTGACCCAGATGGTCTACCCGGTAGAAAAAAGCCGCAAACGGGACATGCTTTCCCATCTGATCCGCAAGGGTGAGTGGAATCAGGTGCTGGTTTTCACCCGCACCCGCTACGGCGCCGACAAGCTGACCGCTGAATTGCTCTTCGACGGGATCAAGGCCGCGCCCATTCACAGCAACAAGAGTCAGTCGATTCGGACCCGTACCCTGGCGGAGTTCAAAAAAGGGGAGTTGCGCGTGCTGGTGGCGACGGATGTGGCGGCTCGAGGCCTCGACATCGTTCATCTGCCCCACGTGGTGAATTACGAGCTGCCCCAGGTTCCCGAGGATTATGTGCATCGGATCGGCCGCACCGGCCGGGCGGGAGAGAACGGGGTGGCCCTCTCGCTGGTTTGTCCGGCCGAGCAGCCGCTGCTGGCCGCGATTGAAAAGCTGCTGAAGTATGCCATCCCCCGGGAGACCATCGCAGAATTTCCGCAGATGGCGGTCAAGCGAGGAGTGAAGGTCAGTAAGACCTCCAATGGACCATCCAAGGCCAAGCAGAAACCGGTAAAGACGGCGAAACCCGCGGCGCCGGCAAAACAGAAATCGATGAAGACCAGAACGGGACGGCCCAAAAAGACCGCGACCGCTGCGCGTCCAGCCCCCAAGACCGGTCGCCGGGGGGGAAGGTCGTAACCCTATTATCCAGGGTTGAATTGGTTCAGAGCGATTCGAATAGTCGGTCCTGGTGAGGTGGCCGGCCCGTTTTGGGTGAAAACATCGGCGACAGGAGAATTATGAAAACTTCTCTCATGGCGTTTATTTTTCTCGCCGTAGTCGGCCTCTGTCCTGCGGCCGCGGGTGTTGACGCCGCGGATGCCCCGGATCGCTCCGGTGCTGTTCTGGTTCCGATTCTGGTCTATCACCGCTTCGGGGAAACCGTTGCCGACAGCATGACCGTGACCACGAGCGTCTTCGCCTCTCATCTGAAGATCTTGCGGGAGGCCGACTACACCGTAATCCCCCTCAGCCGGTTGGTCGATTTTCTTCTCGACCAGGGGCCACCGCCACCCCCCCGCTCCGTGGTCATCACCGTCGATGACGGCCATCGCTCCGTCTATACCGATTTTTTCCCCCTGGTCAAAAAATTTCAGATTCCGGTGACGCTGTTTCTGTATCCCTCGGCCATCTCCAATGCCTCCTATGCCCTGACTTGGGAGCAAGCCGGGGAGATGAAGCAATCGGGGCTCTGCGATGTCCAGTCCCACTCCTACTGGCATCCGAACTTCAAGAAGGATCGCCAGCGCATGGCACCGGCCGAATACGAAAAATCGGTGCAAATCCAACTGGAGAAATCGAAGGCCAGACTCGAAGAGAAGCTCGGCGGGAGGGTGGATTTGCTGGCTTGGCCCTTTGGCATCCATGACGACTGGCTGATGGGAAAAGCTGCCTCGGCAGGCTATCGAGCCGCCTTCACCATCGAACGCCGGCGGGCGGGAAAAGGGGACAACATCATGGCGTTGCCCAGGTTTCTCATCCTCGACTCGGACCGAACCGAGGCCTTCACTCGGATATTGGCGGGCAGTTCTCCCCACGGAAAGGGAGGTTACCGATAAAGAACGGCCCTGCCTGATTCCAGGCAGGGCCGTTCTTTATCAGCGTGCCGCTATGCAAGCCCGAGTCGGAACTTTCTTTTTCCCCGAACGAGTAATTTCTCCCGCTCAGTTGTTATAACCTCAGAATGACGGCCCAGGCGGTCAGCCCCTGCATGATCATTTCTATCGAGTAGGTTCCCACCACCAGCGCCGTGACCCGTCCCATAACCTCGACATAACGCTCGATCAGCTTTTCGTTGCGCGGCCGGACGAAGTCGTGGGTTTTTTTCAGCAGCAGCATGGTGGCGACGGTTGTGGTCATGGTCGCGGCGATGCAGATCAAGGCGAGCCCTGGGGAAAGTCTGGTTCCCGCGAGAATGCTGGCGCTGACGGTGCCGGGGCCGATCATGATTGGCAGGGCGATGGCGCCGGCGATGTGTTCGGGGGCGCCGCGCAACTTCTGCAGGGCCATCGGCCCGGAGAAGACGAATTGAATGCCGATCAGCAGAAAGATCACCCCGCCGAAGACCTGAAACGAAGCGAAGTGAGCCTGCAGAACGTCGGTGAACATCCGTTCGCCGACCCAGGCGAACAGGACGAAAACCGTTCCGCTGATGATCCCGGCCCGGATCAGGATTTTGCTGAAGGCGGCAAAATCCATCTCCTGGACCAGGTCGATCAGGTAGATGATCAGCAGAAACGGGTTGAGCAGCATCAGCAGCAGGGTCGACGAGCTGATGAAGTCGTGGGCTGTTCCGGCCGTTATCATGACAGGGGCTTGTGCCAGACGTTCATGCTCTCCAGCCCGCCCGAGATATTGGTGTTGTTGGTCAGGGTGCCGCTGAACTGGTAGTCGTTTTTGGCAAAGGTGATATTCATTCCCGCCGAATAGGAGCGGGCGATGGTGTAGGCGGTTCTGATCCCCTCGGCTGCCGCCGTTTCTTCCAAGACGGCGAGCAGAACCTGGGCCAGGCCTTTGCCGCGGCAGTCGGGGCGGGTGGCGAAGTCGGTCATTTCGGCGTTGGCCTGGACCCGGTCCATTTCCGCCGAGGCCAGCGCCAGCAGCTCCGGCCCGTCCCAGATCCCGTGGTAGATGACGTTCTCTTCCATGGTCTCGATCAGGTAGGCCGGATCGTGGATGGGGAAGGGGTAGGAGGCGAAAACCTGCCGGTAGAGTTCGGCCATCTGTCCGGCATCGTCGAGAGTGACCCGGCGACAGGTCAGATGGACGTCGAGGGCGGCCGGCTCCATTACCGGTTCCTTGGCCTGCGCGGTTTCCACCAGTTGCTGAACCAGGTCGGGCTTTTTTTCCTGCTTGCGCTTGGGGCAGAGATACTTGCCCATGAAATGCGCATCGGCTTTTCTTTTAAAAAAACGGGGAATTTTCGCCTCGGTTTTAAAGCCGGTTTCGCGAAAAGAAGGTGCGACGGTGGCTGGCACCTTGGCGAAAATTTTGGTGTAGCCTTCGGCAGTGGCCAGGCTTTCCATGTAGGTGACGATTTCCGGCAGGTCTTCCGGCGCCAGGCTCATCAGGTAAACGCGGTTGCTGTGCCTGCCATGCTGCAGGGTCGAATTGCCAAAGATTTCAATGGTATCGATCATTGGTTACGGCGCTCCATTCGCGGATTGTTTTCAGGGGTCAGGGAGATGGTTTCGTCACTGTCGGCCAGCAGCATTTCGATGCCGGTGGCGAGACATTCTTCGGCATCTTCCAGATTAAGCTGTAGGCGGCAGTCGTCGCATTTGCGATCACAGAAGGTCGACTGGTAGCTTTCCGGTTCCTGGTACGTGGTGATGACTCCCTCGTAGTTACGCAGCACCACTTTGTTGGTGGAAATGGAAAGCAGATAGTTGGGTGTCAGCGGGATCTTGCCGCCGCCGCCGGGGGCGTCGATGACGTAGGTGGGAACCGAAAAGCCGCTGGTGTGACCGATCAGACTCTCCATGATTTCGATCCCCTTGCCGACCGGGGTGCGAAAATGGGTCAGCCCTTCGGACAGGTCGCACTGGTACAGGTAGTAGGGGCGCACCCGGTTCGCCACCAGTTTGTGGACCAGGGATTTGATGATCCGGGGGCAGTCGTTGACCCCGGCCAGCAGCACCGTCTGGTTGCCCAGGGGTATGCCCGCGTCGGCGAGCATGCGCAGGGCTTCCTTGGACGAGGTGGTGATTTCCCGGGGGTGGTTGAAATGGGTGTTGATCCACAGGGGATGGTGCTTTTTCAGCATGGACACCAGCTCGGGGGTGATCCGGTAGGGAAGGACCACCGGCATCCGGGTGCCGATGCGGATCACCTGCACATGGGGGATCCGGCGCAGTTCGGTGAGGATCCAGTCGAGGTAGTCGTCGCCGAGCATCAGCGGATCACCGCCGGAAAGTAGGACGTCGCGCACCTCCGGGGTCCGGCGGATGTAGTCCAGCCCTCGGAGGATCGCCTCCTTGCCCGGGATGGAGTCGACGTCGCCGACCTTGCGTTTGCGGGTGCAGTGGCGGCAGTACATGGAGCAGACGTTGCTGATCTGGAACAGCACCCGGTCCGGGTAGCGGTGGGTGATCACCCCCGGCACCGGGCTGTCCTTGTCCTCGGCCAGCGGGTCGGCCATGTCGCGGCGGTCGATGACCAGTTCCTCCGGGGAGGGGAAAGCCTGCCGGAAAACCGGACCGTTGCGCCAGTCGTCGAGATCGATCAGCGACAGGTAATAGGGGGTGATGGAGAGGGGAAAGGTCTCCAGCGTCTGTTCAAGCTGTTTCCGTTCCTCCGGCTCAAATTCGATTCCCAGCAGCCACTCGACGGTGTCGATATCCCGGATGGCATGTTTGAGCTGCCACTTCCAGTCTTTCCACTGGGCGAGGGGAACCGATTGGGGAGAGATTTTTTCAGCGATTTCCTGCTGGTTGGCAGTATATATGGGCACGGTAAGACTCCTTGGCGATACCTGCGTAGGTAAAGGGATAGAGGAGCGCAAGGCTGGCCGATTGAGCCGATGAGCTTTTTCACGGCGTCAGATGAGCAGGCGCTATGAAAAAGCCGTCGGACGGCAGCCCATTTTTTGCACTTTCTACCGGGGGTAAAGAAGCAGAATCCCGAAATGGAAATCAAAAACCGGGCGGTGGTTGGTACCTGGAGTAATTCTGGAGGGTTCTGGGGAGTTTGGTTCTCGGGAAGGGGGTTTCCAGCTTGGCCGACGTCTTGGTCGGCAGCGGGGGAGGAATAAAGAAATTATCTTTTTTACCAGGGATATCCATGTCTCTCTTTCGGCGCAGATGCGGTGCTTTTCAGAAAATCAGTCGGAAAAATCTACGGTTGAGATCCGAAGGCATTCCTATGAGTAACATAATCGAATGGATCTGTCAAAAAACCGACTCGTAAAAGCGGCCGCGTTGGCCCGTGCCGGTCTCGGTCGGGGGCGCTAGATGACTAATATGTCTAGTAGAATGCCGATTTGTGTATTTGCTTGAATTGCTTGATTTTTTTTAAAAAGACCTGATTGCCGGCGGACGAATGATGGGGCGGTGGGCACGTCGGAGGGGGCGGACGAAAGGGCAATGGCCGGGCGAAACGCCCGGCCATTGCCGTGATAAGATTCTCCGGTTCGGAAGGCGGCCCTGGTTTTACGGCAGCACGATCCGGGTATTGTACTCATCCCGGTACTGCTGATATTCCGCGTCTTCGGGATACCGCTCGACTTCGGGATCGTAGGGGAAGTTGCTCATTCCAGCGAAGGGCAGCGGTTCGACCGTGTGCGGCACATCGACCTTGAGATCCTTGTAGTAGCCGTTGGTGTAGACCAGCAATGACCGTGTCAGGCCCGCCGCCGGTGGGGCGGGCGGGGTGAAGGTCAGGGCGATCTCGTCGCCGCCGCCATAGATCGCGAACTTGTCATCCGAGGCGGTGAGCAGCGGCGCCACGTCCCCGAAGCGGGTGTAGGCGCCCGGGAGGTAGGCTTCGGCGCCGTTCGGGTCGC
>MHXM01000111.1:10079-14852 GCA_001825565.1 Desulfuromonadaceae bacterium GWC2_58_13
ACTGGTAGATTTCCTGATCGGTCGATTTCGGATCGATCCCGTGCAGGCGCAGGTCGGCCGAGGCCAGCGGCACCTCGGTAATGGCAATCGGCCCATCGGCGGTGGTATCGACCAGGATCCAGTCGACGCGGGTCTTGAACAGGAAGGTGAAACGGACCCGGCGGCTGTCGCCGAGCCAGATGTTCGAGATATCGAAAACGTACGGCCGGCTGAATTCCGGCGGCTTGGGCAGCGATCCCAGCTCCGCCGCCACCTTGTTCCAGTTGCCGGAGCCGTCCTGGACTTCGAGAATCGTGCGCGGGCCGAAGCTGCTCGACCGCTCCACGCCCTCGGGGGTGCTCGGGAAGGTGCTTATGGCGTCCATGACGATCTTGACCTGGGGCGCTCCCTGGATGTCGCCGAGATCGAGTTCGAGAGTCTGATAGGTGAAATCGAGGTTGCGGTCCTCGTTGAGGGTGACGAAGACGTCATCCTCGGCGGAAAGCGCCGCCGTGACGTCGGTGCCGGTATTCACGTGAACCACGGAAGCGGGAGCCGACGCATCGACGGCAATCGTGTGCAGGACCCCGGCCAGGCCGGTGAAGGGGGTCGTCCCGCCGGCCTGCGGCTTCTCGGCATAAACCAGCCGATTGTCCGGCACGTCAAGGGCATAGAGTTTCAGTTCGTCCAGGTAATCCGCTTCGAATCGCTCTTCCACCAGGCGGAAATCGTAACGCCCGTCCTTGAGTACCGGAGCGGTTCCGAGGAGGTAATAGTCGTGGGGCTCCGGTTTCAGATAGCCGGTCTTGGTCTTGAGGGCCAGCTTCCCGGCGCCGTAGAGGTCGGCTTCGAAGACGTATTGCTCGCCATCCCAGGTGAACAGGAACGGACATGAGCCGGTATCGGTGTCGTTGATGGTGAAGCTGCTCTGGGTCCAGCCGGTTTCGGTTCCGGTAACCGCCGCCCGGGCCTTGACCCGCCAGCTGTAATTTGTCGTGCCCCCCAGGGCCGGCCAGAGCGATCGGCTCCAACTGGTGGTGGTGATCCAGCCGGAGGCTCCGGCGGTGGTGGCGAAGTTGTCGGTACTGACTTCGACGGAGTAATCCGTGGCCGCCGGGGACGAACTCCATTGGAAGGTCAGGTTAATGTATCCGTCGTAGCTGCCGACGGTCGAGCCCGAGCCCGGGTAGGTCAGGGTCACCACGGGGGGATTTCCCGTGGTCATGATGAAGCTGCCCGCTGCCGACCAGGCGGAGGGAGGATCCTGGGCCGTGGTGTGATTGGCATCCCGGGACCTGACCCGCCAGTAGTAGGAGATGCCGGTCGGCAGGGCTGGCGTGGTCCATTCGGTGGCCGCAATATAACCGGTGGTTTCGGCGACCACGGGCGAAAATGACGGATTGCCGCTGACCTGGACCGCGTATTCGACGGAGCCGCCATCGATGGGATCGGTCGAGGCGTTCCAGGCGAGGGTGGTCGCGCAGTCGGCAGCACACACGAAATCTGCCTCAGGGATCAGAGCCGGCACCGTGGGCGGCAGGGAGACATAAAAGGCGTTGTCGCTTGAGGCGACGTTCTGGCTGCCGGGCGAGACCGACCGGACCAGGTAATGATAGGTCGAATGGTTGGTCAGATTCTGCAACTGGATGCTGTGGCTGGGCACCCAGGCCGCGTCGCTCAGGGTCGAGCCGTAACTGGCGGTTGCGCCGTAATCGACCGCCGAGTTACTGGGGAGATTGGTGTCCCAGACCACCGTGGCCTTGAGATTGCTGTCCGTGTTGGTGAATGAGCCGGCCGATGGGCCGGAACCGATGGCCAGGGTGACGGGCTCGGCGTACCAGGGAGTGAGCAGGTTCCAACTGTGGTCGAGGTCGTTGTTGTTGTGATTGTTGGCCGAGGCCCCCTCGTGGCAGTTGCTGACCCCACCGGGACCCCCTTCGGTGCTCCCGCCCCCCCCGCCGGGAATTCGTCCCGCTCTCTCATCCCAGTCGGTGTATCCTTCAACTTTTGGGTAGGGGGTGCCCGGCGAGCGTCCCTTGTGGTAAGGATCGAGGCAATTGGTGACCATCAGGCGCGGCAGGCTCGATCCCATGTGCGGCGAATGGCACTTGGAGCAGGAATACCGGTGTTTGACCGTGCCGTTGGCGGTCTTCCACCCTTTCACCGATTCGTGAATGCGATCCTTGCTTTTCCAGTTGTGGGTGATCCCGTCGGTGAGGTTCTCTTTCGGGTGGCACTGGAGGCACAACCCGGCGAACTGGGATTCCGATTCGGTGATGCCGGTCACCAGGGTGTTGATATTGCCGCCGAAGGTGTTCTGGTCGATCCGGTAACTGGTGATCGTGGTCGGGAAAATAAATTGTGCGGATACCGAAGCCGGCGGAGCATCCTCCAGGTAAGGAGAGGTCAGCCAGGTTCCCTTGAGCAGGGGCACGCCATATGGCTGATTGGCCGCCAGGGTCGGGCTGACCCCGTGCGGGTCGTGGCAGGGAGTGCAGAGGCCGTTGATGGTTCCCATCGCCGGGCTCTCCAACGGCGAGGAGGCGCTGAAATGTCCCCCCTGGTAGCTGGCCGACTGGCGATAGGGATAGCGCAGTTGCGGCCCGGAATTTCCCGGGGCGAGAAACGGCGTGTCGTAATAGCCCATGATCTGCTGGCTGGCGCCGAAGGTTCCGCCATAACCCCAGGGCAGCGTCGCGCCGCCGGTCGCATTGAGATGGCAGTCGAAGCAGAGGCTGGCGCCGGCATTGTGAAGGTTGCCGGTGCCGACGGTACCGCCGGCCGCCGGTTTGTAGGTTACGGAATAGCCGCCGCGATCGGTCTGGGTGTCTTTCAGGATGCCGCCGTTGGCGGTCGCGCTGTTGTAGCTGGTGGTCGTTCCGGCCACGCTTGATCCGTGGGAGTTGTGGCAGTCGAAACAGGCGATGTTGACGGTGCCGTTTCGCGTATTGGGCCAGGTTTCGTTCAAATCCCAGCCGCCCTGGTTGGCGACGGCGTTGCCGTGGGACGAATAGGCCTTGGCGACCGAAGACTTCGGAGTGACGTAGGTCGTTCCGGTATCGGTATATTTCCCCCAGAAAGTGGTTCCGCTCTGGCTGTAGCGTTCGGCGACGCTGGTTCCGTCCCAGGCGTACTCTTTTGGGGTCTTGTCGTCGCCAAAGGGTTCGGCCGTATTGTTCTGGGTACTGTGGCAACCGAGGCAGTGACCGTTGAGCTTGGCGATTTCGGTTCGCGAACCGTCGGCGGTGTACTGAACGGCGGTATTGTCCGGAATAAATTCACTGGGTCGGGCGTTCGCTCCATAGATGACCAGGTCGACCGCCGCCCCCGGGTTTGCGTTGCCCCCGTGATAAGCGACGGCGATGGTGCCGTCGCTGTTGGCTTCCCAATGACAGGCGAAGCAGTGGCTGTCGGCAGGCGCCACGCCTTGAACGTGGTGGGAATTGCCGCCGAACTGGCTCCCCACCGCGGCCCGGTTCCCCTGCGCCACGCCGTGACAGCCGAGGCAACTGGTCGCTCCCCAGTCGGCACCGGTGTTGCCATGGCAGCTGATGTTGCTGCACGTCTTCGTGCCCGGGGCATAACTGAACGGAGTATCGAGCAGATCGACGGCGGTATTGAGGTGGCTGTTGCCGGATTCCGGCAGGGGATGACAGGAACCGCAGGAGGCGTTGCCGCCCAGGGATGCAACATGCCGCAGGTGAGAACCGGCCTGGTCGGCCGAGGCATACTCCGGTTGCAGGTTGTTGGCCACACCGTCGGGCCAATAGTCGCCGGTATCGCCGTTGCCGTGGCAGTCGGAGCAGCCGGCCCGGAACCCCGTTCGATGGCGATGACAGTCGATGCAGTCGGTGTTGTTGAAATGTCCCGGGTCGCCCCCGTTGGCCACCAGGTCGGTGGTGTCGAAGCGGTGATAGCGGGTCTGGCTGTGGCAGACCTCGCAGATTTTTTCGGAACTGACGTGCCCGTCGGCATCGTCGCCGAAATCGGATGAAACGTCGGGGGTGGCTTGCCGCGCCGTGACCGCGCCGCCGCCGGGGAAGGCGCCGTCGGCGGCGTTGATGCTCGCGGCCAGCATCTTGATGTTGCCGTTGGTGGGTCTGCGGACATGGCAGGTGGCGCAATCGATGGCGCCGTACTTGAGTCCCGTGGTTCCCCACCCTCCCGCCCACTTGCGCGAGGGGCTCCAGCTGCCGCCGTTGCCGAGGCAGTCCGCCTCGGTCGCATACATCGAAAGGTTGCAGGCGAACTGATCGGAATTGTGCAGCAGGGAAGCCCCGGCGGCGGCGTTTGCCCACGCCGGCAGGAATAAGCCGGCGAGCACCACCAATAACGCCGTGCCGGCGACAAAACAGCAGAGACTTTTCCAAGCCGGTTTTTCCATACCCCCTCGATGTACGATGGAACCGATGTGCAATCCCCAGCCCAGGAGCCTCAAATCACCTTCATGGAGGTCTGGGTTCAGGTGCCGAAAAATAGACCAAAGTCATTAAATATACTAAATAAATGGTGTAATGACGGACTCTATTCGGGAAACCACGGTCCCATCAATGGCCATGGATGAAAAATGTTGGCTTTGGGAGGCTTTCCAAGCCTGACGCTTTGTTTTTTCAGAACAATACCCGACGTCGGTTGTAATGAATGCTGATGATTTAATTAGATATGCAACTATTATTCCGCATGAGAATGGTATGTTTTAGACGATCTTTCATGCCCGCGACGACAGTCGGAAGCGTATTCAGGGGGAGGGAGGGAGTGTTTTACCCAGGAACCCGGCCAGTCGGGCCTTGCTGT
>MHXM01000111.1:14861-18912 GCA_001825565.1 Desulfuromonadaceae bacterium GWC2_58_13
TCATGTAGAGACAGGGGACCAGCACCAGGGTCACCAACGTGGAGAACAGGATGCCGAATCCCAGGGAGAGGGCCATGGGAATCATGAAGCGGGCCTGGCGGGAGGTTTCGAAGATCATCGGCGCCAGGCCGCCGAAGGTGGTCAGGGTGGTCAAAATGATTGGCCGGAAACGACGTATGCCGGCTGCGTGAATAGCGGTCAGAGGGTCTTCGACGCCACCGGCCCGCATCCGGTTGGCGTAATCGATCAGGATCAGCGAATCGTTGACCACCACGCCGGAGAGGGCGACGATGCCCATCATGCTCATCAGGCTCAGATTGTAGCCCATGAACAGGTGCCCGAGGACCGCCCCGACCATGCCGAAGGGGATGGCCACCATGACGATGAGCGGTTGGCTATAGCTTTTGAAGGGGATCGCCAGCAGAAAATAAATACCCAGCATCGCCAGGGCGAATCCTCCGACCAGGCTCTGCATGCTCTCCTTGAGATCGGCCTGCCGGCCTTCGTAGCCATAACTGAGGCCGGGGTAATCCCGGGCCAGCTCCGGTAGGATGGTGCTGTTGAGAGTGGCCAGGATCTGCCCGGTTTCTCCGATCGGTTCGACGTCTGCGCTGACCGTGACGGTGCGGCGGGCGTCGCGGCGGGTGATGGTGGTGTAGGCCCGGCCCCGCGCCACCTCGGCGATATCCACCAGGGGAACGAAGGTGCCGGCCGGGGTGCGGATCATCAGGTGCTCGACGTCGTATTCGCTGGAGCGCTGCGCTTCGGGCAGACGGACCCGGACCGTGACCTCGTTGCGTCCCCGTTGCTGTTTGAGGGCTTCGGCTCCGGCGAAGGCATTGCGCACCTGCCGGGCGACCTCGCGGGAGGTCATTCCCAGACTCTGTCCCTCGGGCTTGATACGAAAATCGAACTGTTGTTTTCCCGGCGTGTAGCCGTCGTCGACATCCTTGACGTTGGCGAACTGGTCCAGTCGGGCCGCGAGAGCGGCGCTGGCCTGGTCGAGAACGGCGATGTCCCGATGGGACAACTCCACCGTCAGGGCCGCCCCCGAGCCGGGACCGCCCCGGTCCGATTCAAAGCGCAGCGAATCGAGGCCGACGGGAATCCCGGCCGCTTCCCGCCAGAGTTCGGTCACCTGGGCGGTGTTTATCGGACGCACCCCCGGCTTGGTGAGATAGGCGCGAACCACCACCTGGTTTTCCTCGATTTCCGAAAGGATTCCCTCCAGCAGACGGTCGCCGCCGTTTTCCGCCGCCACCTTTTTCATGGCGTCGACCAGCTGTTTCTGGAGCGCCACGGCCTTTTCCGAAGGACTGCCGACGGGGAGGACCGCGGTCACCAGGGCGAGATCCGCCTCGACCCTGGGCATCAGGATCATGCCGATGCGACCGCTCAAGGCATAGCTGCCGATAATGAGCAGAATCGCCAGGCCGACCGCCACGGTCAGCGCCCGCCAACGCAGGCAGAAGTCGAGGGAAGGGCCGTAGACCCGGTTGATGAAGCGGAGAACCAGCCGGCTGAAGCCCTGCTGCCATCCGTGCAGACGCGCGGTCAGGCGGTTGGTGGGTTTACTTTGGGTATGGGCCAGGTGGGAGGGAAGAATCACCAGGGACTCGACCCAGGATATGAGAAATACGGTAATGACCACCAGGGGGATGACGTTCCAGACCTTGCCGATGGTTCCCGGCACGAAATAGAGGGGAAGAAAGGCCACCACGTTGGTGAGAATGCTGAAGGCGATGGGACTGGCCACGTCCCGTGCCCCGAGGATGGCGGCCTCGGCGAAGCTCAATCCTTTCTGCCGGCTTTCGTAGATGT
Source organism: Desulfuromonadaceae bacterium GWC2_58_13 (assembly GCA_001825565.1). Taxonomy (GTDB): domain Bacteria; phylum Desulfobacterota; class Desulfuromonadia; order Desulfuromonadales; family Trichloromonadaceae; genus Trichloromonas. The sequence continues at coordinate 16,683 of MHXM01000111.1, forward strand.
TTTCCCCGGCGACGATGGCGTCGTCGACCACGATCCCCAGGGCCACGATGAAGGCGAACAGGGAGATCATGTTGATCGACACCCCCATGGCCGGCAAAAAGAGGAGCCCGCCGAGAAAGGAGGTCGGTATCCCCATGGTCACCCAGAACGCCAGCTTGAACTCCAGAAACAGGCTGAGCACGATCAGCACCAGCATCAGCCCCATGAAGGCGTTCTTCAGCAGCAGTTCGAGGCGCTGCCGGTAGATATCCGAACGGTCGTTGTTGATGGTCCAGGCGATGCCGTCGGGCAGGTCCGACTCGATCCGGGGCATGGTTTCACGGACCGCATCCGAAACGCCGATGGGAGTCTGGTCGCCGATCCGGTAGACCTCCATCCCCATGCTGCGCTTGCCGTTGAAGAAGGCCTGCCGGTCGGTATCCTCGAAACCTTCCTTGACCGTGGCGATATCCGCCAGGGTGAGGATGCTGCCGTCGGCCGTGGTGATGATGGGAATACCGGCGAACTCCCGCCCCCAGTCGCGGCGGTCCTTGATCCGCAGCAGAATGTCGCCGCCGGTCGTTTCCACCGCCCCGCCGGGGAGCTCGATGGAGGCGGCGCTGATTCTTGCGGCGACTTCGGTCAGGGTCAGGGAAAACGTCCGCAGGGTTTCGCGGGAGACATAGACCAGGATCTCGTAATCCCGGGCCCCGACCAGCTCGACCTGGGTGATTTCCGGATTCTGCAGCAGACGGTCGCGCACCTGCTCGACCGTCTCGCGCAGGGCCGTTTCGCTCACCTCGCCGTAAAATTGCAGGTTAAGCACCTCCCGTCGCCGCGTGGCCAGAGTGACCTGGGGTTCTTCGGCGTCATCGGGAAAGGTGGTGATGCGGTCGATTTCCTGTTTGATGTCCTGGTAAACCCGCTGCTGGTCGATCCCTTCCAGCAACTCGGCGTCGACCTTGCCGTTGCCCTCGGACGCTGTCGCCTGCAGTTCCTTGACCCCGTCGATGCCGCGGATCGCCTCTTCGACGGCGAGGATGATCCCCTGCTCCACCTCTTCCGGGCTGGCTCCCGGATAGCTGACGCTGACCGTCACCAGGTCGAGGTCGAACTCGGGGAACACCTCCTGCTTGATCCGGGAGGTCATGAACAGCCCGCCCAGCAGCAGAAACAGCATCAACAGGTTGGGGGTCACCCGGTTGTTCACCATCCAGGCGATGGGGCCCCGATCCCGACGTCCAGCGCGACTCATGGCCGGCCATTCCTTTCAACTGGCGGTTTCAACCCGTCCGAGTTCTGGTCCGCGCTTTCCTGGAGGCGCAGTTGCATCCCTTCCACCGGGGCGGGAAGATCGGAAACGACCAGACGCTCTCCTTCGGCAATGCCGTTTTCGATCAGCACTTCGTCCCGCCCCCGGAACAGGATGTCCACCGGGCGTATTTCCAGACGCCCATCGCCGTTCATGATCCACACATTGCTTCCTTCATGGATCAGGCCGGGTGCGAAAGCGGCCGCCGAGTCGACACCCTTGCCGGATATTTCCACCCGCACGTAGGCCCCGGCGAGCATCACCGGCTGGCCGGCGTTTTCACTGTGGCGGGCCAGGGGATCGTTTACCTCCACCAGCAGCCGGGCCATGCGTCCCTCCTGCTCCACGGTCGCGGCCAAGCGAATGACCTGTCCGGTGCGATAGGCGTTTTTGCCCCAGGCCGCTTCGTCATAGACCCTGACCGGGGAACCTTTTTCCCTTTCCTGACGCGGCAAGTCGATCCAGCGCAGCTGGCTGGTCGGCACCGATACTTCGACCCAATAGACGTCGGTGCCGATCAGGGTAGCCAGTGTCGAGGAAGGCGTGACCCGCGTCCCGAGGTTGACGTTGCGGGATTGCACCACGGCATTGAATGGGGCGGTGATTTGGGTCCGGCCAAGGTCGATGCGGGCCTGCTCCAGGTGAACCCTGGCCGTATCGAGCGAGGCCTTGAGGGTGTCCAGCTGCGGCTGCCGGAGCATCAACGACTTCTCCTCCTCACTGACCAGTTCGCCGAGCAGTTCGTATTCCCGACGGGCCACCAGCTGTTTTCCCTGTTCGAGTTGCAGCTCGGCTTCGACCTTGGCCACTTCGCCGGCCATTTGCTGCACGGTCAGCCGGTAATCGGTCGGATCGATTTTCAGCAGGGTCTCCCCTTGGGGAAAGAAACTGCCCGGCACCAGCTGCCGTCTCAGTTCGATGACTTCCCCGCTGACCTGG
>MHXM01000112.1 GCA_001825565.1 Desulfuromonadaceae bacterium GWC2_58_13
GTACCATATACAGGGTATCGATATCGTCGCAGACAACATAGGCGAGATCGCGACCGAGAGGCAATTCCTGTCCCCTGACGGAAAACCGCGGGGTAAAGCGGACTTCGCCCGGGATCGGCGGAATCAGGTGCCAATCGATAAACAGACAGGTGCTGTCGTTGCCGGCAAAGGAAACCACCCGGCTGAGGGGCAATTCGATCAACTGGTCTTCGAGTCCGGGCCCCGCATTGCCGCCAACCCTGATTTCCTTGAGCTTGAATCGGACTCGGCTGCAATCCCCGGCCGGAAATGCCCCGAGTCCAAGTAACAACTGTCGTCCCTGCACCTGCTGTCGATCGATCTTAAGCTTCTCCGCCGGTAGCTCGATCCAGAGATCGCCCATCAGGATAGAAACCTCGTCGAGTTCAAAAGAGATTCGCTCCGTGGACACTCCTGTGGTGGAAAAATAGACCGACACCAGAGACTGGCCCGGCATGACTCGCGGAGCCTTGCGTGCAGAGGTTGCGTTGACGGCACATCCTGCCAGAAACAGCGCGAAAACCAGCAAACCCCGGAGGACCATCCATTTACACAGCATTGTCGCCTTCGTCATAGCACATCCGCATTTTCTTTTTTAAAATCAGGATTTAAAATGTCCTGCGAAATCCATCAATCGGGGCCGGAATGACTTTGCCGTTGGGAAGCGTCCCCGGGTTGGTTCCGTTACAGTAGGATCCATGATTGTGACAGTAACCACAACCGATCGGCTGTGGGCCGGGACTGAGTTCATGACATTCTCCGCACGACATGCCTTGCTGCCCCTGAACCTGGTAGGGAACATCAACGTTCGCCCCGCTACCCCCTCCATGATGAACCGTCCGCCAGCGGTTAACCTGGTTGATGTCTGTCGAACCGCCTACATGGTAATCGTCCTGGTGGCAGCGCCCGCAGAGATAGGCCCAGGATTTGCCATCCCGCGCCTGGGCCAAGGTTCCTCCAAGGATTTCACCGTTGACCGACCGACGAACCAGAAAAGCACTCGGCGAACCGTGCGCCTCGTGACAATCGAGACAGGAAAGCAAATACCCGCCCGGTGGCATGACAAGCTCGTCGTAAGGTTTTTTCATCTGTATGCCGACCGTGTAAGCGTTCGCACCGTGTTTGTCACCTGTTCCGAGCTGGTCACCTCCGCTGAGTTTCCATTCAATGGCAACGACATCACGGCGAAGAGATGTGCTGTAAATTTTCTCTTTATGGCAATCGAGGCAAAATGTGTTGTAATCCGGGACCTTCGAACCGTCGGCAACGGATTCGCTCGTCCCTCCGGGTTCATAGGTGGTCCGAGAACCGAAATGAAGCGGTGCCTGGTAAGCCCCACTATAATTGGTCATCCGCTCTCCATCGACATCGCCCCACAGACTTTCATGCTCCGTCGGTCGGGAGATGGCCGTATAGGCCGGATCCTGGGGATAGGCCTTGTTCCGCCGGGCCCGGTGGACGTTGTGACAGGCGTCACAGGGAGGCGACGACGCACCGAAACCAGGGAATTTCTGCGCGTAACTCCAGATATCGTAGAGGTTATGATAAGATGCGTTCACCCCGCCGAGAGGCTGGTTGAACGCTTCGAAAATACTCGTTGGGCCGCCGGCATAACCACCGAAGACATGGGAATAATCAAAATTTTCCAACAAGCCGGACTGGTAGGATCCGGGGCTGGCGTGGCAATAAAAACAAAACAGATCCGCCTGCTGGTAGGGCTTTTCCTTCACTGCCGTAACGAATCCGGGAGCGAACAAGGCAAAGGGTGAAGGGCCGGAATTGACGGGCTGAGGTTCTGAACCACCCATGCTGGCGTGCTGTTCATGACAATGGGCACAATTACCCGTGACATAAGGGCCGGGTGAGGCCAGTCCGTCGACGTCCCGCCTGACCCCGGCGAGGGAGTCGCCGTGAGCCGACAGCGAGTAAGGACCAGCCAGCGACGATCTCGGTGCCAGAACGATGGATAGGCACAACAACCCCCCGAGCAGCATGTGGAGCGTCCGGATTTTCTTCGCAATGTCTGAACCCGATCTGTTCATGGCGTTCGTCCTCAATCCTTGGATGTATGGCAGGCTGCGCAACCGGTGCCGATGGTACCGGCGTAATCCCAACGCATCATCTTATGATTAGGTGAACCATGGGCGCGATGGCAGGAAACGCATGCCACGACGGTATCTCCGGCAAATGTGACATTCGTCAGGACGTTGCCGACATCGACACTGGCCACCGGGGCATCCAACCGATAGGCGTTGACTCCCGCTCCGCCGTAGCTACGATAGTCGGACGTTGCAGCCGTGTCCCCCATGTCGTAATCGACGGGGTGCCTCAACCATGGAGACCCCGCGCTGGAGGCCGAATGGAACTGGCCATGGCAGCGGGCGCACAGGGAGCTGATGGTCGAATTGTCGGTGCCGCCGGCAACCCCTTTATACTGATTGTGAGTCGATGTGGTCGGCCGGTATTCCCAATCGGCATCCTCATAACCGGCAATTCCGACCAGCATTCTGAATCCCCCGGCCGGCAAAGCATCCGGTGCCGTAATGGCACCATCAAGGCCGTTGTGATGCCCGCCTCGCACCGCGGATGCCAACGAAGACTGAGCATGACTGCCGTGGCATCCGTATGTTCCGGCGCAGGTCACCTGCTGTCCCGAGGGCCAACTGCCACCTCCGGGAATACTGCCATCGGCGGCGGCACGATCACCCGAGAACCCCGGCGGCATCGACAAGGCTCCATCGCCGGCCATCAAACCAGCTACGTTATGGCCACGGGTATCGCCGCCGGGCTGCGCAACCCAATAGAAATTTCCTCCAGCCAGGGTATTGGTATCCGATGTCGTTCCTGTGGCACCATAATTTGGCGCTTCCGAAGAAAAGACAAAGGGGGTCGTACCGCCAACATTGGTTCCCATGTGGCATCCGAGACAATCGATGGTCAATAAAGCTTCATACGGACCGGACTGCCCCCATTCGGTCAAGACCCGCCCATCCTGGCTATAATGCATGGTGTGGCACCCCGAACAGCGTCCGGTGACCGCCGCCTGGGCCGTCACCGCGACGAACGAGGCGGACAGGCAAACCAGTCCAGAAAAACAGGCGACCCACCACCTGAACGAATTTCGGCAACGTTTTTCAAATTTCATAATCGGCCTCTTTCGTCCTGCATTCCCAGCAATCTGGTCTGACGCTCAATATTCCTTCTATCGGCTGAAAATATCGACCCGGTTATTCCCTTCGTCAACCACGCACAGGCGTCCTTCCCAGTCGAACAGCAGTTGGGACGGATACCACAGCCGGCCGTGACGCTTGCCACGCCCGAGAAAATCGAACCGGAAGTCGCCACGGGGACCAAAGACGGCCACGGACCCGGCGTGCCGGTCAAGCACATACAGCTGTCCGGCGTCATCGATTTCGAGGGAAACAGGAAATTCCAACCGGGTTTCGAGAGCAACAACGGATGATGTTCCGTCCTCGGCAAAGCGATAGACCTTGCCGGCCAACCCGTCAAGTGCCCATAATCCATCCTTCCGGACTTTGAAATCAACGAAGCCCTTGCTCCCCTGGCCTCCAACAAATGATTGTTCTACTTTCAGGTTGTCATCGAGCCGCACCACCGCGCCTCGCATGCGGTCGAGCACCAACAGTCGGCCTTGGCTGTCGACTGCCAGTCGAGCGGGGAAAATCAAACTACCATCGGGATAACTAAGAGGAAATTTGCGAACTTCCTGTTCCTTTGGATTGACGTAAAACAGCTGGTTCGTCGAGCGCTCGATGACCCAGAGCATCCCGCGCAGGCCTTTGGCCATGGCCACGGGCTGCTTCAGTTCGCCTCCGGCGTTGAAGGCCGCGAGATGCTTGCCGTCACTATCGAAAGAAATAAGCGTGCCACCGACGGCATCGACGACGTAATACCGCTTATTTTCTTCGTCAATCGCGATGGCGATCGGACGATCAATCGTTATGCCGGCGTCATTGACCGGCAGTTGCATGAGAAAATTCCACGGCCCGCCATCGGCCCAGACCGGTGACACGACCAATAAAAACCCCAGTAATGCTGTCAGAATCCTGTATGTCATCGGTGATCTCCCGTTTCAGTAGCTCAGATGGCACTGCACGCAAAGTCCCCGCTCGGCACTGCCGTGCAGAAAATGCTTGTACATGGTGCCGGCATTGGCGTCATGACAGGTCATGCAGTTCATCGGCACGCCGTTGCGCGGGTCGGGCGCCTTGTCGCCAATCGGGTGGGTGAATTTTTTGTGGTCCTCGTGACATCTGGCGCAAACGACTTCGGGCGACCCTTTCAGCATTCCGGGCCAATCGGACCCATGCAGGTCGTGGCAGTCCGAACATTTGTTCCAACCGGGATGCTGATGCAGCATTTTCGCCCGGCGGGTGAACGTTCCTTCGTGACAAGCCCGACATCCCTGTCCTTCGTTGGCAGGCAGCAGCCCGGCTCGGTCGCCAACATGGGGGTTGTGACAGGCCTGGCAGGGGTTGCCTCCATCTGTGCTTTGCAGATGACTGTGGGTATGGTTGAACGTGGCCAGCACGTCAGGATGGCAGCCGAGGCAGGCATCGGCGCCCTGGGTTCGGCCATGACAGGCCTGGCAGTTGCCGCTGGTGAAGGGCTGATGCTTGATCTCCCGCAACAAGGCCCGCTCCTTACCGCCATGGGGATGATGGCACCCCAGACAATCCAGATTGCGCGAATCCCGGCCAAGGTGGGCCTTTTTCATTTCCGCTTCGGCCTTGTGACAACCGAGGCACAGGCTGCTCCCGGTGGCTTTGAGCAGGCGGTAGTCGGAACCACCGTGCGGATCATGACAGGCATCGCACTTTCCCGACTTAAAGGGTTCGTGCATGTTGGCATAACTCTTCTTGGCCTGTTCATGACAGGAGAAACAAAGATCTCCTCCGCGCTTGGTCAACAGACCTGCATAATCGGCAGCGTGGGGCGCATGGCAGCTGCGGCACGTCCCTTCCTTAACCGGTTGATGCATAACGGCGCTGTTGTTTACCCGTTTTTCCAGCTGCCGATGGCAGCTGAAGCAAAGCACTTTCTGTTCCTGCAGAAGCAACCCCTCATGGCGGGCCACATGGGGACTGTGACATTGGTCACAACGATTTTCAGCAACCGGCGAATGCACCACCTTACCGCGAAAATCGGCACTATTATGACAATCAAAACAAGATGCCGCGAGTCCCGAGGCAGGCGAGACAACAATCCCGACGAGGCTCACAACAAACATGACCAGCGTAGAAATAATCCGTCGCTTCATTATTGACCTCCCGGGTGACAAGCTTTGCAATTGCCATCGGCAAAGGGGGCATGTTTCACCGGCAAGGTCAATGACCGATCCGGGCCACCATGAGGGTCATGACATTGCAGACAACTTTCGCGTCCCGGGATGATTCCCTGATGGCTCCTGCCGAGATCATGGCATTGGCCACAGAGGTCGGAAACGGCTTTCATTTGCTGAGGAGCATGGGGATCGTGGCAAACTCCGCATTCGCCATTAACCGCCGGCGCATGCCCCACTCCCTTCTCCCAGTAGGTATCAATTTTATGACAATTGACACAGAGAGCCGGTTGCTCTTGCAGCAGATAACTCTTTTCATTGTTGCCGTGGGCATGGTGACAAACCGCACAGTTCTGATGAGCCGAGGGGGTGCCTTCAGCCACCTTGCGCCCGGGGTGACAGGACACACAGAGACCGTCTGCGGAACTGGTCAGCAGAAACGGCTGTTCGCTGGCATGGGCATCATGGCACAGCGCGCAGCGCCCTTCGGCAAAAGGCTGATGTCGCTGGGCTTCTTTCCGTTCATCTTCAACCTTCTGATGACATCCGGAACATAGGCTGGCCCCGGTATCCACCAACAAGTGTTTCTGGTTGGCTCCGTGCGGATCATGACAAGCCGAGCAATTACCGACCACGAACGGCCGGTGCAGACTCGGCCGCCCCATATCCGCGTCGACGGACTGATGACATTCACCACAAAGCGCCCGCTGATCCTGAACCAGCACGCCGCGAACATCACTTTCGTGGGCTTTGTGACAGGTCATGCAGCGGCCTTCGCGAGCAGGTTTATGGCCCACGGATTTTGCCGCCGTAATTTCCGCATGGCACTCCTGGCAAAGTTGGTCAGCCGGTTTGATCAGCAAGGCCGGCTGGCCTTGCGCCCCTGCGTGCGCCCCGTGACAAGCCAGACAATTGCCTTCAATAACCGGGGTATGGGCATTCCCCTTGGCCAGCGGCATCCCCGGACCAAGGTATTTGAATTTGTGACACTCGAAACAAAGCGCGGCGGGATCCATTTTGACCATGCCGCGGTAGTCGCTGGCATGGGGACGGTGGCAGCTACCGCACTCGCCCTTCGCCGCGGGAGAATGGACGCCTTCCTGGGCAAAAGTGGCCTGTAGTTCTTTATGGCAGCCATAGCAAAGGGGACTCCCCTCGACGGTCAGGGCAAAAGGCTCCTTGCTGTCGGTTCCAGCGTGGCAAGTACGGCACTCACCGGCGGAAACCGGCTCATGCACCCTGGCTCTCAGCAAACTTTTGCCGTCGGAAGAATGAATGCTGTGGCAATCGGTACAGCTGCCCGAAACCGGATAGCCACCATGGCGTTGCTGAAAATTTTGCGGCGTGATCTTATGGCACCGCTGGCACAGAGCATCTTTTTCTTCGCCAAGCAAGGCAGCGAAATCCGAACCGTGGGTCTGGTGGCAGGTTTTGCACCCATCGGCGACCGGCTTATGCACATTTTTGCGAGCAAACGACTTACGCTCATGGCAAGTGAAACAAATTTCGTCTCCCTTCGCCTTCAGCAGTGCTTTTTCGGGTGAGTTATGAGGTTCATGGCAGGAATTACATTTTCCGTCCAAAACCGGTTGATGCTGATTTTTCACCGAGGACAGGGTTTTGCCCATCTCACCGTGGCAGTGAAAACAAAGCCCCGGCACGGGACCGTTCAAATAGGCTCCACCGATCAGTCCGTGACGGCGATGACAGTCAGCGCATTTCTCTTCTTTGACCGGACGATGCACTACTCCTTGATTGAACTGCTGCCGATATTCGGCATGACAGTCCAGACAGCCTTTCCCTCCCTGTTCCGGGCTTCCCGAAACACAGGCCGTCAATGTCAACACGACGGCGAGAATCAGTAGGTGAAATCCGAAACCAGCTGGTTTACGACCCATGATTGCCTTCTCCCTCTTCTGCCAGACGCTTTTTCAACTTGTTCCACGCGCGGTCATTGATCTCGATGGTCGATCGACTCCTGAGTTGTTCAATCAGTTGAGTTTTCGCCGTGGTAAAACGCTCTTCCCGAAGCTGGGTGACGATCTGTTCGGATACTTTTTCAAAAGGAATGAACTCCCGTTCCCCCGCCCGGATCAGCTTAACGAAAAAAATATCCTCGCCATCGGGGATGCCACTGCTGACTTGGCCAGGCGACATCTTCGCCACAACCTCCTGAAGCACGGGGTTGAGATGATCGACCGGCGACCGGCGCGTTTCGATGCCAGCCGGCGACAACGGTTGCATCACCTTGAAAAAATCTTCTCCGGATTTAAGCCGTTTGGCCAGTTTTTCAGCCAGTTCGGTTTCATTGGTCTGGACAATGGCCAGTTCGACAATACCCCCCCGGGAAAAGAGTTCCGGATGCCCTTCGTAATAGACCTTGGCATCTTCGGGTTTCAGATCAATCGTGGTTTCGATCACCGTCTTTTCCAGTTCCTTGATCAACCGGTGCTGGCTGTAAAACTCGTAAATGGCCTTGAGTGGCGGACGGCTCTCGTAATGCCGGTCGAGCGCTTCCAATCCGGTAACCGTCTGCGCGATGGCATCGGCGACGATCCGCTTTTTGGTGGTCTCGAACGCTTCGGCGTTGCGATGGGTTCCCCCACGCATGTCTTGTTCCTTGAGAACCGCTTGGTAAAAGGCATCGCCGGACACCACGGTATTCCCAATCTGCAGCACGACCTGCTCGGCATCTGCGGCGGAAATTCCTTCGGGAGTAATCCGGGCGATAACCTCGTCATTTACGGTTACCTGATATTTTTTGGCCAGAAAATCCGTCAATTCACGCGTCAGCTGATTTTCTTGAACCTTCAACGACTGACGAATCAGTTCGTTTTTCAACTTGGCGAAATCCTCTTCGCTACCGTCGTTCCGCTCCAGCACCTCAAAGAAATACCAGACATGGCCAAAGGAAACCGGGCCGCCAGCTGTTCCGGCAGCCGCTTCGACAACCGCTTCGCGGATGGGATCGGGCAACTTTTGCGCTCGCAGCATTCCGGTCGATTCGAGCTGATCGGCAACACTATCCAGCCCGGCAGCCTTAACTGCATCAACCAGGGTGACCCCATCGGCGAGAAATCGCTGGACAACGCCGGCCTGCTCTTCACTGCCAACCGCTACCAGCCGCAGATTAAACAACGGGGTGTACTCCTTGCGATAGGCTTCCCAAAGTTCCTTGTCGTCGGGAAGCTGGGTACGGGAAGCCACTTCCTCCTGCTTCAATTGCATCAAGGCCCGCACCTTGAGAAATATCGCCAGTTTCTTCCGGTATTCGGGGTTCTGGTCTAGCTGCATGGCCCCGGCTTCCTGATAAAGAAGCACCCAATCGACAAACGCGTCGGGGCTCTCGGGTACTGGCATGTCCTTCTCTCGCCATTCCTTCCACCAGTTCTGATAATCCTCCGTGGTGAACACCGTATCATTGACGGTGACGAGATCCGGATTATCTCCCCAGAAAAATGCCATGGATGAAACGGGCATCCCGAGCAGAATAACAAGACCTAGCGTGGCAACAAAAAATCGGCCTATCCTCATCTACAATCCCCCACTCCCTTTTCTATCCAGTCGTCAATAACTTCCCGGGACAGATGCGACATGACCCCGGTAACCGTGTTAACCATGCCGAAATGCATGGCCTTGCGATAATCATCCCCCCAACGGCGATGAAAGGTACTGAGAACACGACGCCCGTTGCGAACATCGTACATATCGAGCTGCATGGCGACAAAGGGTACATTCTCGCCAGCTTTGCGGCTGTCCATCCCGACTTCGGACACCATGCCGGTAATCACCGCATCAACTTCCAATCGTTCAACAAGGTCGGCATAATGCGAAGCATTCAGCAATTGGCCTGGAAGAAGTCGGTTTCGCAGCATGAAAAAACGCATTTCCCCTTCCGTTTCCAGTTGCAAGGCTCCGGAAGAGGCCAGTTCGCTATAAAAGATACGGTAAGCCATGGTCCCCGCTTCCGGGTTGCTGGTGCGGTTTTCAAAGGGAAGCACGGCAACCCGGCAGATCTGTTCTGGAACCGCCTTCATGGCAAACCGGGTTTCCAGATCGGATCGAAGCGAGCATCCGACACAGACGACCATCAGCATTCCGGCCATCATCCCTTTTTTAACCAATGATCGTCTCATCAAAAATCCGACACCCATGACTTGGCCGATACAGCCTCGGCAGGTTTTTCATTTCCGCCCGAAACTTCCATTTTTTTCTTTGCCATGCGCAGACGGTTGCCAAGGAAATCTTCCCCTTCGAAGTTGTAAAAAAACGAATCTTTTCCGTTGAGGGGCGGTAGTTCGATCATCACCGGCAAGTCTGTCCCCTCGACCGTGACCAGGGACTCACCCTGCAGGGAAGTAGCGTCCAGCGACCAGGAACTCAAGGGGAATCCTTTTTCATCGGCGGTTTCGACCCTCAGAAACGTCTTGCCGTTTTCATTAAACGTAGCCACCGTGACGGGTAACGCCGAAGCCTGTAGCGCCACCATTCGCGCATCGACGGAATGATTTCCGGCCAGGTCCCAGGCATGCAGCACGATCTCATAGGTACCGTTCGCCATTTTGCGTTGACTGCCGTCGCGGCCTTCCCAAACCATCCGCTCGGGAAGGTTTCCTTCGTGTTCTTCCCGAACCAATACCTCGCCATCCTCATTTTTGATTTCGAGCAGCCAGCGGGTCATCGGTTTGGATTGGGACAACCGGGGTAAAATCAACAGATGGTCGCGAAAAGCGATCACTTCGCCGGTCTGGATCCCTTTTTTGATTTCAAGGCTCAGCTGCGGTGATTCGTTAATCACCTCGTAGCCGGCCACATTCTCGATGCGTTCAACGGAACGGTTCCGTCCCCATTCGAGCGCCAGGGAGACGGAATGCGCTCCCTCACGAAGGGGAGCATTCCAGCGACCCCGGTAGGTGTCGTTCGCGGCGTCCCGATAAAGATAGGTGCGTCCCTGTTCGGTTTCAATTGAAATTCTCGCCGGTTGGCTGTCGATGAAACGAATTTTGACTACCCCTTCGACTTCTGAACCACCCTTGGCATAGGCCGGGGAGACTTGTACTCCGGCCAGTTGATACAGCCGGTTGAGCGGCAGGATCCGCCCGGACACCTTTTTGCGCAACGATCCAAGCAGATCGTCGAACATTCCGGCCTTGAGATCGTCAACCAACTCAGGCTGGCCGACTCCGAGCATTGTTACTTGCTCTCCCAGACTCGTCGCGCTGGTCTTGGCCCAAACGGTCCGTCCCGACTCGGCATCAAACGCCATAAGGGTCAGCCCCATCCCGGGGTCAGCCCCCCCCAACTCGGTGATCGTGCCGATCAACACCAGAGAGCAATGCAGCTCGCGCCCCATCTTCTTGACCGTAAAGGAATCCACATAGCCGGCGCCCCGCAGACGATTGCTGGCCATGAAACTCAAGACATCGGGTTCGGGAACCAGGGTGGCCCCCAGCAATTCAAGGGCCTCGGCAAGCTCCCTGGTCAGCGACAGATTCAGGCCGTTGTCCCCCTGGCTCAGATCCGCCAAGGGTAAAAGCGCCACACGTTCGGCGTGCAAGGGCGATGCCCCGCAAAACAGGATCAATAAAACCAACGGCCAGAACCGGATCCTGGATGTAATCAGCCTGATCAAGTAATCACTCTCCCTGAAGGGTATTCAGCAGTCGCTCGGCCAAGCGAAAACTGATTTTGTTGGCATCTTCACTGACAAAACCAAACAGCCGGTCAATGGTACGATACCCACTTTCACTGTCGCTGGCCTGCCAGATGATCTGACCGGTCTTGACGTCAACCAGACGCAGTGTAACGGCTACCAGCGGATAACTGTAGGATCCATTCTGCTTTTCGGAAAAATCTTCAACCGAACCAGCCAGATATGCCTCGACGTTCAATTCCTGGCCCAACCGCTGCGCCGTAGCGAGATCGAGGGTTTCCATCTCCTTGCGCACCAGCTCTTCGCGAAGAAAACGCTGGGCTTCTCCCTTTTCGACGATATCAAAAAGGCCACGGCTGAGAATTTCAGTCGTTACCACATCGCGAAAACGTTCTTCGGCATACTTGACATCCGTATTATTCTCGAACGGGAGTACGACAATCCGCTTGACATAGCCGAGCCCAACGGCTTCGGAAACATAATGGCGAGGAGTCGAACAACCACAGAGCATGGACACCATCATCAACATCAAAATATATTTGCGCACCTCGATCACCTCTCCCATTTCGAAACCGTTTTTCATCATTTTTTTATCAATAATTGGCATTCAAACTGACTCCCATATTCCAGGTGTCACCAGTGGCGGCAATCTGGTAACCGCCAGAGCCCTGCATAGACAAATTGCGGCTGATAGACCAGTGAACCGAAGCATTGTACTGCTCCGAATCGCCTTCGCCCAGATCAAAAGACGCACCCAGGTTCGCCTGAACGCTCCGGGTAAAAAGCCAGGCCATGTTTCCCGATAGGGATGTACTGTCCGAATCCTCGTCCCGCTGCAAACTGGTACTGACCAGAAGCACATCCGAGGGGCGATAGCTCAAGGTTGCTCCGTACTGTTTCGATGCGCCTTCATCCGTTTCGGTTTCCGTTTCGGTTTCCGTCTCGGCGGAATCCAGACTGGCCTTGGAGTAATTAAAATTGGCGGTCAGGTTAGTACGCGGGTTAAGCCGAGCATTGCTGGTCAAGATGAATCCGTAGGTCGTGGTTTGCGCCCCCGTATCCAGCGACCGACTGCGCGTCCATGAAGGCGAAAATCCGACCGTCAAATCAGGATATAGTTCTGCCGTCGCGGTGCCGTTGACCTGATCGCTCTGGGAGGTTTCATCACCACCTTCGTAACTGTGAGTCCGGGTATACCCCAACGACAGGTCGAGTGTCGGCAACGGTGATGAATTGACGGCCAGTGAGTAGGACCGGGACCGGGTTTCTTCCGACCCCTCGGTATCGTCACTATTCTCACTGGCCCCTAAAGCCATGGAAAAATACGGATTCGCTGGCGAATAAGATGCATTCACCGAATGGGTAATTTGAGTATTTTCCGGCCCTGCATCCGGCAAATTCAAAACCCGTCGCATACTGTAACCGGTGGCCCATCCCGGTGCCGGCCGGTAGCTGACGCTAAGCTGGGTTTGATGACTGACGAACTTGCTGGTGGTAACGACCCGGCTGGCATCGGTGGTACGCAGTTCTCCTGCTTCTATTTCGGTGATGCCTACAGGGTCGATCAAATCGACATTGGCCCGGATGACCACCTTGATATAACGAGCGGACAGCTGCACCGGAACATCGATCGTCGCCCGGGTTCGAGTGGTCACCGTGGCCAGCGCGACCGTCGGCACTTGATTGACCCTCTCCCAGTTGTTATTGTCGGAACTCTGGTACAACTCCCAGCTCAACTTGGATTGCTCACCGACCGGAATCAGCTGATCGAAAAAGATCGTCAGTCGGCTGACCAACTGGAAATTCACCTGGATACCGACGTTCAGATCCTCGTTATTCTGGCCGGACCAAATCACCGCCGACGTCGTCCGGTCACCATCTCTCAGAGCATCGTTGTCGGCCAGAGGGCCAGTGAGCGGAGTATTGTCAATAGCCGAAAACCCTGCCAGTACCGTCACCGGCGCCACAAACACCCCGTCTGGACCCACCGCGGTGTCGGTCTCGGTTTCATTGGAAGAATACTGCTGGGTGGCGGCAACCGACAGCCGGTTGCGGAAAAAACTCTCGCTGTATTTCAACTGGGCGTAGTGATTCGTGGTGTCGCTGGTCGAATCGGCCACCAGATCGTCCGAGGTTCCCATGCTGAAATCATACAGCATGTCAAAACTCGACAGACTGTACTCGATACTGGCACCCAGATTGGACGACTCGGTATTCTGTTCGTGGATACTCTGATCGTCCTGGAAGCTGCTTTGATTGTAGGAAAGTCGCAAGCTCGGCCACTTTTCCAATTGGCTGTAAAGATTGGCCCCCCAGGTCCGGTTGAGGAAATCCGGCGAACCGTCGGACTTGAGCCGACTATCCGAACCGCTCAGATTCAGGGAAAACAAATCGTTGCGCAGATCAAAAGAAGCCGAAGGGTTGATCGAGCTGCTGTCATCGCCATCGGAGAGCTGATTTTCGTTGTAGCGGGTGGCTGCCGACAGGTTCATTGCCGCGCTCAACTGCTTGATAAAGTTCAAATTATACGATTGATTGAAACTTTCCGCTGTCTCGACTTCGTCCCCACCGTTCTGTCGAAAATTCCAGTTACCGGACAGGGAAAAAGGGTCGCCTCCGTAGACAACGGGAGTCGCCAGGACCATGCTCAGCAATCCCAACACTATCACGATCCTGAGCAGAAAACGCATGTAACCATCCTGAAACCGCATGACAATCCAATCTCAGCCCGGCCGGTCCAAGGCCGAAACTTCACATTAAAATACCCGCCAAATCTCAGTTCAATTCAGTCGGCCCATGGATCTGCCGGGATGCTATTTCTGCAAAGTATGCGGCCCGCCGTGACAGTTGTTGCAGACCGGAAAATTCTCATGAAACAACTGGGCGTGCGGCAACCGATGACAAGTCACGCACTGCGGTATCCGCTTATGCTGGTCTTTGTGACAATAGACGCAAAGGAGGTCGCGATGTTTGGTGGTATTTCGTTCCAGGTCGGCGAATTCAACGGCATGGCAGCCGGAACAGAATCGCGAGGGGACAAAACCGTCATAAGCCACCTTGAGCGGCATATGCGGCTGATGACAACCGAGACAATCTTCATAGACCATTTCCGGAATATGGGGTTCATGGCACTCCCCGCATTTCAGAAATTCTCCATGCTTCCGATGGCATTCCTTGCAATCGAGCAAAGAATGGCTGCTTGGGTATTCCTCCAGCTGTCGACTCTGATGAGGATGGCAGGAAGCACATGCGGGATAAACCCGTCCCGCCCGCGAAAAATCAATATCCATCGGTTGATGGACCGGGTGGCACCCCAAGCATTCTTCAAGGGCAAAATGATTATTTTCTGCTGCCTTATGACACATGGAACAGGCAGGGACGGCCTGTTCTCCCCGGGGAGGGTGTTCGAGGTGGCAATCCAGGCAGCCGACCGCTGTTTTGTGCGCTCCGCCGCGACTGTCAATTTCCCTGATTTCGCGTTCGTGGCATTTACCGCAATCCTCGGCCGTCAGAAACACGAGGACACTCTCCGCATGCACAGGGGTCCCAACGGCCAAAAACCCGGAAAACACCCAAACCGCCAGAAGGCATATAGACATGCTATTGTTCATCTATCATTTACTCGTGGGTTCAGCGAAATGAGCCGACTGCGCCATCCGCAGTCAGATTCCCTTCATCGCTTCTGGACAATTGCCGTAAGCTTCTCCTCGACCCTGAGACGCTCCGCCATCGCTTCAGCCGTTTCACGTTCGGCAAAAGGCCCGATCAGCACCTTGTACCAAACGCCCTTCTCGCCCTTATCGACCTCATAAATAAAAACGGCATATTCCTTTGCTGCCAGCCGCTCCAATAAAATACCGGCGTCTTCGGGTTCCCGCGCGAAAGCCACCTGCAACACGAATTCGGGCTTAGGAGCTGGCCAAGGCACGGCCGTGGCCGTTGCGGGCGTGGGTTCAACAATCTCCATCTCCCCGATCTGCCCTGCGTCCGAAGGTGTCGGAACCACAGCCGGTTGTTCGACCCGTGCCTTGCCCTCCACCAGCTCAAAAACCTGGACCCGATGATTGAAAGTATCGGCGATCAGTAACCGGCCAAACCCATCAAGGCAGATGTCGCTGGGATAATTCAACCAGCCCCGCCCCTGGCCCATGCCGCCAAACTCAAACAAAAAATCGCCTGTCAGAGAAAACGCCGACGCCGTATGCCGCTGGTAATCGACAACATAAACCCGCTTGTTTCGATCATCCACGGCAATCCCGCGGGGCCGGGCAAGCTTGCCGGCTTCGCCGCCCTTCTGGCCGAACTTATAGAGAAACTTTTCGTTGCGGTCATACACATAGATCCGCCCCATGCCCTCGCTGAGCAGATACAGGTTTCCATTATTTCCAACCGCCATGGCAATGATCGACACCAGTTCAGGAACGCCGAGCACCTCGTCCCGGGGTTCGATGGTTCGCAGGTAATTTCCGGCGGGATCCAGCACCACGACCCCGGCCCCGGTCAATCCCGTCACATAAATATTCCCCGTATCACCAACCAATATTTTGCGAGGAAGAAACGAATCGGCCCCTTCGAACCCCGAAAAGTAAATTTTGCCGTCAGGCAGGAAAGCGCCATTAAGCATCACGATCCGCCCACGGGAGTCATCCCGGTCCGCCCCGACGCAGGCATAGAGCCGGCCATCCTTGACGAAACAGCTACTGACGCTGTTCAATCCGCGTCCCGCGCCCACCGAAAGATAAGGAAAATAATCAGAAGTAAGGAGAACCAGCTTGTTTTTCAAGGGACTGGTGACGTAAATTTCGTCAGCTTCTGCATCGTAAAACAACGCCGACGGATAGGACAAGGGATTACCCCCGTTGTCCGTAGAAACCACCTCGACGCAACGGACCGGTTGAACAACCGTCTCGCCCAGAACCGAAATGGGAACAAGCGTCAGCCACAGGCCGACCAACATTAAAAACGCCAGGCGAAACAACATAACATCCCGAATTCCCGATACTCTTATCCATTTATGCTGCATACTGCTCCCCCTCAGACCCGTGATTATAGCAAACCAATTTAAAAAAGTAAATGCAGGTCATGCGCGCCCACACCCGAAATCGCATAAACAAACATGGAGTGCAAATGTTATTCATGAGATTTCCGTTTCCACTATTTTTTAATCCATATAAGCTTCATCCCCGCTGAATCCATTTATTAGCCTCCCGGCAGATTTTATTCAAAGGAAAAACTTAAATTCACCCTTGCCTTTTCACTCCAACCAT
>MHXM01000113.1:0-791 GCA_001825565.1 Desulfuromonadaceae bacterium GWC2_58_13
TGCCATGCCCTTCCAGGCGGGTGATCGGGTTAATCGTGATCTTCCGGGTCATGCTCTGGCTCCTGGAGCGGCTGTCGGCCGAGAATCGAACAGGCTTGGGTGAAGCGGTAAAAGTAACCGGCCGGGTCGTCCAAGCGCTCGATGACCCGTTGGATGTCGTCGAAACCGTCGGCTTGCAGCAGGGTGGCCAACGCCGCCAGGAATCGGCCGCCGCCATCCTCGACCCCGGCCACTGGGCCGAAGCAGCCCCGGCAGGGGGTGTTGGTTTGCAGGCAGGTCTGGCCGCAGCCGGCGCGGGTGGCCGGGCCGAGACAGAGTACGCCTTTGGCCAGAAAACAGGTGTCGGGGTCGACCTCGATTTCGTGGACCCGCCGGATCTCGGTGATTTCCATCCGATAGGGTTTCGAGCGGTTGCGCGCGCAGACGTCGCACAGGGCTTTTTGCGGCGCCAGGGCGTAGCCCTTGGGGGGGAGTTTTCCCGCCAGCAGCGCGTGCAGGGCGGCGCCGATCAGGTCGATGGGGGGCGGGCAGCCGGGCAGAGTGTAGTCGACGTCGATCACCTGGGGTAATGGATAGACATGATCGAAGAACTCGGGCAGGGTCAGCCGCATCCCGTCCACCTCGGTGCAGGTCTGGGGCCGGGTGTCTTCGGGGTTGTCCACCGTTGGCGCATCCCGGTAGACCCAGTCGAGAATATCCCGTCGCGAACGGAAGTTGGCCAGGGCGGGAGTGCCGCCGAAGCAGGCGCAACTTCCGAAAGCCAGCACTAGCCGCGATTTGGCGCGCAGCAA
>MHXM01000113.1:800-10198 GCA_001825565.1 Desulfuromonadaceae bacterium GWC2_58_13
CGCCAGATGTTCCGAGTTGCGGACGCAGCCGTGCAGGACACACAGGGCGATGGCCCGATCGGGGAGGGCGCGGATGTGGTCGTATTTGAAGTCCATCGCCAGGGGCCAGAGCACGAACTCGACCTGGTCGGCCAGCTGCAACAGGACCTCGTTGAGGTCGACGATCGACTGGTCGCAGCCGCCGCAGGCGCCCAGCCAGTAAATGGCAAATTTTGGTTTATCCGCCATGGGCCGGGCCTTTTCCGTTTTTGCCGAGAGGGGGGAGCAGGCGGAGCTCGCCGATCATTTCGGCGCAGCGCTTGACGATGCTTTTTCCTTCCGGGTCGAGAGCAAAGACGGTACGCACCCGGCGGTGGTCGATGCCGAATTGGTCGAGCACTTTCCCCAGCAGGGTCATGCGCTTTTGCAACTGGTAGTTGCCATCCTGAAAATGGCACTGGCCGTCCGGGCAACCGAGAATCAGGATCCCGTCGGCCCCTTCGCGGAAGGCGTGCAGAATGGTCTCGACCTCGATCTTGCCGCTGCAGATGATCGGAACCCAGCGGGGGAGGGCGGCCGCCAGCGAACCCTGATCCGCCACATAGCCCCAGCCGAATTTGCAGGAAAAACAGACCAGTTTCGGTTCCTGCCCACTCATGGCTGTTCCTCCCGTCCGGCCAGCTTGTTCAGCACCTGTTGCACCTTGCTGGCCGTCGTGTCGCCGACCATGCGCCGGGCCGCCGACGGACAGGAAACCACGCATTGGCCGCAGGCCTTGCACTTGAAGCGGTCCGTGCTGGAGACCACCTTTTCGCCGCTGACGCGCGGCTGGGCCGAGCCGTAGGGGCAGGCAGTGACGCAGATGCCGCAGCCGCAGCAGCGTTGTTCGTCAACTTCGACCACCGGCAGGGTTTCGAGCATGCCGATCGAAACGCAGGCCTTGCAGGAGGCGCAGGGACCGCAGGCCAGGCAGCGGCGGGCTTCGTCGATGGCCTCACCGATCTCGAAGCCTTCCTCGAAAACCTCGAAATGCAGGCGTTTTTCCGGGGGGATCCAGCAGATTTCCGGTTCCTGCCGATAATGACGGCGCAGGGGAATTTCCTGGGCCTGGTATTCCCGCTGTCGGCCCTCGTGCAGGTCGACGCCGCGCAGAAACCGGTCGATCGATTCGGCGGCGACCAGGCCATCTTGCATGGCTTCGACCATAAAGCCGATCCGACGCATGTCGCCACCGACGAACACCTGCGGCAGATTCAGGCTCTGCAGGGTCAGCGGGTCGGCGGCCAGGTGGCCGGAGTCGTCGAGCAGCCCTTCCTGGCAGAGCAGGTCCCGGTCCGGCCCCTGGCCGACGGCGATGATCAACACGTCGCCCTCGATGATTCGAGGGTCGTCCTGGTCGAACCGTGGATTGAAGCCTCGTTCGTCATAAACCTGTCGGCAGCGCACTGTTTCGACGCCGTGAAAGGTGCCGTTCCTGCCGAGAATCCTGCGCACTCCCCGGGAGTAGACCAGATGGATCCCTTCCTCCCAGGCTCCCTTGATTTCGTCCTCGTCGGCGGGGATGCCGTCCGGCGAGTCCTTATCTTCGCATTCGAGACAGGCCAGGCTGGTGTCGCCACCCAGGCGTCGGGCGGTGCGGGCGACATCGAAGGCGACGTTGCCGCCACCGATGACGATGATCCGTCTGTTTTTGAAATAATTGCCGACGATATTGCCGTGGCTGACCTCGTAGAGAAAATCGTGGCCGAACATGACGCCGCACAGGTTTTGTCCTTGGAGTTTTTCCCCGGCAAAACTCAGCATGCGCGGGGAAGGAGATCCCTTGGCGATGAATACCGCTTGAAAGCCGAGTTCTTTGAGCGTTTCCAGGGTCAGTTCGCCGCAACCGATGCGGCTGTGGCAGCGCACCTCGATCCGAGCGATACGGACCAGGTTGTCGATGGTGGACGTCAGGGTTTCGTGAGGGAGTCGGTAGGCGGGGATCAGCCAGAGCGCCCCGCCCAGGCGTTCCTCGGCTTCGAAAATCGTCGTTTGGTAGCCGCGCCGGCTCAGGTCGAAGGCGGCCAGCAGCCCGGCCGGGCCGCCTCCGGCCACGGCGACCCGGCCGCGCTCGGGGAGACCCGCAAACGGTTTTTTCTGTTCGAGATGTTGCTGGTAGTGATCGGCGATGAAGCGTTTCAGCAGACGCCGGCGGATGGCGCCGCCTTTGCTCGAATAATTGCAGCCGAGTTCGCAGAGGCCGCAAACGTAGCCGCAGATGGTGAACAGCGGGTTTTTTTCATACAGGTAGTCGCCGATCTGCAGGATGCCGTCGCGCGCCGCCGGCAGATCCCTGGGAAGCAACGACAGCAGCACGTTGGTGCGCTGAATGTCTTCGTTGATCGGGCAGCGAATCTGACACGGCGACAGGATTTGCCGGATGGCCGGTTCGACTCTGCCACAGCCGCGGCTTTCGGATTTCCACATCAGTAACACTCCGAGGGGAAAGCGCAGGGGGATGAATCTGGCCGCTGGATTCTGCCTGTCCAGTTTAATCGATGGCGGGGAAGAAAGAAAGGTTGGTGTGTCCGCCCATGGAAAAACGGTCATCCCGAGGCGGGTACGGGACGACCGATGATTCAGTGGTGAATGACTCGGGGCAACTGCTTGGCTTGCTCGATCCAGCTCTTGACCTGATTGAGAGAGGGCAGTTGACGAACCAATTGCCGTTTCTCATTGGCATCTATGAGCATCCGGTGCAAGTTGTCCGGGCTCCTCAGTGCCAGATCCGGCACCGTGTCGATGCCTGCGATTTCCAGCAGTTCGGCATATTCTTCGCCGATGCCCCGAATGCGAAACAGATCGGCGTTATTCAACCAGCCCAGCAGTTGCGATTCGGGAATCCCGGTAGTTCTCGACAACTCGCGGCGGCCCTGAGGCAACGCGCCTTTGTCCAACAAGGCCTGAACCGACATGATCCCCACATCTTTCAGCCGTTTGGAATACTCTTCGCCAATGCCTTCAATCCCTTTTAGACGGGTCATGTTCCGCCTCCTTTTTGAATTCAACGATCCCGGTGATACGAGGATCGATGGGGTGGAGCGACAGGTTTCCCCATCGTACAGCTCTAAGGGTAGGCAAAAAATGTGATTACGCAAGCCGCCGGAGAATTTTTTCTTGGTATAGGCCAAATGGGGGGGACCGAGGTGCCCAAGGAAAACCCTGTGCACCAGGTATTTAAATGCCGAGGGTTGCGGCCAGCTTGAGTACAACGGCATCGATCGGACGCCGGCCGGCATGGATCACTTGTTCGAGATTGGTCAGTTTGATGCTCGCATAAGAAAGCCCGACCATTTTGCCGCCATCGTTGGCCAGCAGAGCGTCAACCGCGGCGACCCCGAAGCGGGCGGCCAGGGTGCGGTCGAAAGCCGACGGCGAGCCGCCCCGTTGGTAGTGCCCCAGGATCATGACCCGGGTCTCAAATCCGATGCTGTCTTTGATGCTATCGGCGATTTCCTGCGCCTTTCCCGCGCCCTCGGCGACCATGATGATGGAATTACTGCGTCCTTCCTCGAACCGCCGCCGCAGGTTTTTGCAAATGTCGTCGATAGCGTAGGGCACTTCGGGGATCAGGGCGTATTCGGCGCCGCTGGCGATCGAGGCCATCACCGCCAGGTATCCGCAATTGCGCCCCATCGTTTCGACAACAAAGGTGCGGTCATGGGAGGAGGCGGTGTCTTTCAGGCAGTCCACCGCATGAATGATGTTGTTGAGAGCGGTATCGACCCCCAGGGACATGTCGGTAAAGGGGATGTCGTTGTCGATCGAGGCCGGAATGCCGATCACCCTTATCCCGAGGTGTTGCAGGGCCAGGGCGCCGCGCAGCGAGCCGTCGCCGCCGATCACCACCAGTCCGTCGACGCCGAGTCCCCTGAGGTTTTCCGCCGCCAGGTGTTGCCCCGCTTCGTCCATCATCTGGCGGCAGCGGGCGCTCTGCAGGAAGGTGCCGCCGCGCTGGAGCATGTTGCTGACCGAACGGGTTCCCAGAATTTCATAATGGCCGTCAATCAGTCCACGGTAGCCTTTCAGGATGCCGACAACTTCGACTCCTTCCGCCAGACCTGCTCGCACCACGGCGCGGACGGTGGCATTCATTCCGGAACAGTCGCCGCCGCTGGTCAATACCGCAATCCGTTTTCGATTCATTCGATCCTCCCCTGTGAACGGCCGCAATTTCGCTAAAGATAAGCTCGAATTAAGTATTTGTCGATACCTTTGTTGTCGGCGGCGCCTCTGTCTTGACACCTTTCATCCGGTTGATATTGTTTTAGGGAAAACGTTTCCGATGCCGGTTCTCACGTATGGATCCACAGTGTTCGGAACCTTGCATGGAGTATCCATTATGAACGAGATTGCACCTGAGGAAAAAATCGACCGTCTGCAGAACAGGGTCCGGTTTGCCGGAGCTGAAACCGACCGCTGCTTGATCGAACTGCGGCTCGAGGTCGACCACCTCCGACTGGAGTTGACGGCCCTGAAACAATTTATGACAGTTTCCAACCCGTCATTTGCCGAACAGTTTCCCCAGATCCTCGAAAAGGCCATCCACGAAGTCGACCCTGAATCCCATTGAGCGCCTTGTGGAGCCGGAAATGCCTTTTCATCCCCTGATCCCTGAAATTCTCCCAGTTTTCCCGTTGAGGGATCAGGTGGTTTTCCCCCACGTGGTTTTCCCGTTGTTCATAGCGTCCAGAACCATGGCGATGGTCGACGATGCCATGCACGGCGACCAATTGCTGGTGTTGGCCACCTGTTCGGGCAACAGCCCCGGAGAGCGCCTGGCCGACTTCAGCCCGGTGGCCACGGGCTGCCGCATCAACCAGATTTTCCGGTTCCCGGATGGTGGGGGAAAGATTGTCGTCGAAGGTCTCAACCGTGTTCGTCTTCTGGAAGAAGTGCAGTTTCAGCCGTACCTGCTGGCTCGTGTCGAGGTGCTCGAAGAACCCGACCGTCGTGGCCTGGTGGCCGAGGCCCTGGTGCAGAGTGTCAATGCCCTGTTGAAAATTTCCATGGCCTATGGGCGCCCCCTGCCGGGCGATGTCCTCAAGATGATTGATAAAATCGACGACCCCGGCAATCTGGCCGACCTGGTCGCGGTTTACCTGAGGCTCGATCTGAGTACCCAGCTGCGTTTGTTGAGCACTCTCGATCCCCTGGAAAGGCTCAAGGAAGTCTATCTGCTGCTGACCACCGAGGTGCAGAAATTCCAGGTCCGCGGCGAGGTGCAAAGCGAGGTGGCCAAGCGTCTCGGCCGAACCCAGAAGGAATACCTGCTGCGGGAGCAGATGAAGGAGATTCAGGAGGAACTCGGCGACGTCGACCCCCGGCAGTCCGAGCTTAACGAGTTCAAAAAACGGATTGCCGACAGCGGCATGCCCGAGCACGTTCGCGAAGTCGCCGAAAAGGAGCTGGCGCGCCTGGAACGGATCAATCCGGCCTCTCCCGAATATACCGTGTCCCGCACCTACATCGAGTATCTTTGCAATGTCCCCTGGAACAAGAAGACCGAAGACATTCTCGACATCGGCCTGGCCGAGCGGGTGCTCAACGAAGATCATTACAACCTCAAGGACGTCAAGGAGCGGATTCTCGAATACCTGGCGGTACGTTCTCTCAAGGCAACCACCAAGGGGCCGATTCTCTGCTTCGTGGGACCGCCCGGGGTCGGCAAAACGTCCCTCGGTCGGTCGATTGCCCGGGCCATGGGGCGCAAGTTCATCCGCATGTCCCTGGGGGGCATTAAGGACGAAGCCGAGATCCGAGGTCACCGACGGACCTACATCGGCGCCCTGCCGGGACGGATCATCCAGGAAATCTGTCGGTCAGGGGCCAATAACCCGGTGTTCATGCTCGATGAAGTCGATAAGATCGGCCAGGATTTTCGCGGCGACCCGGCCTCGGCTCTGCTGGAAGTTCTCGATCCCGAACAAAACAACTCTTTTGTCGACCACTATCTCGATGTGCCTTTCGACCTCTCGGGGGTCATGTTCATCACCACCGCCAACGTCATGGATCCCGTGCCTCATGCCCTGCGCGACCGCATGGAGGTGATCCCCCTGTCCGGCTATAGCGACGAGGAAAAATTGCAGATCGCCTTCCGGTTTCTGATTTCCAAGCAAATTGCGGAAAACGGCCTTGAAAAGCATCCGTTGACTTTCGAGGAAGGGGCCGTTGTCGCCATCATCAAGAATTACAGCCGAGAAGCCGGAGTTCGAACCCTTGATCGCTTAATCGCTTCAATCTGCCGCAAGATGGCCAAAACGTTGGCCCAGGGCCAGCCAACTCCGTCACGGGTGACACCGGCCGAGGTCGATAGATTGCTCGGTCCGCGTCGATATTTCATCGATGTGGCCGCCGAGGAGGATCGGGTCGGCGTCGTCACCGGGCTGGCCTGGACCGAATCGGGGGGCGATATCATTTTTGTCGAGGCCGCCCGGATGCCGGGCAAGAAAGACCTGTCCCTGACCGGCAGCCTCGGCGACGTGATGCAGGAATCGGCCCGCGCCGCACTTTCCTTTGTCCGCTCTCACGCGGCCGATTTCGGTATCGCCGCCGAGGTATTCGAGGCCAGCGACATCCACATTCACGTCCCTTCCGGGGCCATCCCCAAGGATGGCCCTTCCGCCGGCATTACCATCGCCACGGCCCTGATTTCCCTGTTGACCGGCCGTCCGGCCCGGCGCGATGTGGCCATGACCGGCGAGTTGACCCTGTCGGGACGGATTCTTCCTATTGGCGGCGTCAAGGAGAAGGTCCTGGCCGCTCGCCGGGCCGGCGTTTTGTCTATTTTGCTCCCCGCGCGCAACCGCGAAAACCTTCGGGACATCGATGAATCGATTCTCGATTCGATCAAGGTGCAGTTCGTCGAATCGATGCACGATGTCGTTCGTGGGGCGCTGCTCGCTGTTCCGAGAACACCATCCGACGCGTCCGTGGAACCTTCCTGGAGCGCTTGTCACCTGCGTACCGAGGGGTGGATCAAAGACTGAAGGCCCTGTCTGCAATCGATCGTTCGGTCAACAATTATTCTCCCGCGCCCGTCGACCCTTCAATCCGTTTAGTATATAATCGCTCTATATATTTTATGAGAACCTTACCGGTTGGCCGACTTTGACCTTTCCGAATGCTGAAGTCTCGGATATCTTATTCATTAATGATCTGTCGCCACCCAGGTATTCACAAGGAGTTGCATGGTGTTGAAACATTGTCGGATGGGATTATGGATCGGTGCGTTTCTGCTGCTGCTGGTTTCTGCCGCCGGAGCACAGACGTTGGCCGAAAAAGTGCGGGAACATACCTATGATAACGGTCTGCGGCTGCTGGTGGTCGAGCGCCACGATTCGCCGACTTTCGCCGCTTATATTACCATCGGGGTCGGCTCGGTTCATGAAACCAGTGAAACCCGAGGGGTGGCTCACCTGCTGGAACACATGTTGTTCAAGGGCACCAAGACCCTGGGAACCACCGATTATCGGCAGGAAAAGCCGATCCTCGAAGACATTGAGCAAACCGGCGAAGCGCTTGATGCCCTCAAGGCCGGCAAGGATGCGGATCCCGAGCAGATTGCCGCCCTGCGGGAAAAACTGAAAGCACTTCAGCAGCAGCACAAAAAGTTTGTGGTCAAGGATGAATTTTCGCGGATCTACGCCGAAAACGGAGGGACCGGTTACAATGCCTTCACCAGCAAGGATCTGACCACCTACCTGATTTCGCTGCCGGCCAACAAGCTCGAACTCTGGGCCGCCCTTGAGTCGGATCGGATGAAGAATGCGGTGCTGCGCGAATTTTTTACCGAACGCGAGGTGATTCAGGAAGAACGGCGCCGCTCCTATGACAGCAACCCGTCCGGGTTGCTCTATGAAAATCTGCTGGCGGCAGCCTTTACCGTGCATCCCTACCGCAACCCCATCATCGGCTGGCATTCGGATATCGAGCACCTGTCTCTGACCGAAACCCGCGATTTTCTCCACAAGTATTATGCGCCGGTGAATACCGTCATCGCTTTGGTTGGCGATCTCGACTTCGAGCAAACCGTGGCCATGGTCGGTCGGTATTTCGCCGACATCCCGCCGGGAGTCCCGGTACCGCAGGTCTGGGCGGTGGAGCCCCCTCAACTTGGAGAGAAGCGGATTCAGGTCGAATTCGAGGCCGAACCGAATGTCTCAATCGCCTTTCACAAACCGACTCTTCCCACACGGGAAGACTATGTGTTCGACCTGATCGACATGATCCTCGGCCAGGGGAGAACCTCCCGTCTGTATCAGTCGCTGGTGGTGGAAAAACAGCTCGCCGCCTCGGTTTCCACCTCGGCTGCGCCGGGAGCGCGCTATCCCAACCTGTTCATGATTTCCGCCGAACCGCGCTATCCCCACACGGTAGCCGAAGTCGAACAGGCCATTTATGCCGAACTGGCTAGGCTGGCCAGCGAACCGGTCGATGTCGAAGAGCTGATCCGTTCCCGCAACCGGTTGGCGACCGACCGCCTGCGTTTTCTCAAGGGGAACGACGGGCTCGCCCATATGCTGACCTACTACCAGACGGTTGCCGGCGATTGGCGTTACCTGGTCCAATATGACGAGCAAGTGGCCGGGATCACTGCCGACGATATCCTGGCCGTGGCCAGAACCTATTTCGTTCCCGAAAATCGTACCGTCGCCATTCTGAGCAAAAAAGGGGGGCAGCCTTGAATTCGTTTGCCAGATATCTGCTACCGCTGCTGTTCCTGTTTCTGGGCGCCTGTTCGGCGTCGTCAGTCCGCCCCGATCAGCTCCGCTTCGCGCCCCTGAAGTTCGAGGTCCCGGTGATTGAGCAGGTCGAGCTGCCCAACGGCATCCGGCTCTATCTGCACGAGGACCACGAACTTCCCCTGGTTGAGATGTCGGCCCTGGTCGGTTCCGGGTCCATCGCGGATCCGGCCGACAAAACCGGGTTGGCCGACCTGTTTGCCGCCCTGTTGCGGACGGGTGGGGCCGGCCGGCTTACTCCGGATGCCTTTGATCGGCGCCTGGAACAGATGGCGGCGGATTTTGTCGTCAGCGCGGATACCTATGCCACCACCCTGGGACTCTCCCTGCGGCGGACCGATCTGCGTGAAGGCCTGGAGATGCTCGATGAGGTGCTGCGTCGTCCCGCTTTCGATCCGCAACGTTTCGAGTTGGCTCGCCGTCAAGCCATCGAACTGGTGCGGCGCCAGGATGACGAGCCGGAGTCGGTGGCCTCACGGGCCATGATGCGGGCTCTGTACGGCGAGCATCCCCTGGGACGAACTCCGACGGTGGCGAGTCTGCAAGCGGTCACCCGCGAAGACCTGTTGCGGTTACAAAAACGCAGCATGCAACCGGATAGCCTCTGGCTGGGGATTACCGGCGATTTCGACCGGC
>MHXM01000113.1:10205-16101 GCA_001825565.1 Desulfuromonadaceae bacterium GWC2_58_13
GCTGAGGATGCTCACTGAAATCTTCGGTACCTGGCAATCCGGGGCTGGCGAGGTGCAGATGATCCCGCCCTTGGTCGATGCCGGACCGGCGGCGGTATGGGTCGCCGAAAAGGATATTCCGCAGACCACGATATTGTTCGGGGAAATCGGCGTCGACAAAGATAATCCCGATTTGCCTGCCTTGCGGGTGATGAATTTTATTCTCGGCGGTGGCGGGTTCAATTCCCGGCTCATGCGCGAGGTTCGCTCCAATCGTGGCCTGGCTTATTCGGTCTATTCCTATTTTCAGCCCGGCCGCAGGCTTCCCGGACCCTTTATCGCCGGCTGTGAAACCAAGAGCGGTTCCACCGCCGCGGTGGTCGCGCTGATGCGGAAGATCATGGAGGAGATGCGGAATACACCGGTTTCGGCGGAAGAACTGGCGCTGGCCAGGGAGAGTCTGATCAATTCCTTCGTTTTTGCTTTTGCCGACAGCCATGAAGTGGTCACCCAACAGATGCGGCTCGATTATTATCGCTATCCCGAAGGGTATCTGCAGACCTATCGGGACAAGATCGCCGCGGTGACGGCCGAGGATGTGTTGCGGGTGGCCCGGCAGTACCTGCACCCCGACCGGCAGAACCTGGTGCTGGTCGGCAAAGCCGCATCATTTGATGCGCCGCCCGAATCCCTCGGGTTGCCGGTCCGGATGGTAAACTTGCATTCGCGCTAGCGCGCGGGAGGCACATGGACGCGGCCTTCGACATCTTTACGGCTTTTGCCCTGCAGTTGTTCATTATCGTCGACCCCCTCGCGGGGTTGCCGGTATTCCTTGCCATCACCCCGGACAATACCCGCCAGGAACGCCAGACCATGGCGATTCGCGGTTGCCTGGTGGCCTTCGTGGTGCTGGTCTTCTTTATCCTGTTCGGGCGTTTCGTGATGACCTATTTCGGCATCGAGACGCCGGCGATACGCATCTGCGGCGGCTTGTTGTTGTTCGTGATCTCCCTCGAAATGCTCTATGGCAGGCCGACCGGCACCGGCACCAGCCGTCGCGAGGAACGCATTGCCGAGACCAAGGAGGATATTTCCATCACCCCGCTGGCGTTTCCCCTGCTGGCCGGGCCCGGGGCCATCGCCACCTGCCTGATTTTTGCCGAACATGCCCGCACGGCGGAATCGTTTTTGGCGCTGTTGTTTGGCAATGCTGTGGTTTTTGTCGTGACCTGCCTGCTCCTGCTGCGGGCAGATACCTTGCTTCGCCTGCTCGGCGCCCTGGGTACGGCCATTGTTACCCGCCTGATGGGGCTGATTCTGGCGTTTCTTTCGGTGCAATACGTGATCGACGGCATCCGCGGCGCTTTCGCGCTGTAACTTCGTGGGAACGGGAAATTGGATGAACAGCCTGGATAATTATCGGCAGCTGGTGACCAAAGTGGATGCCCTCTGTGCCGGTATCGGGGAAAAATATCGGGAACAGATTGTCTGTCGAAAAGGATGCGACGCCTGCTGCCGGCATCTTTCCCTGTTCTGGGTCGAAGGGGTAGCGCTGGCGCTGGCCCTTCAGACACTGCCCCATGAGGAGGTTGAATCCATCCGCCGGCGGGCCCGGCAAGCGACCCCTGACGGACCCTGTCCGCTTCTTGAAAACAGCCGGTGTCTGTTGTATCCGGCGCGACCGATCATCTGCCGTACCCATGGCTTGCCGCTGTTCGGCGATCGCGACGGCGAGCGGTTCATCGACACTTGTCCCGAAAACTTCAAAGGCCTCGATTCCTTGCCGGCGACAGCGGTCATCGATCTTGAGCTCCTCAATACCATCCTCACCACCATCAACGGCCTGTTTGTCTCCGAGGCCTTTCCTGACGGCGCGCCCGCCGAAGATCGTGTTACGATTGCCGAATCCCTGCTGCTCGAACTCTGATCGCTGGTTTGGCGGCTTGTCATAGGCGGATGGCCCCCTTATACTTCCATACCTGAATGAACATATGATCCATGCCCGGACATGCAACTTGTCTGACCATTTACGGAGGTTCCATGTCGGTTCTCGGCGATCGTTTGAACAAAATCAGATATTTTCTGCAGCATGATTTGTGGACTATCGAAGCCAATCGACTGTCCTGGTTTCAATCGCTTCTTTTGCGGCAGGTTCGGGTTGGCACCGCCGTGATCCATGGTTTTTTTGCCGACCGCTGCATGTTGAGCGCCTCGGCTCTGACCTATACGACTCTTCTATCTATTGTCCCGCTGCTGGCCCTGATGTTCGCCCTGCTCAAGGGATTCGGCGTGCAGAACACCCTGGAGCCGCTGATTATCCAGCATCTGGCGCTGGGGACCGAGGAGATCGTCAGCCAGATCATCAGCTATATCGACAACACCAACGTCGCCCGTCTTGGTGTCGTCGGTGTGGTCGCCCTGGTGTTTGTGGTACTTACCCTGCTTTCCAATATCGAGAAAAGTTTCAATCGAATTTGGGGCGTTGACGAAACCAGGCCGCTGCTGCGCCGGTTCGCCGACTACTTTTCGGTGGTGACCATCGGTCCGGTGTTTGTGCTGGCGGCCATTTCCATGACCTCGTCGCTGGCCAGCAACCAACTGGTTACCCACTTGCAGGAGAATACCTACTTCGGGCCGTTGATTCTGGTGCTGTTCAAATCGATCCCCTATGTTGGCATGTGGATCGCTTTTACCATTCTGTACATCTTCATGCCCAATACCCGGGTCAACGTCAAAGCGGCGTTGATCGGTGGCATTTTCGGCGGAACTCTATGGCAGTTGGCCCAGTGGGGATATGTTCATTTTCAGGTCGGGGTGGGTCGCTACAATGCTATTTACGGAACCATGGCGGCACTGCCGATCTTCATGGTATGGCTCTATGTCAGCTGGTTGATTGTTTTGCTCGGGGTCGAAATGGCCTATGCCTGGCAGAATCTGCATCTGCTTCCCAGCGACATTCGCGGTTCGGACGTCAACTTTGCCAGCCGCGAACTGGTGTCGCTGACCGTCATGCTGGTTGTGTCCGAACCGTTTTATCGAGGGACGCCGGGTTGGGATTCGGCGCAGGTGGCCGCCGGCCTGGATCTGCCGCCGCGATTGGCCCAGGACATCCTGCAGCAATTGGTTCGGCTCGGTTTTCTGTCCGAAGTTCGGGACGGCCGGCAGGATCGCCAAGTCTACCAACCGGGGCGGGCGCTGGATATGTTGACGGTCCATGACCTGTTGCAGGGGCTGAAGCAGGATGGTGTTAATTACACTCGCCTGAGAAGTACGCCGGAGCGGGCGGTGGTGCGAGAGATCGAGGAGGCCATCGATGCGGCCGGCCGCAATGCCCTGGCTGAACTGACCCTGCAGGACCTGGTGCGGAAAATGATTGTCAAGCGGGACGAGGAAGCGGGTCAATCGCCGGGGGAAAAGGTTTCGAGGGAAAAGACGCCGTCTTCAAAAACCGCGTAGGAATACTGACCGATCCAGTCGCCGAGGGAGATGAGGATCTTGCCTTCGGGAGTGGCCCGGTACAGGGGGGTGTGAAAGTGGCCGGTGATTACCGCCCTGCAGCCGTCCTGAAAGTGTCTGCGGGCGTGGTCGTCGAGCATCTGCTCCGGTACCCAACGCCCGTTTTTTTCTTTATGGCTCTGCTGGCTGGCGCGGCTGCCCCAGCGGGCGATGGCCCAGGCCCAGTCCGGCGGCAGCAGGTGCGACAGCCAGAGCAGGGGGCGGCTTCGGAGAACCCGCCGCAACCGCCGGTAGCCCTTGTCGTCGGGGTTGATCAGATCGCCGTGAGCGATGTAGATCCGCTCTCCATCCAGCTCGATGACTCCACCATCGGGAAGGATCCGGCAGTCCAGAACCTTTTCAAAATAGGGGCCGAGGTGGAAATCGTGATTTCCCTCGACGTAGACGATCCGGGTTCCCTGTTCGTGCAGCTGGCGCAGGGAGTCGAGCAACGGTACGTATGGGGCGAAAACGGTGTGACGGTAGCCGATCCAGAATTCGAAAATGTCGCCGAGCAGAAACAGGGTGCGTACCCGCCCCCGCTGGGAGTCCAGAAACTTCAGCAGTTGGCGGTAGTTGGCGTCCCGCGGATCGAGCAGGTGGGCATCGGCTATAAAAATATCTCTCATGGGGGCCAACTATAGAGTCGGTCCGGGGCAAAGTCAATACGCGAGGCCGGCGGTGGCTCGAAGAGTGCCGAGGAGGTGTCATGAAAGCCTGGGTTTTTTTGGTGGTGTTGCTGTTCGGGGGATGCGCGTTTGTCAAAGTGCCGTTGACCACACCGGTACAGGGCGTGGAAGAGCGGGTGATTGAGGGAGAGGGACGGGCCAAATTGGTCATGGTCGACATCTCCGGAATCATCTCGCTCGGGCATGTCGGTTTCGATCAATTCAGCAAGGACCCACCCCTGATTCCCCGGATCAAGGAAGAACTGCGAGAGGCCATGGCCGATTCCGATGTGGTTGGCCTGCTGGTGCGGATCGACAGCGGCGGCGGCTCGGTGACGGCGAGCGACATTCTCTATCATGAGTTGAAACGCTTCGGCGATAAGAAAAACGTGCCGGTGGTCGCCTGTGTCATGGATAAAGCTCTTTCCGGCGGCTACTACGCGGCCCTGGCGGCCGACGCGATTGTCGCCCATCCGACAGCGGTGGTGGGTGGCGTCGGCGTCATTACGTTCAAATTCAATATTGCCGGCCTGCTCGACAAATGGGGGATCGACGAGGAAACGGTCAAGAGTGGCGACCTGAAGGATTTCTGGTCGCCGCTTCGTCCTGGCAAACCCGAGGAAATCGCCCTGATGCAGGGGATTACCGACCGATTGCACCAGCGGTTCATGTCCTTGGTCGAGGAAAACCGCGAACTCAAACCCGGCACTCTGCAGCAGATGGCTCGTGGCGGCATCTTCGATGCGGCCGGGGCTCGCGGCCTGAAAATTATCGACGAGGTTGGCTATCTTGAAGATGCGATTGCGCTTTTGCGACAATTGGCCGGGGTCGAGAAGGCCAAGGTGGTCATTTACCGGCGACCCGGCAGTTATGCCGAAAATATCTATGCGGCGACCGCGCCCCTGACGCGGGAGCTGTCGCTGATCGAACGGGGCGCCGCCGAACTGCTCGTCCCCTCATTCCGTTACCAGTATTTGCCGTGAGTTGTCCGTGAACGAAGTCATTCCCGATATCCCGACCCGGATTCGAACCGGGCTTGCGTGCGGTTTACAAACCTCCCTCAAGCTGTTCAAATTCGTGCTTCCCTTGTATGTGCTGGTTGATCTGCTCAAGGGAACTCCGGTCATCGATCTGCTTGGCTCGCTGTTTGCCCCAGTGATGACCCTCTTCGGTCTGCCGGGGGAGGCGGCCTTTGCCTTTATCGCCGCCTTCCTGCTCAATCTCTATGCCGCCATTGCGATCATGGCGCCCCTCGATCTGACTCCCTGGCAGGTGACCCAATGCGGGTTGATGATGGGGATTGCCCACAATCTCGTGATCGAAGGCGGAGTTCTCCGCAGCACCGGAGCCCGCGGCGGTCTGCTGACCGTCTTCCGGCTGGCGATCGCCGTCGCTGCCGGGCTGCTCCTCTCTGCTCTGCATCACCTGTGGGGGGGCTGATGGAGGCGCTCTATCCGGCCTTGTTCGGGGCGGCCAAGCTCGCCTTCAAGCTGCTGCTGATCATCGTCCCGCTGGTAACCTTGTTCGAAGTGCTGCGTTATTTCCCGGTCTTTCGCCGGGTCGGGAGGGCCGTCGATCCGCTTATGCGCGGCATGGGCCTCAGCCGCGAGGCCGCCGTGCCGCTTTTCACCGGAATTTTTCTCGGCATCGCCTACGGTGCCGGGATCATCATTCGGGTTGCCCAGGAAAAACGGCTGCCACGCCGCGAACTTTTTCTCATGGGATTGTTTCTCGCCACCTGTCACGCCGTCGTC
>MHXM01000113.1:16112-17814 GCA_001825565.1 Desulfuromonadaceae bacterium GWC2_58_13
GATTTTTGTCGTCATCGGCGGCAACGGTTGGGTCATGCTCGGCCTGCGGGTGGTGCTGGCGGTGTTGCTGACCGGGGTGCTGGCGCGGATGTGGGCCGGCAGGAGCCGCGAGCCATAGACCACCACGGCCGATCCGCAACCTTGGCGGATCGACTCCCTGGCCGATGCTTTTTCCATAACCTTGGGCGGGCCACCATCCTCGGATGATTTCTCCCCAACCACCGGCACCCGGTGAAATTTGTCAGGTTGCTGAATCCCTGAAACAACTGTTCTTGAGTGATTTTGGATGGTGCCCGGGCGGTGGCTTTGCTTGCGGGAAGCAACGGCCCGGCATGCGCGGCGCGCCGGACAACTTGGCCAATGAGGAATGGAGGGTGGAGCGGAGATGTTTGTGAGCCTGCAGGTTGTCTGCAGGCTCACAAATAAAACTTGGTCGTTTACTCCAGGTCGCCCGAAAGGCCTTTATCGGCAGGTTTAGCTTCCGGTTCAACGGCAGGAGCGGCTTCCTCGACAACGGGAGCGGCCTGCTCGACAACGGGAGCGGCCTGCTCGACAACGGGAGCAGCCTGCTCGACAACGGGAGCAGCCTGCTCGACAACGGGAGCAGCCTGCTCCGCGGCGGGGGCGGCTACTTCTTCTTGTTTGTTGCAGGCGGTGGTCATGGCCAGGGCCAGGCAGAGCAGCAGAATGAGTTTTTTCATGATAAATTATTTACCTCCGTTGATTGAAATAGGTGCTGAAGCAGCACGGCGGGGCAATCTACGCTCTTTGGTGGAAAACGCAAGCGGAATTTTGCATCCTTAATTGCTATTAAAGATCAATGTCTTGCATATGCATTTTCGGCAAACCCGGAATGTTCGTGAAACAACATTGTTTCACGAATGCTCCGTAACCGGCGTCCGTTGCGAACATCCGGTCAATTGCAGTCGAGCATCGGAGTGGCCAGAGCGTCGGCAACGAACCGCTATTATTTGTGGTGTACCTATTGCATGTTTAACCAGTGGGGTCTTGGCGGTTTTTACTCCCGGTGCATTTTGCCCGTATTCCGAGGAGGGTTTCAATGCTTTCTCTCCCATTCATGTTGATACTCGTCGCAACCGGGATGGCCGTTATTGCCAAACTGGTTATTCCTCTGTTCGAGAAACATGAAAGGGAAGTCCACCTTCAGCAGTTGGCCGTGGTGAAGGCGTTATATATACTCAAGGATAAAGTAAAACCAGGAGCTTACACCTTTCGTTGGGCAAATGGTCGGATGCTGGAACCGCTATTCGAGAAACAGGATGGGCGCAAGGTGATCATGCGGTTTGCCGATGGTGACCGGGTCACCGAAAACATCCAGGATATGCCGGCCGAATTTCATCGACAACTCCTTGAATTAATCCGATCCGGAATGACCCGGAAAAAATCGTAAAACCCCGGTAAACAGGCCGCTCTGTCAAAGTTCAGCCGGCCGTTGTTCAAACTCTTGACATAATCGGCGTCACACCGGTCGACAATTCGGGGTTGTGCATTTCGAGCCGTTTTTCCTTCGGGGAAGGTGTCCGAAAAACGACTTTTACCGATTGTCGGTGTGCCCCCCGTTTTACCCTGTGTCGCACGCTGGAGAACTGTGCAGTATGAGTAAGGTCAACCCTGAGCCGCGAACTCTTCCTTTGTCGATAGCCACACTGCTTGTCGCGGCAGTTGTGGTCGTTCTGACGCG
>MHXM01000113.1:17847-18171 GCA_001825565.1 Desulfuromonadaceae bacterium GWC2_58_13
GGAGCGTCGGGGCGAGATGTTGGTCCGGGAGCTGTCGCCGGTGGTTGCCGAAGCCATGGTGGGCGAACGGTATGCCTTTTTGCAGGACTATCTGGACCGGCAGTGGATCGGCGGGAACGATATCGGATATCTGCGGATCAAGAATCGATACGGGCTGGTGGTGGCCAGGCAAAGCGTCCTCGAAGCTGGTGCGATGGACGCGGACTTGCGACCCGTAACGGTTGCCGTGCCCAATGGACTTGGAACCATCCACCTGGGAATAAGTGCGGTTGAAAATCAGTGGGTGCTCCGGCTTGTGACCGTTGCCCTGACTCTCGGCTCGCT
>MHXM01000113.1:18337-25031 GCA_001825565.1 Desulfuromonadaceae bacterium GWC2_58_13
GATACCATCACTCACCCGTTTTTCGTGATTGATATCTCTAGCTTTCACATTGTCATGGCCAATGATGCTTTCAGGGAATTGTATCCCGGCGAAGCCAGCACCTGTCATGAACTGATTCACCGGAAAATGTTGCCCATGGACGGGGGAGCGGACTGGTGTTGCCCCATTCTTGAAGTGAAAAAGAAAAAACGGCCGGTGGTGGTCGAGCAGGTTCACGTCGATGCCCGGGGAGAGCAAAAATTTTTGGAGCTCTGCGCCCGACCGATTATGAACCGTCGCGGTGAGCTGGCCCAAGTTGCGGTGTATGGCCTGGATATCACCGATCGCAAAAAGGCCCAGGACGCCGTGGAAGATGCACTGGCCAGGACGCGGGACATGGCCTTGCAGCAGGAGATGCAGAATGCCCTGATGCAGAAACAGAAAAAGAGGCTGGAGAAGGCCTATGGCGACCTCAAGATGGCTCAGTCGCAGATGCTGCAAAAAGAGAAAATGGCCTCGATCGGCCAGCTGGCGGCCGGGGTTGCCCATGAAATAAACAACCCGATGGGATTTATTTCGAGCAATCTGGTCAGCCTCGGCAAACACACCCAGCGGCTGGTTGATTTTATCGAGGCGCAGACCGAACTTTATTCCACACTTCCCGGCGCGGAAACGGTTTTGTCCGCTGCCGCGAAAAAGCGCAAGGAGCTGAGGGTCGATTACGTTCTCGGCGATCTCAAGGACCTGCTGGCCGAATCTCTCGAAGGGGCCGAGAGGGTCAAGGCAATCGTTCAGAATCTCAAAAGTTTCTCCCGGATTGACGCAGCGGAAGAGTCGCGCATCAATATCCACGACTGCCTGGAAAGCACCATCAATATCGTCTGGAACGAGATCAAGTACAAGGCCGAGCTCAAGCGGGAATACGGCGATCTGCCGATGATCAATTGTTTTCCACAGCAGTTGAACCAGGTCTTCATGAATCTGCTGGTGAACGCAGCCCATGCCATCGAAAAAAATGGCGAGATTGTCGTACGGACCTGGCGACAGGGCGAGAACGTGATGATCACGGTGGCGGACAACGGCTCAGGCATTGCGCCGGAGCATCTGAACCGCCTGTTCGAACCGTTTTTCACCACTAAAGAGGTAGGCAAAGGAACCGGACTTGGGCTCAGCATCGCTTACGATATCGTCAAAAAGCACAAGGGTGAAATCAGGGTGGCGAGTGAAGTCGGCAAAGGGACGACCTTTGCCATCAGCCTGCCGATAACCGAAAATGACTGATGTGGGCGCATCGCTCTCCAATTGAACCGAACAGGTCGGAGGCAATGGCGTCCGGGAAAAAATATGATTGAATACGATGAAACAGAAAACCGGATGGTTTTGAAACTGGTCTATTACGGACCGGCCTTGTCGGGCAAAACCACCAATCTGTTGCAGCTTCATGAATTGCTCGACCAGCAGGGGCGGGGTGACCTGATGGTGCTGGACACGAAGGATGACCGGACTATCTATTTTGACCTGCTGCCGTTTTTTCTGGTCGCGCCCAGTGGGTTGAAAATCAAGGTCAAGGTATTTACCGTGCCGGGACAGGTCAAACACGATGCGACACGCAAGGCCGTTCTTCAGCGTGCCGACGGGGTAGCGTTTATCGCGGATTCGCAGACGGTCGAAACCATGAATAATTTTAATAGTTTTGAAAATCTTGAAAAGAACCTGGAGATGGTGGGCCTGGATATCGAAAAAATCCCCTTGGTGATTCAGTACAATAAACGGGACTTGACCGACATCCTCACCGAAGAGGATATCCGGAGGGTATGGTCGCAGACCGGCATTCCGGTTTTTTTGGCTTCGGCGCTTAATGGCGCCGGAGTGGTTGAAACCTTCTGTTGTCTTGCCGAACGGGTCTATGATTCGATCGATAAAAAGCATGGTTTATTGCAGCGCCACGGACTGGACCGGGGCGGCTTTATTAAGCAACTGGTTCGCCTGCCGGGCGGCACCGGCGCCCCTTCGATTTAACCGCGCGGAGACCCTATGGATGGGCGAGATTTTATAGATTTTGTCGTTGGCGAAGAAAAACGCCTTACCGATATCCTGTCCCGGGACGATGTCATGCCGATGCTTGAAAGTGCGATTCTGGCGGGCGTCGGCTCGGCAATGATTGTCGATGAGGCCGAGGTTCCCCTGTGGCGTGCCGGCGCCGCCCCTGGGGATTTCGTTTTCCTGTCGACTTCGGCAGGGGTTTTCTCGGCGCCGCTGATGCTCGAAGGAGAGCCCGTGGGAAAGGTCTGCCTGGTCGGAGACGGCGTCGATCCCGAAGCCCTGAATGCCATGCTGAAAATCGTCAGCGGCGCTCTCAATCGTCTGATCAGCGGTAATCTCAAGCGGATGTTGACGACCGAAATTCATACCAAGGTGGTCAACCAGTCGTACGATGAGCTGGTCGAAATCAACCGGCAGTTGACCGTTTCGGAAAAACAATATCGGGATCTGGCCGAATCCCTGGAAGTGCGGGTCCGGGAGCGGACCGACGAGTTGAAACGGGCTTATGCCCGCATGCTGCAACAGGAAAAACTGGCCTCGGTGGGCCAGCTGGCCGCCGGGGTGGCCCACGAAATCAATAATCCCTTGGGGTTTATCCTGAGCAATTTACAAACTTTGCGGAAGTATGTGGGAAAATTTTCCGAGATGCTGGAATTTTATCGTTCTTCGGCAGGGTCCGGCCAGATGCCCGCCGCCCTGCGTCTGGGCGCCGAGTCGAAATGGCGGGAGTTGAAGCTGGACTTTGTCATGGCCGACCTGGACGAACTATTCACCCACAGCATTTCCGGCGCCGAACGGGTCAAGAAGATCGTCGCCGATCTGCGTGGGTTTTCCCATGTGGACGACACCGGCTCCGGCTCGATCAGGATCAATGACGAGCTGGAACGCACCCTCAGCGTGATTGCGGCGGAGATTCCGGACGATGTAAAAATAGTCAAGGAGTTCGGTGTATTGCCTGATGTCAAGGGGTCCGCCGGGTTGCTCTGCCAGGCATTTCTCAACCTTATCCGCAATGCTTTGCAGTGCCGGCAGGGCGGTTTGAAATTGCTGATCCGGACCGAAGCGTTCGGGGCCGGCGTCCGCCTGTCGTTCATCGACAATGGGCCGGGTATTCCCGAAGCGATCCGCAATCGCATCTTCGAACCTTTCTTTACGACCCGTCAGGTCGGCCAGGGCATGGGCATGGGACTGACGGTCGCCTACGACGCCGTGAAAACGGCCGGCGGGACCATCGCCGTAAAAAGCCAGGAAGGTCGCGGGAGTGCCTTTATTATCGAGTTGCCCACGGTCAGGAGCGACAAATGAGTAAATTCGCGGGACTCTTTCGTTCGGCGGCCGGAGAGCCGCCCCCGGAACAGGCTGCTCAGCCCGATTTCGCCGAGGAGACCGGCCGCCAACCGCAGAAAGGTTTCACCCTCCTTTTCGTGGATGATGAGGAGGGTGTTCTCAAGGCTCTGCGGCGGATTTTCATGGACGAAAATTACCAGATTCTTACCGCCTCAGGAGGTGAAGAGGCGCTTCAGATTCTCGAACGAGAGTCGGTTCAGCTGGTGATTTCCGATCACCGGATGCCCGGGATGACCGGAGCCCAGTTGCTCAAGCAGATCAAGGAGCGTTGGCCGCCGGTGATCCGCATCATGTTGACCGGCTTTGCCGACGTGCAGTCGATCATGGGCGCGGTCAACGAAGGGGCGGTTTACAAATTCATCACCAAACCCTGGAATGACGAGGATCTGCGGCTGACGGTCAGTCTGGCTCTGCAGCAGTACGTGCTGATCCAGGAGAATCGAAAGCTTAAGGAGGTCAACCGGCAGCAGCAGGAGAAAATCAAAACTTATGCGGCCCGGGTCGCCGACAGCAGCGGCATTCTGGGGACCATACTGACGAAAGCGGGGCAAGTCACCGGTCCCGATTTCGATAATGCCCGAAAAAGCCGGCAGCAAGGCGAATTCATCATCGATACCCTGGTCCGGCTCGGCCTGACGACCGAAGCGAAGGTGATTCGGGCGCTGCAGCACCAATTGCGTCTGGAGTCGGTCGATCTGCGCGAGACCCCCATCGCTCCGGAAGTCGCCCGGTTTCTCCCCCGCGATCTCTGCGAGAAAAGCCGGATTATTCCCATCAAGCTGGAGGGGCGGCAACTGACTCTGGCCATGGCCGACCCGTCGGACATTTACAAGATCGACAATCTGGCCTTGATGACCGGGTTCAAGGTCATTCCGGTGATCGCCAGCAGCTCGGAAATCCGGGATCAGCTGCAGAAAGTCCATGGCGACCCCGGCTTTGCCCGGAACGCGGATATCGAGGACGTTTCCGAGTTTGATCCGATGGACGAAATCGACATCGTCATCGAGGAAGACGAGTACACGGTCAATGTCGAGGAGCTTATCAACTCCTCGGAAGTCCCGCCCATCGTCAGAATCGTCAACGCGATCATTTCCGAAGCCATCCGCTATCAGGCCAGCGATATCCATATCGAGCCGAAAACCAAATTTTCCCTGATCCGTTTTCGTATCGACGGCATTTTGCACGACAAGCTGCGCATCCCGGCCGAATTGCATGCCGCCGCCATTTCCCGGATCAAGATTCTGGCCAAGCTCGATATCTCCGAACGGCGCATCCCCCAGGACGGACGTATTTCGGTCAAATCGGGAACCCGGCTGGTCGACCTGCGCGTTTCCACCCTGCCGTCGATCAACGGGGAAAAAGTGGTGCTGCGCATTCTCGA
Source organism: Desulfuromonadaceae bacterium GWC2_58_13 (assembly GCA_001825565.1). Classification (GTDB taxonomy): domain Bacteria; phylum Desulfobacterota; class Desulfuromonadia; order Desulfuromonadales; family Trichloromonadaceae; genus Trichloromonas. Next base: position 23,088 of record MHXM01000113.1, read on the forward strand.
CAAGAGCTCCGCGGTAAAAAGGCTCAAGGATCTGGGTCTGCTCGACGCCGATCTCCAGCGTATTTTAACTCTGATCAAGAAACCGCAGGGGATCATCATCGCGACCGGACCCACCGGCAGCGGCAAAACCACCATGCTCTATTCCATTCTGGGCGAAATGCTCGATCGCAGCAGAAACTTCGAGACCATCGAAGAGCCGGTGGAATATTTTCTCGAAGAGGCCAACCAGGTTTCGGTTCGCGAAAAGATCGGCATGTCTTTCGCTTCGATTCTGCGTTCCACCCTGCGCCAGGATCCCGATGTCATTCTGGTCGGAGAAATTCGCGACAAGGAAACCGCCGATGTGGCGTTCAAGGCGGCCCTGACCGGACACATGGTTCTGACCACGTTGCACACCAACAACTCCATCGCCTCGATCACCCGTCTGATCGACATCGGTATTCCCTCCTATCTGATTGCCTCTGCCCTTGAAGGAATCGTCGCTCAACGACTGGTGCGCCGACTCTGCAAGCACTGCAAGGCCGAAGATGAGCCTTCGCCGGAACACCTGCACCTGCTTCGAATTTCCGCTGAAAGCCTGGGGGGGAAGGTGTTTCGTCCCGTCGGTTGCCCCCGATGCAGCAACACCGGTTATCTCGGTCGCACCGGGATCTACGAAATGTTCGTCATGAATGAAGACTTCCGAAGCATGATCTCGGAAGGATACAAGGAATCGAAACTCGTCGAAATGGCCCGGGCCGGCGGCATGCGAACTCTGATTGAAGATGGGGTCGAAAAGGTTCGCAGCGGAGAAACCACCCTGGATGAACTACTGAGAGTAATCGGACCGCAAATCAAAAACGAACGGGAATGTGGGCAATGTCATCAGCCCATCGATATCAAATTTCTGTTTTGTCCGTATTGCGGTGCATTTAAACAGAATATCTGTCGCAACTGCAACGGAGTCATGGAAGAAGATTGGCGGATATGTGCTTATTGCGGAAATCCCAAATCTTTGTCCTGAGTTCGGTTGCGAGAAAGGATCATCTGTATGAAAAGTAACATTTTGCTGGTCGACGACGAGGTTTCGGTGCTCAAGGCTCTGCAGCGATCGCTTATCGATGAAGATCTGGACGTGTATGTGGCCGAGTGTGCCGCCGAAGGGCTCAAACTGATAGAACAGCACAAGTTCAAGGTGGTGGTTTCCGACGAGCGGATGCCGGATATGTGCGGATCCGAGTTCCTTTCCATCATCAGTTTGCAGCACCCGGAGGTGGTGCGCATTACCTTGACCGGACAAGCCAGCATCGAGGCGGCGATGACCGCGGTTAACCAGGGGGAGATTTACCGGTTTCTGCTCAAGCCCTGGAACGACACCGAACTCACTTTGGCGATCCGCTCGGCGATTGAAAAGTACGATCTGGAAATGAAGAACCGCAAGCTGCTGTCGTTGATTCGAAACCAGGCGCTGAAACTGGAACAGATCGAGAAGAAACATCCGGGCCTGACCAACATCGATAGAGGGGAGGATGGCAGCTTCATGCTGAAGGAATTAAACGACGACGAAGTGGCGAAAATAATGAAAGAGTGCCGGGTCGAGATCCCGAAAGAAGAGTAGTCCGGGTGCCATTTGATCTGGTCCGATAATTTCCAACGCAAAAGACCGGGTCCGGGGGCCCGGTCTTTTGCGTTGTCCTGACGATCGGGTAATATTGATAGGGTTGGTTTTCACCTCTAGCTCATTGCAAGGAGATCGTATGCCGTTTGTCAGCGTCAAGATTACCACCGGGGCCACGCCAGAGCAAAAGGCGCAACTGATCGAGGGCATAACCGATCTGCTCATGAAAATTTTGGACAAGAATCCCGCCTCGACCCATGTCGTTATCGAGGAGATTCCCCCTGAGAACTGGGGTTTGCGCGGCAAGACCCTGGCCGAGTTGCGCGCCGCCGGGGCGTCGGGCATCT
>MHXM01000114.1:0-484 GCA_001825565.1 Desulfuromonadaceae bacterium GWC2_58_13
TCATCCCGAAGAACTGACCCGAAGAGGGAAAGTTTTCTTATATGGTAACGCTGACAGAAGTCGGCAATGAGAATTTTGGAAAGGTTGATATTTTGTGGCATGGCCTCTCCTTGTAAGGTTGCTTGTCGATGAAACACTAACATAGCCAACCGTGCGACTCAAGTTCGCAAATAAGGTCACGACCGGGATCATATCATAAATAGTAATCTGATTAAAACCGGCTGCGCAGGGCCAGGCGGAACACCGCATCCGGCGCCGTGTCGGTGGCGATATCTTCGGTGAGCGCCAGTTCCAGCACCGTTTGCTCGCCCAGGGCGACATCGCCGCCGAGGGTGATCAGGCCGGCGACCTCGCCGAGCTCCTGCAGATCGCTGTCGTAGAAGGGGGTATGGCCGTCGAGCTGCAGTTTCAGCACCAGCCAGGAAAAGGGTCGCCATCCGCCCCCCAGCATGGCGAACCCGATCAGGTTGCGCTGTTCCTCCTC
>MHXM01000114.1:504-11549 GCA_001825565.1 Desulfuromonadaceae bacterium GWC2_58_13
GGCCGAGCATGCCGATATGGCCGAACAGGGCCAGGGCCATGTCGTCCCAGGTTCCGCCACGGGTTCCGCTCAGCCAGAGTGCTAGATCGGTACTGCCGCTGCCGAGCAGGTCGTCGCTGTCGCCGGTGGGCAGTTTGAGGGCGGCGTGCAGTGCCGTTCCCCGGGGCGGGCCGGCTTCCGAGCGGCTGATCTGCCAGGCGGCGCGCAGGCGGATATCCCCCAGCCCCTCGGCGGTTTCGTCCACCAGGACTTCCTGTTTTCCGTTCCTGATGTAGCTGTAGCGCAACTGGTCGCGGGGGTGATTGTCGCGACCGCTCTGCGGCAGGCCGAAGGTGTCGTGAAACCCTTCGATGAAGCCGTCGAGGAAACCGCCGCGGTGCCACAGATAGGGGATTTCGATGCCGGCTTCGAGCCGGGGAAGGAGGCCCCGGCGCAGGGAGAGGTTCAAACGGTAGGTTTCGCCGTCGAAGAAGGACACCTCGTCGTCGCTGGTGTTCTTGCTGAAGTTCTGCGCCGTGTCTAATCCGAGCTCCGTGGCGGTTTGACCGGACTCAAGGAGGATGGCCGTGCCCGGTGTCGGCAGCCCGAAGATCTGCGTCATCGGCGCTCTGTTGCCAGTCTGGAACGGGACGATGTCGAGAGAGTCGGCGGATGCGGGAAAGGAGGTCAACAGCAGCAACAGGAGCGGCAGGGTACGTTTCAGGGTCATGGTCGGCACCGTCTGGGAATGAGGTTGACCGCCGAGAAAAGAACGGCCGGCGGAAGAAATTGCCAGTTTTCTCTTTACCGTAGCACCCGTCGGTTGTCAAACCGAGATCAGCGGTTTTTTGCCACCCCTGCAAGCCTCCATGAGCGGTCAGGTCCCGGATCGATCGCTATTTTTCGAAATAGGTGTACCCCTGCAGGCTGGCGGAAAACTCGTTGAGGATCTGCTGCCGTTCCTTGACGCAGATGCGTTTTTCCCGCACCGCGGCTTCGGCGATGGCGCGGAAGTTTTCGAACAGGGTCTGCGGGTTGTATTCGACGTAGCTGAGCACGTCGGCGATGCTGTCGCCGATGATTTCTTTCATTACGTCGTAGCTGCCGTCTTCGTTGATGCGCACGCTGACGATGTTGGTGTCGCCGAACAGGTTGTGCAGGTCGCCCAGGGTTTCCTGGTAGGCCCCAACGAGGAAGGCGCCGAGGATGTAATCCTCCTCCTTGTGGATGGCGTGCACGGGGAGGGTGGGACGGAGCCCGCGGCCGGTGATGAAGGTGTCGATCTTGCCGTCGCTGTCGCAGGTCAGGTCGGCGATGATGGCCTCGCGGGTCGGCGCCTCGTTGTTGCGGTGCAGGGGGACGATCGGGAAAATCTGGCCGATGGCCCAGGTGTCGGGAAGCGACTGAAAAACGCTGAAGTTACCATAGTAGATATCGGAGAGGCTCTGCCGCAGGCCTTCGAGACCGACGGGGATTTCGTCGAGGCCGTCGATGCGGGCGGCGATGCTCTGAGCCAGGGCCAGAAAGATATTCTCCGACAGCGAACGTTCGCGCAGGCTGATCTGCCCCTGGCGAAACAGGTCGCGGATCTGGCCGCGGATGGCCATGGCTTCAGTATAGCGGTCGGCCAGGTTGTGGTCGTCGATGTCGTCGCACAGATCGAACAGGTGTCGGAGTCGCTTGTGGCTCTTCTCGGGGAGAGTGTCCGGCAGGGAAACGGCTTCGAAATGCATGACGTCGAGAATGTTGAACATCAGCACCGACGAGAAGGCGACGGTGGCCCGCCCCGATTCGGTGACGATGTGAGGATGTTGGATGCCTTGAACGTCGAGAGTGGCGCGGATGACGTCGATAATTGTCCGGCAGTAATCAACCAGTTCGTAATTGCGCGAATGGGCGTGGGCCGAGCTCTGGGTCCCCAGGTAGTCGACCGCCAGCCCGCCGCCGAAGTCGAGATAACCCATCGGCGCGCCTTCCTTGACCAGCGCCGCGTAATAACGGCAGGCTTCGAGAACTCCGGCGCGGATGTCGGCGATATTGGGGATCTGCGAGCCGAGGTGGCAGTGAAGCAGTTGCAGGCAGTCGAGCATGTCGCAGTCTTTGAGCTTTTCGAACACTTCGAGCAGTTGGGTCGAACTGAGCCCGAAACTGCTGCGATCGCCGCTCGATTCAGTCCATTGGCCGCCGACCTTGGCGTAGACCTTGGCCCGGACCCCGATCAGGGGGCGCACCCCGAGGGCCTTGCTGCGGCCGAGGATCAGGTCCAGTTCGGCGGGCGATTCGATGACGAAAAAGCAGCGGTAGCCGAGTCGCACCGCGCGCAGCCCGAGATCGAGGAATTCCTCGTCCTTGTAGCCGTTGCAGATCAGCAGGGCATCGGGTTTCAGCGAGGCCATGGCGAGTACCAGCTCGGCCTTGCTGCCGGCCTCCAGACCATGGCCGTAGCGGGCGCCGAAGTGGGTGATCTCCTCGATGACGTGGCATTGCTGGTTGACCTTGACCGGGAACACCCCTCGGTATTCGCCCTGATAGTCGGCCTCGGCAATGGCGGCGCGGAAGGTTTCGTTGAGAAAGCTGATACGGGCGTCGAGCAGGTTCTCGATGCGCAGCAGTACCGGCATGGCGTGATCCCGTTGACCGATGCCCCGGGCGATTTCCATCAGCGAGACGGCGACCTCGCCGGAGGGGAATTTGACCTTGACCGTGACATCGCCGTTGGCATCCATGTCAAAGAATCCGGCACCCCAGCGACGGATGCCATAAAGGGCGGCGGAATGTTCCACAGACCAGTGTGCTGTCGTTCTCGGATTCATCGGGCAGTTCTCCTGGATGGCGCTTATGATGATGTTCGGGCGGATGTCGGGGCGGCCTGCCCGGTATTTACTCCGCGATATTTTCTTTGACGAAGGTCGGCAGCATGAAGGCGCCCAGATGCAGGTCTTCATTGTAGTAGCGGGTGGAAAAACCGCGTTTTTGGGCTTTCTCGCGGTGAAAATCGCGAATCGGGTGATACCTTTTGCTGGCGAAGGCGAAGCTCCACAAACCGCTCGGGTAGGTCGGGATGAAAGCCTGGTACATCTCGACCATGGGAAAAACGGCCCGCAGGTTTCGATACATGTGTTTCTGGATTTCCCCGTGGTAAAAGGGGGATTCGGTCTGGGCGACCATGAGGCCGTCTTCCTTGAGAGCGCCGAAGACCAGGCGGTAGAAGTCCTTGGCGAACAACCCTTCCGCCGGGCCGACCGGGTCGGTGGAGTCAACCAGAATCACGTCGAAGGCATTCTGATGCTCGCGGAGATAGACCAAGCCGTCGCTGACCCTCACATGTACTCGCGGGTTGCTGCCGTTGATGTCGCAGGCCATCGAAGGCAGCAGTTCGATCGATTTATCGATGACGAGACCGTCGATTTCGCACAGCACCGCTTGCTCGACTCCCGGGTGTTTCATGATTTCACGGATGGAGCCGCCGTCGCCGCCGCCGATCACCAGCACCCTTTTGGGGTCGGGATGGGTGAACAGGGCCGGATGGACGATCATCTCGTGATAGATGAACTCGTCGCGTTCGGTGACCATAACCAAGTCATCGAGGAGCATCATCCGCCCGTATTCCGGGGTTTCGACGATTTCGAGTTTCTGAAATTCGCTTTCGCCCGAAAAGAGGGTTTTCGACACCTTAAGGGTGAAACCGGCATGTTCCGAATGTTTTTCGGTGTACCAGAGCTCCATGACCACGCATCTCCATGGGCCGCATCAGCGATGCCCCTGCAAGGTTAATTCTGGTTTTGGAAAATTACCGGGGCAAAGGCTTTGCCTCGGGTGAAAAAATGACTGGTCGGGTGGCGAAAATATCCCGGCGACGGTCCCGAACAAAATATTCTTGCACCATAACAAGCCGGGGCTGAAATGGCAATGCCGCAATGTTGGGAAAATAGCCTCAATATCTATTGGGATCGGGGGGTTATACTCCCTTTGCGGCAGAGGGTCAACGGTTTTTTCGCGGCTCCGTCCCCCACGGACTGTCTCCTTGACAGGACGGCCGGTTTTCTATTTACTGGAACGCAAGCGTCGGCCCGGACGGCCGCCGCCATTGAACGGTGAAAGGAGCGGTTTTACAATGAAATCGATTACAAAAATAGGCTTCATCGGCGGCGGCAACATGGCGGATGCCATGATCAAGGGGCTATTGTCGGGAACTTTTCCGGCCGATCGGGTGCTGGTGGCCGAACCCGACGAAGCCCGGGGGCGCCTGATGGAGAGCCGTTACGGCATCCGGGTGGTGACGGAGAACCTCGAAGTGGTCAAGGCTTGCGAGTTGGTGGTGCTGGCGGTCAAACCGCAGATTGCCGAAGAGGTGCTGACCGGGATCGCCGGAGCGCTAACGTCAACAAAACTGCTGATATCGATCCTGGCCGGGGTTTCCACGGCCGTGCTGGAAACCTACTTCGACGGCACTCCGCGCATCGTCCGGGCCATGCCGAACACCCCGGCCCTGGTCGGGGCCGGAGCCACGGCGCTGTGCGCCGGGCATTACGCCGGGGCCGACGATATGCTGACGGCTCGGCATCTGTTCGAGGCCGCCGGCAGCGTGCATATCGTGAGTGAATCCCAGATGGATGCGGTCACCGGGCTGTCCGGCTCCGGTCCGGCCTACGTCTTCACCATGATCGAAGCGCTGGCCGATGGCGGGGTGCAGGAAGGCCTGCCCCGCGATATCGCGCTGGCCCTGGCGGTGCAAACCCTGCTCGGTGCCGCCCGCCTGGTGAAAGAAAGCGGCGAACACCCGGCGGTGCTGCGCGACCGGGTCTGCTCGCCCGGCGGCACCACCATCGCCGGGGTCAAGGCGCTTGAACAAGGAGGCTTGCGGGCGACGCTGATGGAGGCGGTCAGCCGGGCGGCCAGACGCTCCCGCGAACTGGGGAGCAAATAGCGATAAAATGAGGGCCGGCTGAAAAGCCGGCCCTCATTTTATCTGGGGTCGTGAAAGGGTGCCGCTGATGGTGAAGGGGAAGTTGCCGGCGACTTCTTTTGAGAACGTTTTCAGCAGATCCAGCAATTGAGGGTCAAATTCCGGCGTTGGTTTCAAGGAGCCGCTCAGGTTGATCCGACTTTTTTCAATCGGGTTGGCCAGGAGCAAGGTGCCGCTGCCGGTCATCGAAAGCTGACCGTCGCTGGACTCGATTCGGTCCAATTTGAAGGAATTTCCCGTCCCGTTCCCCTGCAGAACCAGGGTGCCGAGTTCCAGCTTTTTGCTGGCAGCGCCGATGGCGTCCAATCCAGTGACCTCGACATTATCGATGCTGAGACGGAGATGATTTTCCGCGTTTTCCACCGGCGGCCAGTGCGCCGATAGTTGCCCCCGGGCAAGGGTTCCGGCAACGGCCAGGGTGGAATTTTTCAGGAGCGGAAACGCCAACTGAAGGTTACTCAGTTCGAGATGGATTTCTCCTCGGCGGCGCACGAAGCCTTCGGCGTGCCCCCCCATGATCGCGCCTTCAAAAGCCAGTCCCGGGTTGCCGGTCGGCAAGGACAGCCAAAGTGGTTTCACCCTGAGTTCGGTGACGGGGATTTCCGCTATCGGTGACTGATTCAGATGGAGCATCGCTTGCCGGGCGGACAAAGCCAGCGGCAAACGCAGGGCGACCTCCTCCATGACAAGATGGCCCTTGCCGTGCAATTGGGCCGTTATTTCGTTCTCGATACGATTTTCCAGCGCTGCCGTCGGGAAAAAAAGCAGCAGGCCAGCCCCCCAACCGACCAGTAGCAGAACCACGGCCAGGGCGGTCCGGGCCATCCTTTTTCCGACCGGGAGTGGAAGGCCGGAAAATTGGCTCTGCCATCGGCGACCAAACCGTCTCATCGGTTTTTCCCGAAGGATGCAACCGTCAGGACCGAATCGAGGCGGTGGGGGTCGTCGAAGCGGGTTTTGATCCGCAGATTTTTGACTTGCAGGGGCATTTCGGCCGATTCCACTTCGTAAAGCAGCCGCACCAGTTGGAGAAGGTCGACGCGCTCCAGCTTGATCTCGACCGACTCTTCCCGGAAACCGTCCTTTTCCGCCGGCGGCTGCGGCCGCATGTAGATCAGGTTCTCCCGGCCGACGTGGCGAACCGCCAGGCTTTCGAGAAACGAGAACATGGAAAATGCCGACTCCTGATCCAGTTGTTGCTGAAACGCATTGAGGTTCTGTTTCAATTGCACATATTGCCGCCGCAGGGTCTGCATATCGACCAGTTGTTGCTGGCGGCTGGCGATTTTTCGATCCAGGCCGTGCAGGGCCTTCCGGTAGGGCGTGACCAGGCCGAAGTAGACCAGCATCAGCAAAACAAACAGGGCGCCGATGATAAGAACGATGCGTTCGCGTTGGCTCATTTGAGAAAACATCGGTCAAAGCTCCTTACGCAGCGAAAGAGTGACGCGAAAGTCGACCTGATTGCCGTCCAGGCTCATCTTGGCGTCATCGATCCGGACGGCTTCGAACAGCGGCGACTGCTGCAGGGTTTTGCTCAACCGGTTGATGGCGTCGAAGGAACTGGTGACGCCCTCCATGCGAATGGATTCCGGCGTGTAGTTGAAGTCGCGGATGTCGACTTTGATATCCGTCGGGGTATGGCGGGATATTTCGGCAAGAATGTTCAGGGTGGAAAACGAGTCGCCGGCGCCGACCATTTGGCCGACCTTCTGCAATTCAGCCAATTGCGCACGCATCTGCAGCGGCGCATCGACGATTGCCTGGGTGCCGGGGAAGGTTTCCTTGAAGATGCGGTTCATCTCCTGTTGCAGGCCGGCTGCCGTTCCGGCCTTCCGGGAATAGGCGAGGTAGGCCGAAGTGGATAGCATGACAAGGGAAATCGCCAGCAGTATCGCCATGGCCAGCATCCGTTTTTTCATCCGGCCCCATTCGCTTTTAAGGGCGAAACGACCGACCCGAAGGTTGAAACCCCGATCGCGGTCACTGACCCCGGCGCGCTGGGCCAATGCCAGGGCCGGTAGAAATTCCGCCGCCAGCGGCTGTCCATTCAGTTCGATGCGGGGGATGTCGGCCGTTTCGCCCTGGTCCCGCAGGCGTTCCAACAGGGAGGGGGTGGCGCCGCTGCCGATCAGATAGAACGTAAAATCGTTTTTGCCGGTACTCCCGCGAAGCAGGTTGCCCTCTCTCAGAATCCCTTCGGCCAGTTGGATTTCATCGATGTCGGCCGGGTTGGGCAGCAGCCGGTAATTGGCAACCTCGCCGTCGACGACCAAAGCCAGGGTGGTTTCCCGAGGATTGAGGGTAACCAGCAGGCCGTTGGGAATCAGGAAGGCCAGTCCCCGGGCCAGGGTGAAGGGGGCCAGCCCGAGAACGTTAAGCGGGATTTCCAGCTGGTCAAAAGGGGCCAGCGCCGATTCGATGGCGGAGGTTTGGACCGCCGCCGCCGCGACCCGGAACCCGTTTTCCACCGGGATCGGCTTTTGAAAGGCGAGGGTACAGGTTTCGCTGGCCACCGGCAGCTGGAGGGAGAGTTCCATCGGCAGGACGGCGGCGATTTTCTTTTCTTCGGAAAAGGGAAAACGCAGCCAGCGGGTGAATGTCGCCGAGGCGGGGAGAGTGGCGGCGAGCCGGTCGCCGAGGCGGGGTTCGCCGATAACCTCGCGCAGGATGACCGCCAGCTCATCGGCCTCGGCGCGGGGGCGTTGGTGCACCCCGAGCAGGGTCAAAACGCCCTTCTCGTCGTCGATCAGGGCGGTCCGGACAAAGTTATCGTCGATATCGACACCAATGAGTCGTCTGGCCATGTTCTCTTAGTCCACCTTGAAATAAAGAAGCTGGTTTCCATCCTTGACCACGATTGCTTCGGCCTGTCGGGCTCCGTCGTTGACCGCGGCCCAGGCTTCGATGCGATAGACGCTGCTGGTCACCTGCAGCGGTTCCCGCAACAGGTTGGAGAGGCCGGGGATGCTGTTGATCCAGGCCAGGGCCGCGATGGTTTTGAACGGTTCCTTTTCGCGCCGGGCGATGATGCTTTCCGCCGCGTCCCGGGTGATTTCAGGGTCGGCGGAGAGGGCCATGAGTACTTCGGCGCTGGCGCTGTTGACGTTGATCTTGTCGTTGCCGTACAGCGTGACGTAGGGAGCGATCCGTTGAACCAGTTCAGCCGAAAATTCACGCACCAGTTGGAGTTCTTCGAGGCTTTCCAGCGGGCCGTTCTTGCAGTTCACGGGTTTTTCCCGCTGCAGATAGTAGCTGGCTTCGGCGCCGGTGGCCCGGTTGGTGTCCGGATCGATGTAGACCCGGTCGTCTTCATCGATCCAATCGATCAGGGCCGCTGTCAGGGTTTCTCCCTCGTTTATCCCGAGGTTGTCGAACAGTCGCTTCACCCGGTCTTTCACGGTTGGATTGACGTTGCTGCCGTTGGTGTTAACCAGGGCGTTAAGATTAATCATACCACCCAAATCTATAATCCGAACTGAAACCACGCCATCGCCCACGGGATACTGGGCAATCCCCTGACTCCACAGCTCGGCCGGGTCACCCGGGGCATCGTAACTGTTACTATCCCGCTGCAGAATGCTACTGCCGGCGCGTACCCCGCCTTTGGCCAGGTAATAGGCCTTGGTGCTGTCGCGGAAGGTTTCCGTGAGGCGCAAATCGACCAGGGTCGAGAAGGCCAGCTCGGTAACCAGCGCCGCCAGCAGGGTGATCACCACCAGCACCAGCAGCAGCACCATGCCCGATTCCTGTCGCAGGATCTTCATTGGCGCGCCTGAATAACGGGAAGTTCGAAAGCCGAGCGAAACGGCACGGCGATTTCGCCGGCCCTGATCCGCATGGCGACTTCCACCAGTTGCGGTAGCCCCTGGGTGCTTGAATCCCAGTCCTCCTGCCAGTCGTTGCCATTGTAGAAGCGCAGGCTCATGGCTTCGATCCCCGGAGCCAGTCGGTACCCCGGCTGGTCCCGCGCCGGGTTCAGGGGACTGGTTTCGTGGCGCATGAGCACTTTATCCCCGGTTTTGACTTCGGGGTCGTCGATCAGCTCGTAAGAAACCACCGCGACCCCCCTGGCATCGCTCTGGGGAGTGCTGGCAGTGGTGGTCAGGGTCAGATAAGGAGCGTCGTCCTGGTTGCGTCCTCCCTTGATGAAGGTGTCGGTGCCCGAGTCCTTGACATAGGCGCTGCGGATTTCCTTGCCGATCCGGTTGAACAGCACCCGGGCCCGGTGATAGGCCTCCCCGTCCGTTTCCAGCCGTTGCTTGGCGCCGCCGACCGAGGTGAAGACTCCGTACACCGCCAGCATCACCATGCTGGTCATGACGACGGCGACCATCACTTCGACCAGGGTAAAGCCCTTTGGCGCCGGTTTGCCAGGGGCAAGCCTCGGGTTTGCCCTGTCGTGGGCGATCGCAAGGATCGCCCCTGCGTGCTTTTTATCCAAAGGGAGTCGCTCCTCAACCACAAAACGGATCCATTTTTCAGAACAGAAACGAATTCAGTTCGACCAGTTGGTTTTTCTTCTCATCCCCCCACAAAACCTTGACGGTCACCATCCGCACCGAGGGCAGCGGGGTGTCTTCAAAAGAGATCTGCCAGCGGAACTCGTCGTAGGGGGGGGTGAACTCCCCTACCTCGTTCTCATACTGTAGCGTGCCACGGTCGGCGGCCGATTCGGTTTCCCCCATCTTGCCCTGCGCCAGCAAGGTGGCCTGGGTGATTTTCTGCAGACGGCCGTTGACCCCGATGGAGCGGTTGCTCAGGGACAGCAGGGCGACCAGGGCGATGCCGGCGATGGCCAGGGCGATCATGACCTCCAGCAGGGTAAAACCCCGAGCCCGGTTCGACAATCTCAGCAGGTCAGAATTCACGATACCCCTGGTACACTTCCGTCGCCCCGGTAAAGGGGTTGATATGCAGGGTCAACACCTGGTCCGCCCCGTCGTCGAGATGGATGGTGGTCTCTTCCATCCAGCCGATCGGCAGGATTTCGGTGGTCACCTCGCCGTCGCTGACGGTGCCGCGACCGCCGACGACCAGATCTCTGAACCGGGTATCTCCCTTGAGCCGTTGCTCGCGGACGATGCCCCCCTCGGCGGTCAACTCGCCACTGGTTTCGAGGCGGGCGGCCCGATAGGTTCCCTGGGCAAGGTTGTAGGTCAGCCGGTAGGGCCGACCCGAAAGAGCCGCTTCGTTGAACAGATATTTCACGGTGCCGGCCAGCCGGCGCGCCGAACTGTCGAGCCCGCTGTCGCCGAGGCGGCCAAGAAGCGGAATGGAGAGGCCGGTAAACAAGGCGATCAGCAGCACGACCACGGCCAGTTCGAGCAGGGTGAAGCCGGCTTGCTTATTCAATTTCCCAGCTGTTGACATCCGCGTCGTTTCCTTCGCCCCCCGCTTCGCCGTCGGCACCGTAGGAGATGATGTCGAAATCGTCATGGATGCCCGGCGAAAGATAGATATAGGCGTTGCCCCAGGGATCCTGAGGGATTTTTTTCAGATAGCCCCCTTCGTGGTAGCGGTTGGGGATGCGGCCGGTTTCCGGCTGGGTGACCAGCGCCTGCAGGCCCTGTTCCGAGGATGGATAAAAACCGTTGTCGAGCTTGAACAGGCCGATGGCTTCTTCGATCCCCTTGATGTCGATGGCCGCCTTGGTTCGGCGGGCTTCCTCGGGCCGCTCCAACAGGCGGGGCACGACGATGGCGGCGAGAATGCCGAGAATGACGACGACGACCATGATTTCGATCAGGGTGAAACCCCGGTGGTTGCGAAGAATAGACTTGTGCATATCGTAGGTTGCTCCTTTGTGGGTGTAGGGGCGAACCTTGTGTTCGCCCGTGGTGAAGGGCGAACACAAGGTTCGCCCCTACATCAAGCCTATCCCATCCCCTGGCTGGCCTGGAAGATCGGCAGCAGGATCGCCAGCACGATGAAGCCGACCGCGACCCCCATGACCAGGATCATCAGTGGTTCGAGCAGGGAAAGGAGTGCGGCGATACGCAACTCGGCCTGATGTTCGTAGGCATCGGCCACCCGCAGCAGCATCGATTCCAGTTCGCCGCTGCGTTCGCCAACCGCAGCCATCTGGGCGACCATCGGC
>MHXM01000114.1:11568-16733 GCA_001825565.1 Desulfuromonadaceae bacterium GWC2_58_13
TCAGCGGCGGCGCCAGCCCTTCCCCTTCGCGGACCGCCACGGCGGTATCGTCGATGGCTTGTCGCAAGACCCGGTTGGGCAACAGATTGACGACGATGGTCAGGGCTTTGAGCAGCGGCACGCCGCTTTGCAGCAAGGTCCCCAAGGTCCGGGTCAGTCGGGCCGTGGCCAGCAGCAGGTTGAGGCGGCCGAACAACGGCAGCCGCAAGGCCAGCCGGTCGAACTCAAGTCGGCCTTTCTCGGTGTTGGCGTAGCGGAACAGGGCGGTAACCGCCGTTGCGGCCAGGATCAGCAGCAGCCACCACCAGCCGGTCAGAAAATCGCTGCCGGCGATCAGCAGTCGGGTCGGCAGCGGCAGGCTCTGCCCCAGGTCCGCCAACATGCGGGTGACTTTTGGCACGACGAAGGTGATGAGAAAAAACAGCACGCCGGTGCCGATCACCCCCATCAGGAGCGGATAGGCCAACGCGGCCTGCAGCCGCGAGCGCAGCCGGGTTTGCTCTTCGAGGAAGTCGGCCAATTGTTCCAGTACCTGGTCGAGAGTGCCGCTGTGCTCGCCGACCTCGGTCATGTTGATGAAGAGAGGCGAAAAAACGCGGGGATGAAGGGCCAGCGCCGCGTGCAGGGCGGTCCCCTGAATGACTTCGCCGCGGACGCTGTTCAGAGTACGGGCAAGGGGTGATTGCTCAAGTTGTTCGGCGAGAGTCGCCAGGGCCTCGTCCAGCGGCAGGCCGGCTCCCAGCAGGGTGGCCATCTGGCGGGTGGTGGCGGCGAGTTCGACCTGGGATACCCGCCGGGTGAAGCTCTTCATTTGCAGGCGGAGTCGACTGGCGCGGAGTGGGGAGGCCGGCTCCTGTTCCTCGTGCAGCCGGGTGGTAAAAATGCCCTGGGTGCGCAGCTGCTGAGTCGCCGCTTTTCTGCCGGCGGCTTCGATGGTTCCGGAAACCTTTTTCCCCTGGGCGTCGAGCCCGGCGTACTCGAACAGCGGCACGGGTCAGCTCTCCTCCTGGGTGACGCGCAACACCTCTTCGATGGTGGTTTCACCGGCCAACGCTTTGGCCAGGCCGGCATCCCGCAGGGTTTGCATGCCGTTGCGGACGGCCGCACTCTTGATGCTGGACGAATCCTTGTTCTGCAGCAGCAGGTCGCGAATCTGTTCGTCGATGGTCAGCAGCTCGTAAATGCCCGTGCGGCCCCGGTAGCCGATGTCCATGCAACGGGGACAACCGACGCCCCGATAGAAGAGGGCGTTGGCCGGCACCGCGGCGGCCAGGCCCATTTCCCGAAGCATGTCGGCGCTCGGCTGGTAGGATTCGCGGCAGTCCGGACAGATCTTGCGGACCAGGCGCTGGGCCAGGATGCCGACGATGGAGGAGGCGGCCAGAAACGGTTCGATCCCCATTTCCACCAGCCGGGTCAGGGCGCCGGCGGCATCGTTGGTGTGCAGGGTGGAAAAGACCATGTGGCCGGTGAGGGCCGACTGCACCGCAATGTCGGCGGTTTCGCCGTCGCGGATCTCGCCGACCATGATGACATCCGGGTCCTGGCGCAGAATCGAGCGCAGACCGGCGGCGAAGGTCAGGTTGATCTTTGGGTTCACCTGAATCTGGCCGACCCCGGAAAGCTGGTATTCGATCGGATCCTCGACCGTGATGATGTTCTTCTCGTTGGTGTTGAGCAGGGTCAGGGCGGCATAGAGGGTGGTGGTTTTGCCCGAACCGGTTGGTCCGGTGACCAGGAATATGCCATGGCTTTTGTGGATCATCCGGAGCGTCTGGGCCAGCAGTTGCGGTTCGAGGCCGATGTCCTCCAGCCGGAGGACGCTGGCGCTCTGTTCGAGCAGGCGCATGACCACTCGCTCGCCGAAGGCCGTGGGCAAGGTCGAGACGCGCACGTCGAGATCCTTGCCGGCGATGCGGACCCGGAATCGACCGTCCTGCGGCAGACGTTTTTCGGCGATATTGAGTCCGGCCATGATTTTGACGCGCGAGATGATGCTGGCCTGGGCCTGGTGAGGCGGCCGCAGAATTTCGTAAAGGATGCCGTCGATGCGGTAGCGCACGATGACTTCGGTCTCGAAGGGTTCGATATGGATATCGCTGGCTCGCTCCTTGTAGCCCTGGGTGATCAGGCTGTTGACGAAGCGGATGATCGGCGCTTCGTCCGAGGTGTCGAGCAGGTCGGCCGGTTCCAGGCCACGGCCGGGTTGGCCATCCCCTTTGCCCTCGATTTCGTCCACCACTTCGCGGGCTTTTTCGGCCTGCCGTTCGTAGCTGCGGTTGATGGCGGCGATGATCTGTCCGGCCGGGGACAGGGTGACTTCGATCCAGTCGCCGGTCAGTGCCGCCAGGTCGTTGAGGGGGCGGCTGTCGAGGGGATCGGCCATGGCCAGTTGCAGGCGGCCATCGGCCCGGCCGAGGGGAAAAACCCGGTACTCCTTGGCGAACCCGATCGGCACCAGGGCCAGCAGCTCCGGCGCCACCTCGGTGGGAAGGGTCTGCCGGCAGGGGAGCCCCAGTTGCGTTGCCAACGCCTCGGCCAACTGGCCCTCGCTGAGCTCCTTGGCAGCCAGCAGGCACTCGCCGAGACGCTTGCCGGTCTTGCCGCCGGAGCGCAGCGCGGATTCAATAACCTCAGGCGCAATCCGATGTTCGTCTCTGAGAATTTCTCCCAGGAGTTTCCATCTAGTCATCGGTTCTCGGTTCTTTGGTATCAGGAGCCGGTTTCAGGTTATCGACCACCGTGTCCGAGGCCACGGTGTCCAGGCGGGACAGGTCCATCTCTTTCGAGGCGTTGTCGGTTACCTTCTCCAGGTCGCCGGCATCGCGGATAATTTTGGGGGTGATGAAAACCAGCAGATTGGTTTTTTCTTCGGTGGTTGATTTTTTCTTGAACAGCCAGCCGAGCACCGGAATATCGCCGAGCAGCGGCACCTTGCTGATGAATTCCCGCTGATTGTTGCGGATCAGGCCTCCCAGAACCACCGTCTTGCCGTTTTCGGCGACCACGGTATTGCGCAGCAGGCGCTTGGTCAGGGTCGGACCAACCTGGTCGACATCGCCGACGCTGGTGGTGGCGATGTCGGTAATTTCCTGGTTGACCTGCAGGCGCACCTGTTCCCCCTCGGTGATCTGAGGGGTGAAGCGCAGGGTCAGGGCAACGTCCTTGCGCTCGACGGAAACGCTCTGGGCCAGGCCGGAACTACCGCCGGTGTCGGTCAGGCGGCTGGTGATGATCGGAACGTTGGAGCCGACCACGATCTCGGCCTCCTCGTTGTCCGAGGTCAGCAGGCGCGGGGCCGAGAGGATGTTGACGTCGGAGTCGGTTTTGGACAATTCGATCAGGGCCGACAGGGCCGGCACGGTGATGGTTTCGGACTTGTCCAGCGGATTGGTGATGGTGATCGGGTTGAACAGGCCGCCCATCATGATGCCGTCGACGGCGGCGGTCAGCACATCCGAGGCCCCATCTCCGTCCGTATCCAGCAGCGGCGTCGCCGCCGAAGGACCGGTGCTGAAATAGGCGGCGCCGTCGCTGCCGACGCTGACCGCCCCCTGCAGGGACATGCCGAGGTTCTTGGTGGCCTCCATGGACAACTCCATGATCAGGGCTTCGACGTAGACCTGCTTGCGCTTGATGTCGAGCTGGCCGATGATCTCCTTGATGACATCGAAGTCGGCCGGGGTGGCGTTGACGATCAGCGAGTTGGTCGGTTTGTCGGCAATGATGCTGACCGGACCTGCGGTGGCCGCTTCTGTTTCCTGTGCCGGGGAGGTTTTGGCCATTGCCGTGGCGGTCGTGCTGGTCTGGACCTTGTTCAGGATGTCGTTGAGGGTTTGCGCCAGGATGGTGGCGTCGGCATTTTCCAGGTAGTACACGTTGATATTGGAGCGCTGCTGCGACGGTTTCTGGTCAAGTTCCAGAATCAACGCCTTGATGGTGACGATATCCTCGTTGGTCGCCATGACCACCAGCGTGTTGGTGCGCGGATAGGGAATCACCTTGCTCGATTCGGGGGCGCCGGTGGCCTGGACAGCGCGTCCCCGGGCCCGGGGCGAGGAGGCGGCGCCCTGGGTCAGAACCTGGGAGCAGACCTTGGCGACCTCTTCGGCGGAGGCGAACTGCAGGGGGATGATTTCCAGCCGATCGGGAGCGCTGGCGATGTCGAGTTCCCTGACGATGCCGGCCAACCGCTCGATGTTGCTGGCGCTGTCGGTGATCACCAGGGTATTCGCCGGGGCGAAGGCGGTAATGTAGCTGGTTTTCGGCAGCAGCGGCGGCAGAACCGTGGTGGCCAGCACGGTGGCGTCGGCATTCCGCAGCGGGATCAGGCGGGTTACGTACTGTTCTCCGCTGACCCGGCTGGAGGTGGGCAGATTGCTCTCCTTGGCATCCCTGGTGGGAATTATCTTGTTGATTTTTCCGGAGGGAACGACGGTGAATCCCTTGACGTTGAGCACCGTAAGAAAGAGATTGTAGGCTTCGCCGCGGGTCAGCTCAACGGGGGAGGAGATGGTTACGGTTCCCTTGACGGTTTCATCGTAGACGAAATTTTTACCGGTCAATTCACTGATGGTCTGGATCAGGGCGGGCAGTTCGATTTCCTTGAAATCGAGGTTGAGCTTTTCTTCGTCGGATTGGGCGGAAAGTCCGGCGGGAACAAGCCACAGCAGGACCGCCAAGAGCAGAGCAACGTATGCACCTTTGTGGAATGTCACCAGAAAATCCTCCTGTCAAAAAAAGATGCGGTCGGCGCCGGTTGCCGCGCATGGCATGGTTGTTTTTCGCAGAATGTAAACCCTTGGCTCAGTTCACTTCGTATTCGAAAAGGGTCGGTTTCCCTCGCCGTTCAAGGCTGATTTTCAGCGAACGGGCTTCCCTGATTTGCTGGAAAATTTGCAGGCCTTTTTCCGGACTGTTTAAAGGCATGCCGTTGACCTCCAA
Source organism: Desulfuromonadaceae bacterium GWC2_58_13 (assembly GCA_001825565.1). GTDB lineage: Bacteria > Desulfobacterota > Desulfuromonadia > Desulfuromonadales > Trichloromonadaceae > Trichloromonas. Next base: position 16,513 of record MHXM01000114.1, read on the forward strand.
CACCACGTCCCCTTTTTTTAAACCCATTTTGGCCAGCAGGGATCCCGGCCTGAGCATGGTAATGGCGAAGCCGTCGGTAACGCCGCTGACCATCCGTGGTTCCAGCCGGGCCGACTTGAGGACTTCGCCGAGGTTGGTTCGGGCCTCTTCGACGACGCGCGCATCGATCAGCCAGCGATTTTCCTCGATCGACCGGATGCCGGCTCGGCCGGCGGCCGGCG
>MHXM01000114.1:16784-23922 GCA_001825565.1 Desulfuromonadaceae bacterium GWC2_58_13
ATTCGATGCGAACTTCGTTACGGATGACCTCGATCAGCCGTCCGCCGCCGGGAATCGCGTCGCCCAGCCGGTAGGCTTTCAGAACTTTGTCCGCTTCGATCAGCGCCAGCGAATCCTCATCGTTGCCGGTCACCGTGCCGATCAGTTTGAGGTCGGGCCGGCTCGGTGCGGCTACCGATGATTCGCTGGCCTTGCCCGGAGCTAAAGTTGTCGACGGACCGGGAGATGTCGAATCGAAAATATTACGCTGGGCGATGGTCGCGTAATCGGCAAGGGTTTTTTTACTGGCGGGAGCGACGAGTTCGTCCGATGGACCGGTTTTGGGTAACGGGTTGTCGATGCCAAGTCCCAGGATGGTCGCGGTCAGGCAACCGAGGGCCACTCCGGCGAAAGTGATCAGTAACAGCCAAGTGGCCTGAACATGTTTTTGTAAAAAAAACAGCATGCGCCATCCGCGGAAAATGTTGAGAAATGTTCGCTATGATAAGGTCATCAGGGACAAAAAACAAGGGTCAATCCGAATTGGTCTCATTAAGAAGGGTCACTAATAAAACCTGCGCGAGCTTCTGCCGCAAGCGGTCGGGGCCGCCGCTCGCCTTGATTCCGAACGCACCCGCCTTTGCCACGGAAAGGCCAGATGATCGGCGGTTTTTAGCCGCGATGTGATTTTGCCTTGAGCCTGTGGGTGGACGAGAGTTTCGCGAAGCCAACGATGACGGACCAGTGTCGAATTCCTTCCGGACCATCCATCGTCGGGGCCATTTCCGCCCGGGGTTTGGATCGCTCGATCATGTGTAATTTTGGCGGCAGTTTTGCTTTTGTCAAGATTCCGGCGCTCGAAACGATCCGTCGTGGTGCTTCAGTCGTTGGGCGTTTCAGCGAACCGGATGGCGGGGAAGGGAAGGCCAGGGGCCGGCTGGGAAACCGCCCCCTGGTTTTAAGTCGTTACGGGATCAGGTCGAAATCGCGAAGGGTGTCGAGCAGCTTGCTTTTTGCGCAGGGCTTGACCAGATACGAGGTGCAGCCGCCGCGATAATAGGCTTCGATAACGGCGCTTGGAGAATCCAGGCAGCTGATCATGATGATCTTGGCTTCCGTTTCGGTCGTGATTCCCGCTTTCCGTTCCAGGTCGCGGATCTTCTTGAGCGCCATCTGGCCGTCCATTTCGGGCATCATGATGTCGAGGCACACCAGGTCATAGGGCTGGCCCGATTGGGCCGCCGCCTTAAAGGAATCGACGGTTTCCAGTCCGTTGGTGGCAAAGTCGCAGTGGCCATAAGGCGTCAGCATCAGTTGCAGCAGGCGTCGGCTTGAGGGCTCATCATCGGCAATAAGAATTCGCAACGGTCATCTCCCCAGTTTCATTAATCCTGTCATGCGACCCCAAATTGCGTGGGATGAACATCGCAGGATCGATGCGGCTTAAAAGACCTGTGGTTTCAGCCACGGGCCGTTGTGGCTCCCGCCGACCGCTCCCGGTTGGGGATGAGGTCAAGATCCCGCAACAGGCTCAGCAGTTTGGTCTTTTCTATCGGCTTGACCAGGTACGAGGTGCAGCCACCGTGATAATAAGCTTCGATGACCGCGCGGGGCGAATCGACGCAGGTGGTCATGATAACCCTGACCTCGTACTGGGGATCGACCCCCAGCGCTTTTTCCCGGGCCCGGATTTGTTTCAGAGCTTCCTGACCGTCCATCTCCGGCATCATGATGTCGAGACAGATCAGCTGATAGGGATTGTTTTCGGCGTGCGCCATGTCGAAGGCCTTGAGGGCTTCGATGCCGTTAACGGCGATATCGCATGTCCCGTAGGGTCCCAGCATCAATTGCAGCAGCCGGCGGCTGGTAAAATCATCTTCAACGATCAGAATTCGCATCGTAATTCTCCTTCATGCGGTGGTTAAATTCCTGTTTTTCCCCAGGCCCGGTCACCTTCTCTTCCATGCGGCCCGGATGCGGGTTGATGGAAAAGGCGGGTGTTGAGTCGGCATGATATTCCCGGGTTCTCGGATCAGTTCTGTAAATTGACATGCTCGGCGAGATACTGGCAGACCCGCTCGAATTCCCGGCTCACTTCATCGATCAAGTCCTTTTCGGGGCTGGTCCCCGAATCCCGAACGGTCCGCTCCAGTCGGCCGGCGCCTTGCTGCAACCGGATGGCGCCGATGTTGGCGGCGGCTCCCTTGAGCGAATGGGCCAGATGTTCCGCCTGCGCCAGGTTCCCCTCGCCAAGGGCGGTAATTAGTTTCTGCATTTGCCGGGGAGTGTCTTCGGCGAAAACCTGCCAGATTTCCCGCACGAGCTGCCGATCGCCGTCCAGCCGTTCGAGCAGCTCGCTCATGTCGATTGCCGGAGGAATCGAGGATGCCGGCGCGGCCGGACCCGGAGGCGCCGGATTGGTTTGGGTGATGGCGGCCAGCAACTGGCGGCGGTCGATCGGCTTGGAGACGTAGCCGTTCATCCCGGCGTCGAAAAAACGTTGGGCATCGCCTTTCATGGCGTGAGCGGTCAGGGCGATGATCGCAATGTTCGGATCGATGCCGGCCCGGGTGCCGCCGCGAATGATCCGGGTCGCTTCGAGACCGTCGACTTCGGGCATCTGCACATCCATCAAAACCAGATCGTACGGCGACTGTCCCAGAAAATTCAGGGCTTCGGCGCCGTTATTGGCCACTCGCACCCGATGGCCCGCTTTTTCCAGAATTTTAACCACCAGCCGCTGGTTGACGAAATTGTCCTCGGCCAAAAGTATCCGCAATGGTCTGGCGCTCGTTGCCGGCGGCGCGGCGATGCTGGTTTTATTTTCCACCGGTTGCTCCTCGGCGATGGTCAGCGGGATGCGGCAATGGAAGGTGCTGCCGAGATCGACAACGCTTTCGGCCCAGATCCGGCCGCCCATCAGCGTCACCAGTTCGCGACAGATCGCCAGGCCCAGACCGGTGCCGCCGTAACGGCGGGTGACCGATCCGTCGAGCTGGGAAAACGAACCGAAGATGTGCTCAAGGCGATCCCCGGGGATGCCGATGCCGGTGTCGCTGACGGCGATGTGCAGGCCAAATCCCTGGTCGGGACAGGAGGTATCCGGATCTTCGGGGCCGATGTGAACGTCGATGGCGCCCGTCTCGGTGAATTTGACGGCGTTGCCGACCAGATTGACCACCACCTGCTTCAGGCGGACCGGGTCGCCGTACAGCCGTGGCGGTGTTTCCGGGGCAAAGTGGGTGTGCAGCCGCAGCCCTTTTTCCCGGGCCTGGATTTCGAAGGCGGTCAGGGGCGACTGCAGGACCTGCCGCAGGTCGAAATTGACGGATTCCAGAATCAGCTTGCCGGCTTCGATCTTGGAAAAATCGAGGATGTCGTTGAGCAGCCGCAGCAGGGCCAGGGCCGATTCGTGGGCCAGGGTCAGGCATTCGCGTTGTTCGTCCGCCAGCGGATGGTCGAGCACCAGCTCGGTCATGCCGATGATGCCGTTCATCGGAGTGCGGATTTCGTGACTCATGTTGGCCAGAAACTCGCTCTTGGCCCGATTGGCCGCCTCGGCCAGGTCGCGGGCCTGGCGCAGGCTTTCTTCGTAGTTGTGTCGTTCGATCAGCCCGGCCAGGGTGCGGGTTACCGACTCGATGTAGAACTGCGCGTCCTTATTCTGGGAATGTCCGATCGGCAGGTAGATGTTGAGCACCCCGAGAAGTTTGTTCCCCGAATAGATCGGCGCGCACAGATGACCGTGGGGTTCCATTCCCTCGCAGGTGAAATCGTGCTGGTCGTGCCCGGCATCGGCGTACAGGATTTGTCGCGAACTGGAGGCCCGCCCGCACAGACAGCGGCCGGGAACGACGGTGGCGCACATCTGCTGAACGGCCGGCGGCAGTCCGATCTGGCTGGCCATCAGCAGAAGTTCCCGCGACTCGTCGAACAGGAAAAGACACCCCTGGCCAAGAAAAGAAAAGCCGGAAATCGAGAGGATCTTCCGCAGTGCCCGCTGCAGTTTAGCTTCAAGCGGGATCGGTTCCAGGGAAACGGCGAGAATCAAGGCAATGACTTCCTTGACCTGATTTTCTCGTTGCTGCTTGGCCTCGGCCATCTTGCGTTCGGTGATATCCCGGACCATGGCAATGGCGTAGCGCGGCTCTTGATTCGGGTCGTAGACCCAGGTCGCGCTGACGTGCGCCCAGAAATCCGAGCCATCCCGCCGCAGGTAGCGTTTGTCGTAGGAAATCTTTTCCGGGCGCTTGATCCGATAGTTGTCCAGGGTTTCCCGCCGGTGGTCCGGATGGGTGACCTGATCGACCGACATCTGCTGCATCTCTTCGTGGCTGTACCCGAGCATGTCGCAGAAACCCTTGTTAAGCTGTAGAAAACGCCCCTCCGGATTGACGGTCACCATACCCGCGGCGGTGTTTTCAAAAATCGAGCGGAAGCGGGCTTCGCTTTCCTTGAGCTCGCGTTCCATCTGTTTGCGCCGGGTGATGTCGTCGAATATGGTGATGACACCCGTTGGCTCCTGGTCGTTTGCGAACAGCGGCGCCGCCGAGAACTTGAGCGCGATCGGAGTGCCGTCCCTGCGCCGGCGGAGCATTTCGACACCGAGCATGGCCCGTCCCTGCAGAATCCGGCTGAAATTCTGGAGATAAATAGCCTCCTTGCCCGGCGGGGTCAGCGGGCAGGGGTGGCCGGTGACCTCCGCTTCGCTCCAGCCGAACATCTGCTCCGCCGCCGGATTCCAGCGCACGATCCGGCCGTCGGTGTCGAGCACCGTGATGGCCAGGGGGGCGGCCGTGAACAGGGTTTCCATCTGCTGCTGGGCGCCGCGCAGGTGGTCTTCGGCCTGTCGCCGCTCGGCGATTTCGCGGTTGAGTTCGTCCCGGTTGGCGGTCACCATCCGGAGACTTTCGACCATGTGATTGAAGGCCCGGGAAAGTTGCCGGATGTCGAGGGAACCGCCGATGTTCATGCTCAGGTCGAGGTTGCCCCGGCCGACCTGGTGAAAGACAGCGATCGCCTGTTCGAGGGGCCGGCTGATGCCGCGGGCGACGAGGATGCCCAAGGTCAGGGCGATCAAGGCGATCAGCACCGTGGTGGCGACGAGATCCTCGGATTTTTTCGCCAGCGCGGTGTTGAACAGATCGTAGAATTCAGCGAAATCGTCTTCGTAGAAACCGGCGGCGATGACCCAGTCCCAGGGCTCGAAATAGGTCGCCACCACGGTCTTGGTGCGAAGCCGGCGGTCTCCCGGGTTTCGCCAGGAATACTGCTCGGTGAACGTCGGGACCTGGGCGGCGTTGCGGAACGACAGGGCCATGGCCCGATCGATGATATTTTTGATGAACGGGCGTCCTTCGCTGTCGGTTTCATCGAGGATGTTGGCGCCGTCCCGCTGTCCCTTCGGCGAAAGCAGATAATTGCCCCGTTGCTCCCCCCGGCCGCCGAGGATGTAGACATAACCGCTTTTGCCGATGCGAATGTCCATGATGCTTTGGCGCAACAGACTGTAATTCTGCAGCTTTTCTCCCACGTACAGGGCGCCGATGATTTCTCCGGCAACGTCGAGGATGGGTTCATAGGCGGTGACGTACCAGTCGTTGACCACGTAAGCCCTGCCGTAGAAGGTTTCGCCGCGCAAAAGAGTGTCGATCACCGGGTTGGGGGTGCCGTCGGGATTGATCGCCGGGATATAGGTGCCGGTCGCCCGGCTGCCGTCATCCCGTTCGACGTTGGTTGCCACCCGCAGCATGTCGCCCTGCGGATTCATGCGCTGAAAGATGGTGCAGGTACCGCCGACCAGATCCCTGACCCGGTCGACCACCGGGGTTGGAGTGTCGCTGGAGCGGTTCTGTCCCGGCCAGACATTGCCGATGGTCAGGGCCGGCAGGGTGATGGCGCTGGTCTTCTGGGTGTACTGGTTGCTGGCAAGCCAGCTGACCTGGCGATCGGCCAGTGCGACGGCGCCGGCCTGGAACAGAACCTCCCGGGCCACCTGCAGGTGATGGTGCTGGGCCAATACCATCGATTCCTGCATGGTCTTGGCCATCAGGTAGACGCTTTGGGTCGCCATTTGGGCGGCGTTCAACCCCTGCCGGCGGATGGCGGAATCGATATCCTCGCTGAGGCTGTGTTTCAGCAGGACACTGATGCCCAGAAACGCGGTAGTGGTCAGCAGCACCAGGAAGAGTCCCATGCTGGTAATTTTGGTCCGGATCTTCATGGGTGCTCACGGCTTGCATGCATGGTCGAGGTGGCGAAAAGCAGACAGCCCGTCACGGGGTTGTCTCCGAGGTTCAGGCCGACCCGCGGCTGTGATTCAATATAAACGGGACGATGCCGGCGGCCGACATCGGTTTGCCGAGGTAGAAGCCCTGGACGTGATCGCATTCCCGCTGGGTGAGAAACGCGAGTTGCTCCGTCGTTTCGACCCCCTCGGCCAGTACGCTCAGTCCCAGGCGGCGAGCCATGGCGAGAATCGCCTCGACAATCGCTTCGTCCTCGGGGTCGGTGGTCAGTTGGCTGATAAACGACCGGTCGATTTTCAGCCGGTTGAGCGGAAATCGTTTGAGATAGGCCAGTGACGAGTAGCCGGTCCCGAAGTCGTCGATGGCCAGTTTTACCCCCCGGTCCTTCAATTCCCGAAGGATGCGGATATCCTCGGGGTTTTTCATGATCGTCGATTCGGTCAGCTCAAGTTCGAGCAGCGCCGGGTCGAGGTTCGTCTCTTCCATGATGTTTTTCACCAGATCCGCGAACCGGGGCTGCAGCAGCTGATGTCCGGAAATGTTGACGGCCATCTGAAGCGCTGGCAGCCCTTGCCGTTGCCAGTCCCGGCTCTGGCGGCAGGCGGTGCGTAACACCCATTCGCCGATGGTGGCGATCTGACCGGTTTCCTCGGCGATGCGGATAAACCGGTTCGGCGGAACCAGCCCGAGCCGGGGGTGATGCCAGCGCAGCAGGGCTTCAACGCCGCTGATCCGGCCGGTCGCCAGGTTGACCTGGGGTTGGTAATGCAAGAAGAGTTCGTCCCGCTGGATCGCCTGCCGCAGATCGGTTTCGAGAGTGAGCCGCTCGAGATTCCGCAGACTGATTTCCGAGGAGTAGAATTGCCAGCTGCCGCGTCCGTTGCGTTTGGTCTGGTACATGGCCGAGTCGG
>MHXM01000115.1:0-3800 GCA_001825565.1 Desulfuromonadaceae bacterium GWC2_58_13
GACGAGTCGGTTCCCTACCCCGAACATTTCGAAGCCTTTTACCCGCAAACCAAGGCCGAAGCCGAACAGCTGGTGCTGGCCGCCAACGACGCCGGGTTGGCCGCGGTCGCCCTGCGGCCCCACTTGATCTGGGGACCGGAGGATAACCACCTGGTGCCGCGCATTCTCGAAGGTGGACGCAAAAAGGCCCTGCGCCGCATCGGACGCCGTCCCTGTCTGGTCGATACCATCTACATCGACAACGCCGCCACCGCCCACCTGCAGGCGGCCGAGCACCTCGACATCGGTTCCCCCGTGGCCGGCAAGGCCTACTTTCTGGCCCAGGGCGAACCGTTGCCGGTTTGGACCGTGGTCGACCGCATCCTCGCGGCGGGGGGGCTGCCGCCGGTTACCGGCACCATCCCCCCCCGACTCGCCTATGCGGTGGGGGGGATTCTGGAAAAGGTCCATGCCCTGCTCGGACTTCCGGGCGAACCGCGCATGACCCGTTTTGTCGCTCGCGAACTCTCCACCGCCCACTGGTTCAACCTGAGCGCCGCCCGCCGGGATTTCGGCTACCAGCCGCATGTATCTTTCGAGACCGGGATGCAGCGGCTCGCCGACTGGCTACAACAGCAGCGGTCGACCTGACATGCGACTCGATTTGGCCCCCTGGGCCGCCCCGCCGGCTCGTCCCGTGCTGGAAGCGGGCCATCTCCACCTCTGGCGGTTTCGCCTGGATCTCCCCCTCGCCGAAATCGAGCCACTGAAACAGCAATTATCCGACGAAGAACTGGTTCGTGCCGCCCGCCTGCTCGATCCGGTAAAAGGCCAAAATTTCATCGCCGCCCGTGCTCGTCCGCGGCAGATTCTCGCCCAGTATCTGGACCAATCCGCCCGGTCGCTTCAATTCAGTTACGGACCGTTGGGAAAACCGCATCTCGTTACCTCCTTGCAACCTGTTTTTTTCAATCTTTCCCATGCCCGTTCCTGGGCCTTGCTGGCCATCACCGGCGACGGGGAAGTGGGCGTCGATATCGAATACATCAACCCTGAAATCGATCATGTTAAAATTGCCCGGCAGTTTTTGTCGGCGCCTGAATGGGCTCGACTGGCCAACGCCCCGCCGGCCCGTCAGCATCGGGAATTCTACCGTCTCTGGACGGCCCGGGAAGCCGTTCTCAAAGCCAGCGGATGCGGTTTTTCCATCGATTCCACAAGCCAGGATCATCATTATCTCCCTCGAACCTTCCCCCTCGCCCGCAACTACCTGGCCACCCTGGCCGCCGAATCCCGAAATCTCCTGCTTTTCCGTTGGGATCTGGCCGGCATCCTGACAAATTAATCTTGCCATAAAATACCCAAACGGTTATATTTTCGTCATTGCTGCGTCACACATGTAGGATGGACCCGCATTTTCAAACAGGGCATGAAAGGAGTGGTTGACAACATGGCATTTTTCAACTGGGAAGACAGCTTCAGCGTAGGGATCCAGGAAATTGACATGCAGCACCAGAAACTGGTGCAGCTGCTAAATGAATTGTATGAAGCCATGAAAGCCGGCAAGGGGAACGATGCTGTGGGCAAGATTCTCAACGGGATGGTTCAATATACCGTCAGTCATTTTGCGACGGAAGAACGCTACATGAAACTACATAATTACCCTGATTTCGCCACGCATAAGCAGGAGCACGACTCGTTGACCAAACAGGTTGTCGATCTTCAGGAACAATTCAAAACCGGTCAGGCGGCATTGTCGATGAAGGTCGGAAATTTTCTCAAAGGCTGGCTGGTCAACCACATCTCCGGGACGGATATGAAATATAGTCCTTACTTGCGGGCCAAAGGCATGAAATAAATACCAGAGCGATAAAAAAGGCCGTCAAATTGACGGCCTTTTTTATCGCTTTCCCGAGACCGTTTTCACAGATTCCAGCCCCAGTACTGTAGAAAAACCGGAAAATTCCGCATGTCCGACGCCTTTCGGGCCCAAGGCTTGAGGCTGGTATAGAAGGGGATGCCATCCTGGCGGTCGCGGCCCAGTTTCTTGTCCTCGCCGACCCGCCAGTCCAAGGCCCACCAGCTCATCAGCAGACGTTCCCACGGTTTCTGGCTGTTTTTAACATAATCCCGGCGTCTTCCCTCTGTTTCGTAAAAAGAAGTCGCCCCTCCATCCGACAGAGACAGACCTTCGAGCACCTTAAGTGGTTTCATCGGTGTTTTGACCCGAACGTATTTGTACAGGGATGAAGGATCGTCCAGCCACATGTCCATGATCCGGTGGTTGTTGCTCCGCAGCAACAGCATCAGTCGGGACTGTTCCGGCGCGGCGCCGCCGAAATCGAGCATTCCCGGCAGACTTTCTCCATAAACGTTCTGCCTCTTGCGATCCCAGTCTTCGGGATAAGCCTCCTCGGGCAGATAGGAGGTCGGCACAAAGGACAGGTAGCAGCCGCAGGTATTCACCGTCGTGTACAGCACAGGCAATCCGGCTTCGTTCAGAGTTACCACCAGAATCAAACCGACATTATCCCCCCAGCCGAGGTTGAAAAAAGGTACTTTTTCGAAATGCACCCGGTAGGTCAGGTTGGTATAGGCCCCCCGCGCCGTGCTGAATGTGGTCTTGCGGGTGTAGATCGTCGGCCGGGAAGGATCGACCAACACCTGTTCTTCGTCGTCATCGTCCAATCGGGCGCTCGGGGTACCGATCCGGTTGAAAGACTTGGCGGGTTTTTCAATGACAAAGGCCGGTGCATAAGGGCTGAAATACCAGCCGCCCTGTTCCGCGACATAGGCCTTCAGGGTACTCACCGGCGGATGTTTGGGGACCGTGGAACAAGACAAAATAAAGAGAAGAGCAATATACGGAACAAACCGAAGGTTCTGCATCAGGGTCGATTTCATCCAAATGAATTTCCGAATATCCGTGAAAAGTAAAACGAAACCTGAATCATAATAACGGAGCCTGCCCAGAGGGCAATAAAAAAGGGACGCCGGGCGACGTCCCTTCGAGAAGGTATGGGTGAAAACCTGCTATTTGCCGACGACCTGGGTACGGGTAAAAACCGCCCGCAGCGCCATGTTTTCGCCTTCAATGTTGTCGCGGGCGCCTTCTTCACGATCAACCAGGGTGACGATCCCGACAACTTCGAGACCCTCCTGGCGGGCCCGCTCGACGGCCTTCATCGACGAACCGCCGGTGGTGGTGACGTCTTCGACGATGACCACCCTGGATCCCGGCGGCAGATTCTTGCGCCCTTCCAGCCACTGTCCGGTGCCGTGCCCCTTGGGTTCCTTGCGGATAATGAACGCCGCCATGGGGTCGCCCGCCAATTCAGCGGCAATGGAAGTGGCGGTGGCGATCGGGTCGGCTCCCATGGTCAGTCCGCCAATCCCATGGATCGGACCAGGGAACTGTTTGACTTCCTGATAGAATGCCTTGCCGACCAACAGGCCGCCGCGAGGGTGCAGGGTGGTCTGTTTGCCATCAAAGTAGAAATTGCTCTTGCGCCCGGAAGCAAGGGTGACTTCCCTTTCTTCGTAGGAAAGCTCCCGAATAATCCGCATCAGCTCGGCTCTCTCCGCCTGAGTCATAAGATTCCTCCATAAAAATATATTTTGATGGGCCAAAGCCCAGGTTGGAAACCGGTCGGACTTGACGGGTCCCTAAAACAATCCCAGCTGGCTGTCATCCTTCAGACGAGGAAACCGAACCGGGTATTTGCCGCAGAAACAGGCATCGCAATACCCCTTGACGTTGTCGACGATCGGTGCGCCGGCAGCGGCGTGCATTCCCTCGATCGAGAGATAACCCAGGGTGT
>MHXM01000115.1:3816-20303 GCA_001825565.1 Desulfuromonadaceae bacterium GWC2_58_13
GTGTCGATTCCGTAATAGCAGGGAAAGCTGGTCGGCGGGCTGGAAATGCGCACGTGCACCTCCTTGGCCCCGGCGTTGCGGATCATCTTGATGATCTTGCGCGCCGTGGTGCCGCGAACGATGGAATCGTCGATCACCACCACCCGCTTCCCTTCGATGATTTCCCGCACCGGGTTAAGCTTGATCTTGACCCCGAAATGGCGGATCGACTGCTGGGGTTCGATGAAGGTCCGACCGACGTAATGGTTGCGGATCAGGCCGAGCTGAAACGGTATACCCGATTCCTCGGCATAGCCGATGGCCGCCGGAACTCCCGAGTCGGGGATCGGGATCACCAGGTCGGCGTCGACCGGATGCTCGCAAGCGAGCATCCGGCCGAATTCTTTGCGGACGTGGTAGACCTGCTGGCCGAAGATGGTGCTATCCGGCCGGGCGAAATAGATGTGTTCGAAGATACAGGGCGAAGGCTGGGTCTGGGCGAAGGGATGAAAGGACTGCAGGCCGGATTTATCGATCAGGAGCATTTCCCCCGGCTCGATCTCACGGATGAATTGGGCTTCGATCAGATCGAGGGCGCAGGTTTCCGAGGCAATGACATAGGCGCCGTCAAGCTTGCCCAGCACCAACGGCCGGAACCCATTGGGGTCACGGACGGCAACCATTCGGGTTTCGGTGAGAAAGACCAGGCTGTAGGCCCCCTTGACCTGGCTCAGGGCGGTGGCGACGCGCTCGGTCAGGGAATCGCATTCGGAACGAGCCAGCAGGTGAATGATGACTTCGGTATCGGCAATGGTGGAGAAAATAGAGCCTTTGCGTTCAAGGTCGTTACGGATTTCCTGGGCGTTGACCAGGTTGCCGTTGTGAGCCACGGCAATGCTGCCGCGATGGTAGTCGACCAGGATCGGCTGGCAGTTTTTGAAGTCGTTGCCCCCGGCCGTCGAATAGCGAACATGGCCGATGGCGCTGCGGCCGGGAAGGGTTTCGAAAACCGAGTCGTGCTTGAAAACGTCGGCGACCAGCCCCATCCCTTTGTGCGCCCGCAGGCGGGTGCCGTCCGAGGCGACGATGCCACAGCTTTCCTGGCCGCGATGCTGGAGGGCATATAGTCCGAGATAAGTCAGGTTGGCGGCTTCGGGGTGACCGTAGATTCCGAAAACGCCGCATTCATCGTTAAATTTATCGAACATGCGAAAAGCAAACTCCCTAGAGGTTACAACTCTGTCGAAGCGGAAAAAACAGCCGAAACACGCGATCTACATCCGAAGCACTATAACACGACCCCGGCATTAAAAGATACCCGGGGCTACAACAGTTCGTTGCGGATGAACTGGACCGCGTTCCGGTACAGCCACAACCCCATCCCCTCTTCGGGAAGCGATTCGTCACGAGTCCAACGGGGATGATGGGTGCGATGCACATAAGCCTCCGGATGCGGCATGAGGCCGAAGATCCGGCCGCTGGCGTCGCACACGCCGGCGATGGCGTTGACCGAGCCGTTGGGATTCTGCGGGTAGTTCATGACCGGCGCCCGATATTCCGGGTCGCAATATTTCAGGGTGGCCAGGTGCCCGGTTTCGATCCGCTGCAGAACCTCCTCGGAGCGCACCATGAACTTGCCCTCGCCATGCCGAACCGGCAGATAGATGCCGTCGATGCCCCGGGTATAGATGCAAGGGGAAGCGGGATCGACCTTGAGATAGGTCCAACGGTCTTCGAAGCGGCCGCTGTCGTTGTGGGACAGGGTCGCGGTCTGGGTCCGGAAATCGTCGCCGAGAGCGGGCAACAGACCCATTTTGACCATCAGTTGAAAACCGTTGCAGACGCCCATCGCCAACTTGCCGTCCTCAATGAACCGGTACAGCTGATCGGCCAGATGCTCCGTGCTGCCCTTGACCGCCGCATGGCGCAGGCGGTTGGCCCCGGCCTTGGCGCTGCCGAGATCGTCGCCGTCGAGAAACCCCCCGGCCAGGTTGAGGAAATGGTAATCGTCGAGACACTTCCGTCCGCTCAGCAGTTCGGCGATGTGGACGATGTCGGCTACCTCGCAGCCGGCCAGGCGGCAGGCATTGGCCACCTCCCGTTCGCAGTTGGTGCCGTTGCCGGTAATAACGATGGATCTGACCTGTTTAGCCATGTTTACAGCTCCCTCAGCGGCGCCTGCCAGGCTTCTTTGAGCGAATGGATATCGACATCGACCAGCGTTTTGCTTCCCCTGCTCAGCAGCAACCGGGGCTCCTCGGTCACCTCGCCGATACAGGCGGCATCGCGGCCGGTAAAAAGGGCATCGAAGGCCGCACGATTTTCGGGGCGCACCGTCACCAGCAAACGGCTCTGGGATTCGGAGAAAAGCAGCTTGTCGGCGCGCAAATCGCCATCGACCAGAACCCGGTCAAGATCGGCGCGGATGCCATAGCCGCCGGCGAAAGCCTTTTCGGCCAGGGCCACACCCAAACCGCCGTCGGATAGATCGTGACAGGAACGGACCAGACCGTCCCGTTGCGCGGCGTTCAGGGTCCGGTACAGATCGAGGGCGCAGGCGGCGGCGACCTTGGGGACGTTGCTGCCAAGTTCGCCATGTTGCCGGTAATACTCGGACCCGCCGCATTCGTCGCGGGTGATGCCGAGCAGGTAGACCAGGTCGCCGGGACGCTTGACGTCCATGGAAACGGCCCGACGCACGTCGCCGATCTTGCCGATCACCGAAAAAAGCACGGTCGGCGGGATGGAAATCTTGGTATCGCCGATCTGGTAGTCGTTCTTCATCGAATCCTTGCCCGAAATCAGCGGCACGCCAAAAGCGACGCAGCAGTCGTAAAGCGCCTTGTTGGCCCGGACCAACTGCGCGGCCTTGTATTCGCCGTCGGGAGTCTTTTCGCTCTTGACCGGATCGCACCAGCAGAAATTGTCGAGGCCCGCCACGTGTTCGATATTGCCGCCGACCGCGACGAAGTTACGCAGGCCCTCGTCGATGGCGCAGGCCATCATGTGGTAGGTGTCGATATCCGAATAACTCGGACAGATGCCATGGGAAACCACCACCCCCTCAAAAGAATCGAACAGCGGCCGGTAAACTGCCGCATCGGACGGACCGTCGTTGGCCACTCCGACCAACGGCTTGATGACCGTACCGGCCTGAACCTCGTGGTCGTAACGGCGCACCACGCTCTCCTTGGAACAGATGTTAAGCCGCCCCAGCAGCGCCTTGAGTTCGCCGCCGAGATCGTCGGGCAGGTCAAAATCGGGTTCGGACAGCGCTTTCGGCGTCCATTTGGCCGGGATGACCATCTGCGGAACCCCTTCATGAAGAAACTTCATGGGGAGGTAGGAAACGGTCTTGCCCTCGTAGAGACAGTGAAAGTAACCCGAATCGGTGAACACGCCAAAGTCGGTGGCTTCCACATCCATTTCATTGGCCAGCTGAAAAAACGCGTCGAGCTTATCCGGCGGCACCGCCAGGGTCATCCGTTCCTGGGCCTCGGAAATGAGGATTTCCCAAGGCTGAAGACCGGGATATTTCAGTGGAGCTCGGTCGAGATGCATCTCGAAGCCGCCGGTATCCTCGCCCATTTCTCCCACCGACGAAGAAAGTCCGCCGGCGCCGTTGTCGGTTATCGAATGGTAGAGGCCGCGATCGCGAGCGATGATGAGAAAATCGAACATCTTTTTTTGGGTGATCGGATCGCCGATCTGCACCGCCGTCACCGGCGACCCCTCGTGCAGTTCTTCCGAGGAGAAGGTGGCGCCGTGGATGCCGTCCTTGCCGATGCGACCGCCGGTCATGACGATGTGATCGCCGACCCGGACTTTTTTCTCATGGCAGGGTTTGCCGTTGAGAGTACGAGGCATGATCGAGGCGGTGCCGCAGTAAACCAGCGGCTTGCCGGCGAAGCGCTCGTCGAAGACGATGGACCCGTTGACCGTCGGGATGCCGCTCTTGTTGCCGCCGTGCTCGACCCCTTCGACAACCCCCTCGAAAATGCGTCGGGGATGCAACAGTCGCGGCGGCAGCGGCTTGTTCAGAAAGGGAGAGGCGAAACAGAACACGTCGGTATTGAAAATCAACCGGGCGCCCATTCCCGTCCCCATGCCGTCGCGATTCACCCCGACGATCCCGGTCAAGGCTCCGCCGTAAGGATCGAGGGCGCTCGGCGAGTTATGGGTTTCGACCTTGAAAACCAGGCTCCAGTCGTCGTTGAACTCAATGACCCCGGCGTTGTCCTTGAACACCGACAGGCAGAAATCCTTGTCGCCGAGCCGGGCGCGGATGTCGCGGGTGGCGCCGACGATATAGGTCTTGAACAGGGAATTGATGGTTTCCCGGTTCCCCTGCTCGTCTTCATAAATGATCTTCGCCGAAAAAATCTTGTGCTTGCAGTGCTCGCTCCAGGTCTGCGCCAGCGCTTCAAGTTCGACATCGGTCAGCTTGCTCCCAAGACCTACCGCCTCGCGGGCCTGGAGAAAAGCCGGATCGGCGGCGTGAGCCTGAAGCATTTTCATCTCTTCGATACTGAGCGCCAGCATGCCGTCGCGACTGATTTTCATCAGCTCTTCGTCGGCTACGTCAAGATCGATCTCGCGCACCTCGGGGCGGGCATCGCTGGTCACTTTCGGCAAGGTGACGGGAACACCGTTTTCCGGATCGAACTCGGCGGCGGTCAGGATATCCCAGCGTTGGATCAAGCCGTTCCCCAGAAAACCGGAAGCGATTCGCTCGGCGATCGGCTTGTCCACCTTCCCCTTGAGCAGGTACTGAACCGAGGTGTAGACCGCCTCGCCGGCGGCGAAAGGACGGCCGGTGAGGTACTGTATCGCCTCCCTCGCGGTGCGACCGATGTTGTCGGTGACCCCGGGGCGGAAGCCGACTTCGACCAGCACGTCGAAATCACGGGCCAGTGGCCGGTTGATGACGAACTCCTGGATCACCGGATCCGAAAAGGGACCGGCGGCGGCGGCTTCGATTTCGGCATCGCTGAGCGCGGCATCCACGGTGTAGACATCGAGGGTACGAACCGAATCGACTTCGATGCCGAGGTGCTCCCTGATTTCACGCCGAACACGCTCGCCCCGAGCGTCTTTCACTCCGTCCAGCAATCCAACTACGATTCTCCAGGCCATTGATTCTCCTATCGAAAGCCTTGGGTGGGAACAGATACGGGCAGGGGATGATCATCACCCTGCCCTGCTCCAACCGGTTATGAAAATTTGGTATCGAAACAGACCGTCGCCTGATTCTGTCGGCCGACCACCAGGTGTGGGCAACAAAAGTTTTGATTCTCCAGAGCCTCCCGGGCCGACCGCAACGCCAGCTCGGGACGGTTATTCTCCTCGCTGAGGTGAGCCAGGAAAACTGCTTCAAGCTGGTCCGAAATCAGGCTCCGCAAAAGTTCCCCCGAGGCCAGATTGGACAGATGCCCGTGATTGCCACGGATGCGCTGTTTCAGCGGCCAGGGATAGGGGCCATCGCGAAGCAGGTCTTCATCGTGATTTGATTCAAGCACCAATACCCGGCACCCTTTCAGCCGTTCGCAAACCAGCCGGGTGGCAATACCGAGATCCGTGGCCACGCCGATTTTCCCCGTTGGGGTTTCGATAGTATAACCGACCGGGGCCACGGCATCATGGGTGATGGGAAACGTTGTGATGCGTAACTCGTTGAAATCGAATACATCGCCGCTGGAAAATTCAATACATTCACTGATCCGACCCAGGGTGGGGAGTGCGCGACGGGTTTCGTGATGCAGATAAACGGGGAGATCGTATCGCCGGGACAGGGGACCGACTCCCTGGCAGTGATCGGTATGCTCGTGGGTCACCAGCAGGGCATCGAGATCTTCGCCGCGCACCCCGATTCCTTCGAGACGTCTGGCCAACTCACGGGCCGACAGACCGGCATCGATCAGGATTCGGCTTTCAGCTGATTCGATATAAAGGGCGTTCCCCCGACTTCCGCTGGCAAGAAGGCAAATCCGCACGCAACTCTCCCCGCTCCCGGCATGGGCGCCTGTTTATATACCTAAATTCGCGCAGGCCTGCAAGGGAAAAACCGGAATTCATCCAATGGCGACGGGAATAATGAAAGGTCGGTTCAACTGCTTAACCGGAAGAAGAATATGAAAGGTGCTGCCGGGGCAATTGTGCGGGTCGCAACCAGGGCTTTCAACCCAGATTTCCCCTCCGTGCATGTCGACAATGCCCTTAACGATTGTCAGTCCGAGCCCGGTGCCCTTTCCTTTAAAGGCAACCTTGCCGGTGAAATGTTCTTCAATGATGCCCACTTCGTAAAATTTATCGAAAATATGAATCTGATCGCTCTCGTCAATGCCGATCCCGGTATCGATGATCAGGATTTCCACGTACGGTTGGCCTTCTGAACTGATTTCTCGGTACGGAGCTTCTTTCTCTTCACCGGCCCCACGTGGAAGACGAAGGCTGTGAACCAGACGGGTCACGATGGTGATTTTGCCGCCATCGGGGGTGAATTTAATCGAGTTGATGACCAGATTGGTAATCACCTGCACCATTCGGTCGGCATCGCAAACCAGTTCAGGCAGGTCTTCGGCAAGGATGAGCTGGTGGGTCTGCTGTCGAACCGAAAAAAAGAATTCGATCTCTTTCAACGCCTGTCGGACGACGTCGTTGATATGAATTTTGCGGCTGCGAAGCTTCAGGCATTGATTATCCAGCCGTGAAACATCCACCATGTCCCGAACGATATTGGAAAGCCGGTTGGCGGCTTCGCCGATATGCTTGAGCATGGGCAGAGCCTCCTCGCTCAATTGATCTCCCATATCGTCAAGCAGCAGGTCGGTATAGCCCAGGATAACGGTTAAAGGGGTTTTCAACTCGTGCGAAGCCAGCCCCAGAAAAGAGTCTTTCATCTGATTGAGCCGCTGCAACTCAATGGTACTCTTTTCGAGGTTTTCCTTGATTTCCCGTTCGCGGGTGACGTCACGAAAAGTCATCTGCACCATTCGCTTACCATCCCTGCCGATTACCGGCGAGCCTTTGGCCCAACCGATCAGACGTGAATGGTCGTTTGGCCGGATAAAGCGCACCTCGGCTTCCTGGAACTTTCCCTGGAGGATACTCTGGTGCATCTCGTACTGCGTCTCGACATTTTCGATTTTAAGCTTTTCCCAGAAACTGAAAATATTATTGCCATGAACCGTGTTTCTTGACACGCCGAAAAAAAACTCCGCAGCCTTGTTGAGCAACACCAAACGATCTTCTTCGTCGCTGACCAGGATGGCGTCGGAAGCGTCTTCGAGGAGGGAACGGTACATTTCACGGCTGCGACCGAGTTCGGTGCCAATCTGCTCTTGTCGTTCATACGAAAGTTGAAGTTCCCGGTTCGTTTCTTCGAGTTCCCGATAATTTTCGGTTATCTGTTCGTCGCGTTCCTGCAGGGACAAAGCCATTTCCTGGAGAGCCGTGCCGAGTTCGGAAAAATCCGAGGTCGACATGGGCGGCACGACGACCCTGAAGTTGCCGCCGGCAATTTCTTTGGCGACTTCACAAAGACGATGAATGGGGCCGACAAGGTCCCGCCGGGTAAACAGGAAAACCAGCGCGAAAACAACCAGGAAAGCGGCGCCGAAAATAACCAGGGAGCGTTGAAATGCCTTTTCGATCCGACTCTGCAGAATCGTGTCGGGGAAACCGATCCGGATGCGCCCGGCAAGTTGACCGCTGGCATCGAACAGGGGCGCGGAAAAATCATAGACCTTCCCCCACTGAGGCGTCATCAACAAAGCGGTAGAATCATTGACAGCTTTGAGAAACTGAACACCGACAAAAAAATGAAAGGAAGGATCGCTGGAATAGAGTGGTTGGCCGACGGTGTTTTCGATGAGACAATAACTGATTTCCGGGTCGCTGCCGACGATTTCCTGGCAGCGGGCGTTAATACCCTCCAGTTCATCCAGTGGAAGGCCAAGGGCCAGAACCTTTTCAATCGAGGTCTTCAATTCGGTGGCAACGCTCTGGCAGCGCAGCACCAGACCGTCCCGATAATCCAGCCTGAACCCTTCGATATTCAAGGCGGTATTGACTGCTACCGTCAGCCCGAGAACGAGGAATACAAAAATCAATATGCGTTTTTCGAGGGTATTCTTCATCGTTCAGTCATGGTTCGGGATAACGAATATTCATGGAATTGAAAGGAACGGAGAAAGGCATATCCAAACGAAACAAAAGAAATATATTATCGACTCAATTTTTAATATAAAAACTTTCGCCAAGAAAAAACATGGGCTTTTTTTAGTGCCAGGGTAGATTCGTCAACTCGAAAAACGACGATTTCCATTAGCAATTACTTCGTTTTTTCTACCATAGTGATCTCAAAAGAGCAATGCCTCATTCACGGCACTCCAATGAAAAAAGGTTGACGACTTCGACTCTGTTGTCTATGATTTTACCTCTTTACAAAATCTAACTACCTGTTTTCTTATGGTCTCGATCACAGCTTGTCGCATTTGTTAAAATATCCCATAAAGGAGATTTTTCATGGCAACCAAAGTAGCTATTAATGGGTTCGGACGTATTGGCAGAAATGTTTTCCGGGCGGCCGCAAACATGAAGAACATCGAAATCGTCGCCGTCAACGACCTTACGGACGCGGCAACCCTGGCTCACCTCCTCAAATACGACTCGGTTCACGGCACCTTCAAGTCGTCCGTTGAAGCCGGCGACAATGAAATCATCGTCAACGGCAAGCCGATCAAGGTTCTCAAATCCCGTGACCCGGCCAGCCTGCCCTGGAAAGAACTCGGCGTCGATATCGTCATCGAATCGACCGGCCTCTTCACCGACCAGGAGACCGCCGCCAAGCATATCCAGGCCGGCGCCAGGAAAGTCATCATCAGCGCGCCAGGCAAGGGTGTGGATCTGACCGTCTGCATGGGGGTCAATGAGAATGATTACGACCCCGCCCGTCACAACGTTATTTCCAACGCATCTTGCACCACGAACTGTCTGGCGCCGGTGGCTAAAGTCCTGCTCGAAAATTTCGGCATCGTCAAAGGGATGATGACCACCATCCATTCCTACACCAATGACCAGCAGATTCTCGATTTGCCCCACAAGGACCTGCGCCGGGCTCGTGCGGCCGCTCTTTCCATGATTCCCACCACGACCGGCGCCGCCAAAGCGGTTTCTCTCGTGTTGCCCGCGCTTAAGGGCAAATTGGACGGTCTGGCCGTCCGTGTTCCGACCCCCAATGTTTCGTTGGTCGACCTGGTGGTCGAGACCGAAAAATCCACCTCGGTCGCCGAAGTCAACGCAGCGCTGAAAAAAGCCTCCGAAGGACCGCTCAAGGGGATTCTTGATTTCTGTGAAAAGCCTCTGGTTTCTTGCGACTTCAACGGCTGCCCCGCCTCTTCAAGTGTCGATGCCGAATCGACCAACGTGATTGGCGGCAACATGGTCAAGGTAATGTCCTGGTACGATAACGAATGGGGCTATTCGAACCGAGTTCTCGACCTGGTCGGTTACATCGCTTCCAAATAGACTCCTTAAATGAGACCATGGGCAGGATCGACAGATCCTGCCCTTTTATTTAGCCGCATGCGATCATCCGGAACGGAGTCCCTCGATGTTCAACAAAGTTACCGTTAAAGACCTGGATCTCAAAGGCAAACGAGTGTTCTGCCGCGTTGACTTCAACGTGCCCCTCGACGATAGCCGCAACATCACCGATGATACCCGCATCGTTGCCGCCCTGCCAACCATCCGATACATTATCGAAAACGGTGGCAAGTTGATTCTTGCCTCCCATCTCGGCCGCCCCAAGGCCCAGGTCAATCCCAAATACAGTCTGGCGCCGGTGGCGCCCTACCTGGCCGCTTTGCTCGGGAGCAAGGTGACCATGGCCCCCGACTGCATCGGTCCCGCAGTGGAACAACTGGTGGCGGCCATGCGGGATGGCGACGTGCTGTTACTGGAAAACGTCCGTTTCTACGCCGGCGAAGAAAAAAACGACCCCGTCTTCTCCGCCAAGCTGGCCGAACTGGCCGATGTCTACGTCAACGATGCCTTCGGCACCGCTCACCGCGCACATGCTTCCACCGAAGGAGTCGCCCGCATCCTGGCTCCGGCAGCGGCCGGATTTCTGATGGAAAAAGAACTCCGGTACCTCGGCCAGGCACTCGCCGATCCCAAAAGACCTTTCGTTGCCGTTCTTGGAGGCGCCAAGGTCAGCGACAAAATTACCGTCATCGAGAATCTGCTCGGCAAGGTCGATACCCTGATTATCGGCGGCGGCATGGCCTATACCTTTCTTAAGTCCCAGGGGATAGCTATTGGCAAATCCCTGGTCGAGGAAGACCGTATCGACCTGGCCAGGGACCTGGTGACCAAGGCGAAGGCAAAAGGGGTACGGCTGCTGCTCCCCTGCGACCACGTTCTGGCCGCCGAATTCAAAGCGGACGCCCCTGCCACCGTCTCCGAAGGCGTCGATATCCCGACCGGCATGATGGCCTTGGATATCGGCCCCAAATCCATTGCCACCTATACCGCCGCACTTAAAGATGCGGCAACCGTGGTCTGGAATGGCCCCATGGGGGTCTTCGAGTTTGCAGCGTTCGCCACCGGCACCATGGCCATCGCCAAAACGCTGGCCGAGTCCGATGCCTTGTCGATCATCGGCGGCGGCGATTCCGTCGCGGCTGTCAACCAGTCCGGGTTGGAAGACCGAATGACCCATATCTCCACCGGCGGCGGCGCCTCTCTCGAGTTTCTCGAAGGACGTGAACTCCCGGGCGTTACCGCATTGACCGACAAACCTTGAAGCTCGACCCGGGCCGGCACCAGTCCGGCCCTTCCCTCACCAAGGGGATGCTGACCCCCGGAGGCACTCATGCGCAAACCGTTTATTGCAGGAAACTGGAAACTCCATAAAACCATCGGCGAAGCCCTCGACCTGGCCGGTGCCCTCAAGCAAGAAGTCGCCGGGATCGATGACATCGACATCGTCATCGCCCCGGTCTACACCTCGCTGGCCAAGGTCGCCGACGTGCTTGTTGGTTCCAATATCAGCGTGGCCGGCCAGAACTGCTATCCGGCCGCCAGCGGAGCATTTACCGGAGAGGTTTCCCCCACGTTGCTCAAGGATGCCGGCTGCCGCTACTGCATCGTCGGCCACTCGGAACGCCGCCAGCTGTTCGGAGAAACCGACGCCTTCATTAATCAGAAAATCAAGGTTCTTATTGAGGCAGGACTGCGCGCTATCTTCTGCATCGGTGAAACCCTTGAGGAACGGGAATCCGACCAGATGTACGAGGTGCTGACAACCCAGGTAAGAGAAGGTCTCAAAGGCATCTCCGCTGAAGATATGCAGCATCTGGTTGTCGCCTACGAACCGGTATGGGCCATCGGTACGGGAAAAACCGCGACCGATCAGGAAGCCGAAGAGGCCCATGCCTTTATCCGCGGTCTGCTGCAAGGGCTCTATGATGAGGATCTGGCGGAAGCTACCCGCATCCTCTACGGCGGCAGCGTCAAACCCGATAATGTTGACGGGCTCATGGCCCAACAGGATATCGATGGCACCCTGGTCGGCGGCGCCAGCCTCAAGGCCGCGGACTTCGCCCGCATCACCCGCTTCAAGAGAGGGTAAATATTTCTGCTTTGCAGCAACACCCGAATATGTTAAAGTTCGTGGTCCTGTATTAACGATATATTTGAGGAGTCAACGGCACAATGACCACATTTTTGATTATTCTGCATATTTTTGTCTGCCTGGCCCTGATCGCCATCGTGCTGCTGCAAGGAGGCAAAGGGGCTGAAATGGGTGCATCCTTTGGCGCCGGCGGTAGTCATACCGTTTTCGGGGCTGCCGGAGGCCAGAGTTTCATGGGCAAGCTGACCGCCGCCGCCGCCATCATATTTATGCTCACCAGCTTGATCCTGGCTTATTTCTACGGCCAGCCCGGCTCGTCAAGCATTATGCCAACGAGTATCGCAACCGAGGCTCCGGCAGCGAATCCAGCCCCCGAGGCGGCTCCGCAGCCAACCGTTCCGGAAGCAGAAAAAAAATAAAAACAGCAGATTTAATATTGACACTCATAGCCTAAATAAGTATAAATACATCCGCTTCGCCGAAGTGGTGGAATTGGTAGACACGCCATCTTGAGGGGGTGGTGACCAATTGGTCGTGCGAGTTCGAGTCTCGCCTTCGGCACCAGTGAAAATCCTTGAATCACAAGGTTACGTCGAGGCCCAACCAACAGGTTGGGCCTTTTCAATTGGTCGTTTCAGCCGCCGGATATCGAAAAACTCCGTGCAACAGGATTGCATAGCCGTAGCTGGCGGCAATATTAAGCAACTGATTTTGTTCAACTAAACGTTGGGACGCCAAGGCCTTTTTTTCGCAAAAATGAGTTGCAATACGGCCATATTCATGGTAGATAATTACGTTCCAAACTTCCAGGAGGATATAGAGATGGCTAGAGTCTGTGAAATTTGTGGAAAGAAACCGACGACCGGCAACAACGTCAGTCATGCACATAACAAAACCCGCAAAGTCTGGTACCCGAACCTGCAGAAGGTTAAAGCCCTGGACAAAGGGACTGTGCGCTCCATTAAGGTCTGCACCCGCTGCATCCGCTCCGGCGCCGTGACCAAAGCTCTTTAAACAAAAAAGGGGGGGAGCCCGAACGGCTCCCCCCTTTTTTGTTTCTACGACGTCAGATTTTTACCCCTGCCCGCAGTAGGCGACCCATTCGATCTCCACGGAAACCCCTTTCGGCAAGGCCGCAACCTGTACCGTGGCCCGCGCCGGATAGACCCCTGCAAAGTAACTTCCGTAAATCTCGTTAACCACTGCAAAATCATTCAGGTCAGTCAGGTAGATAGTGGTCTTGGCCACCTCCGCGAAGGAAAGTCCGGCCGCCGTCAACGCCGCCGCCATGTTTTCCATGACCTGCCCAATCTGGATTTCAATTCCGCCGGATACGACCACTCCGGTCTCTGGATCCAAGGGGATCTGTCCGGAAAAAAAGATCAGATCTCCGGCCCGAACTCCCTGGGAATACGGTCCGATAGCGGCAGGAGCGGAAGCTGTTTCGATTTTCATCAGTGGCATGAGGACCTCCATGGGTAAAACGCCTCAATGGCGTATCCGCTCGACCTTGTAGACACCCTTAATCTTCAAAATCGCGTTGATCACGAGATTCAGGTGTTCGAGATCCTGAACGTCGACTTCAAAGATATTGATGCCCCGGTCATCGGGCGTCGATTGAACATGAGCGCTGGTAATATTGGCTTCACAGTTAGTGATGGCGCCGGTAATCCCGGCCAATATCCCCTTCTGGTTGACGCAGTGGACTCGGATTTTGGCCGGTCGGGTCGTCTTTTTTTTACAATCCCATTCAACCTCGACGCGCCTCTCGGAGTCGAGTTCGCGGACATGAAGACAATCGATAGCATGCACCGTTACCCCGCGCCCACGGGTGATAAATCCAATCACGGGATCCCCCGGAAGCGGGCTGCAGCACTTGGCAAACCGCACCATGATGTTTTCGACGCCCTGAATCTTGATGGCGTTGGAAGGCTTCTTGCGGATTTTATCGATAACCTTGCCGAGTCTCCCCACCTTGGGCCGTTCGGCCTTGAGTTTTTCCTGTGGGATCACCCGGCTGATGACCTGCCCGAGCGGAACCTTACCGTAGCCGATCGATGCAATCAGATCATCGATGGAATGGAAACCGAGATCGTCAACCGCCGCCGTCAGTTCATCGGAAGCCAGCACACGCTTGAGGCTGTAGTCGTACTTGCGAACCTCTTTTTCCAGCAACCCTCGACCCAATTCGATGCTTTTTTCACGCAATTCATTCTGAACCCAGCTGCGGATCTTGTTGCGGGCCTTGGAAGTGCGGACAAACACCAGCCAATCCTTGCTTGGTGTCTGGCTGGGGGAGGTGAAGACCTCGACCATATCCCCGTTTTTCAGGGTCGTCTTCAATGGGACCAGTTTGCCGTTGACCTTGGCCCCGACGCAGCGGCTGCCGATATCGGTATGGACACTGTAGGCGAAATCAATCGGAGTCGACCCCTTGGGCAGCTCTTTTACGTCACCATTGGGGGTAAAAACATAGACTTCTTCAGGAAACAGATCGATCTTGACCGAATCCATGAATTCGCGGGAATCTTTTACTTCCTGTTGCCACTCAAGCAACTGGCGCAGCCACCGGAACCGGCTGTCGTCCCGTCCGGTGACGCTGGCGACTCCCCTGCCTTCCTTGTATTTCCAGTGAGCAGCGATCCCCTCTTCGGCAATCTGGTGCATCTCCTCGGTGCGAATCTGCACTTCCATGCGGTCGCCGTGCGGACCGATGACCGTGGTATGCAACGACTGGTACATGTTCGCTTTGGGCATGGCGATATAATCTTTGAATCGGCCCGGAATCGGCTTCCACACTGAGTGGATGATGCCGAGCACGCCATAGCATTCGCGAATTGATTCGACGATGATACGAAAAGCGATAAGATCATAAATCTGATCCAGATCGCCGCCCTGCCGTTCCATTTTTTTGTGGATCGAATAGAGATGTTTCGACCGGCCCGAAACATCCCCCTTGATCCCATTTTCCTGAAGTTTCTCGAAGATAACGTTCTGCACCTCTTCGATGTATCCGCCGCGCGCCTTTTCCTTTTCATTGACCTTGCTCTGCAGATCGGCAAACGAAACGGGTTCTAGGTAGCGAAAAGCCAGATCCTCAAGTTCGCCCTTGATCCAGCTGATACCGAGGCGATTGGCCAGGGGTGCGTAAATATCGAGGGTTTCCTGAGCGATCTTCTGTTGTCGCGCATCAGGCTGAAATCCCAGGGTCCGCATATTGTGCAGGCGGTCGGCCAATTTGATGAGAATAACCCGGATATCCCGCGCCATCGCCAGCAACATTTTGCGAAAACTCTCGGCCTGACGCTCTTCGCGGGTGCGAAAAGTCATCTTGCTGAGTTTGGTCACGCCGTCGGCCAGTTCAACCACCTCATCGCCGAAAATACCACGCAGTTCGTCACTGGTCGTCAGGGTATCCTCGATGGTGTCGTGCAACAGGCCGGTCACGATGGTCGGTACATCCATTTTGAGTTGCGCCAGGATATAAGCCACTTCCATCGGATGCGTCAGGTAGGGCTCTCCGGAAAGGCGCACCTGCCCCTGATGAACCTTGGCGCTATAGACATACGCCTTGCGAACCGCGTCCAGATCGGCGCCGGCATTATAGGAAAGGATTTTTTCGAGGATATCGTCGAGTCGAATCACGGTGCTTTTTACCCGGGGGAAGCGACAAAAACGATTGCCGGCGGAGGTCCGCCGGCAATCGTTTAGAGTCCGTTGAGCAGATGCGGGATAGGGTCTGATGCCGGCAAGGAATCAGACACACCAGATCAGCCTATTTTTTACGGGTAGGGAATTCGTACTCTATCTTCCCTGCGGCCACTTCCCGCAGCGCCAGTACGATCTTCTTGTTGTTGGCTTTGTTTTCAATCAGAGGCTGCCCACCCTTATATAACTGCTTGGCGCGTTTGGCCGCCACCATGGCCAGCAGAAAACGATTGGGGATCTGACGCAGACAATCTTCAACGGTAATACGTGCCATTTGGTTGGCTCCTTTTATAAGCTACTTTAAGTTTTTTCTGTGGTATTCGACAAACCGAATTCTGCGGGCACCAAGCCTAGCACCCAGGCCGTACGACAATGTTCGGCAACAACAATTGACTTGAATTTTTCAAGAGCCTCGGCAAAATCATCATTGACCAGGAGATAATCATACCAGATCGATTCACGGACTTCGTCTCGGGCATTTTCGATGCGCCGGGCAATGACTTCGGGCGAATCGGTCCCGCGTCGCTCCAAGCGTCGTTTCAACTCGGAAAAATCGGGCGGGAGAATAAAAATAAAAACCCCCTGCCGATAATTCTTCTTGATCTGAGCGGCCCCCTGGCAATCGATTTCGAGTAGTATATCGTACCCTGCGGACTGGGCCTCGTCCAGTGTTCGGATCGCCGTACCGTAACGATTGCCGTGAACCTCGGCCCACTCGACAAAGGCCCCTTCGGCCACCATCAGATCAAATACATCTCGCGACACGAAATTATAATCTTTGCCGGCGACTTCACCACTCCGCGGGGGACGCGTAGTGTACGACACAGAATGCCGCAACCCCGGGAAAAAGTCAATTATCTCCTTGCATAAGGTCGTTTTGCCAGCTCCCGAGGGAGCTGACACGACAAATAGATTTCCCGCTGCGCGCCGAGGCATCTGCCGACTGTTGGTTACCACTGGATCTCGATCTCCTGATTACTCGATGTTCTGGACCTGCTCACGGATTTTCTCAAGCTCGGCCTTCATGCCGACAACCACCCCGGTCAGTTCGGCATCGTTCGACTTGGAGCCCATCGTGTTGACCTCCCGATTCAGCTCCTGCACCAGAAAGTCCATCTGCCGCCCGACCGGTTCCGCCTGAAGGAACAATCCGCGAAATTGG
>MHXM01000116.1:0-361 GCA_001825565.1 Desulfuromonadaceae bacterium GWC2_58_13
AAGAATCAGACCTTCCGCATTCCCCATATGGCCGACATGACCCCGGCCGATCTGACCGAGCTGTTTGCCTTGTTGGAAGAACTGCTGCCTCGGGTACGAGGTTGAGCGCGGCCCGAACTTTTGTTTGACTGCCGATGCGGATGCGCTGCGGCGAAGGTTTTGTCGCGAACGATCACAAACAGAATAAACAGGCGAGCATCTCCCGAGGGATGCTCGCCTGTTTTGATTTGAAATCCCCACGTCCTTAGGTTGTCTCGGGCTAGGCCACCAGCGCCCCGCCGCAGGAGGAGCCGCAGCCGGCGGTGCAGCCGAAGCAGTGGCGACCGGTGACGATCCGGCGGTTGGCCAGAGTCGTTGGGTC
>MHXM01000116.1:387-7349 GCA_001825565.1 Desulfuromonadaceae bacterium GWC2_58_13
TCCCGTCGAGGGAGAGCCCAAGGGCTAAATTGAAGTCGCAGTCGGCCAGGGCGCCGTCCCAGGCAATGCAGATCTGGTGGCGGCACATCAGCCCGTCAATGGTGCCTGAATTGAAGGAATCGGCCAGCAGGTTGCGGTATTCGGTGACTTTTTTCTGTCGCTTGAGATCGTCGAGAAACCGTCCCAGCGGCATGTTGGCGATGGTCAGCAGCCGGGTGAACTCGATCCCGTGACGCTCCCGCAACTCCCGTCGGTAGGCCTCTTCGAGGGCGGTCTGGTCGGGGGGCAGAAAGGGTCCGCCGGGGTTGTAGACCAGGTTGAGCGCGCGTTCCGCGTCGATGCCGTAGCCGAGCCGGTTGAGCCGGCGGATGGCGGCGATGCTCTTTTCGTACACCCCTTCGCCCCGTTGGGCCCGCACGTTGCCGTCCAGATAGCAGGGGAGCGAGGCGACCAGCTGAACATCCTGTTCGTGAAAAAATTCAGGCAGTCCCTCCATGCCCGGTTCGAAGAAAACCGACAGGTTGGTGCGCACCTGCGCCGGGTGCCCGGCTGCCCGGAGCCCGGCCACGAATCGGATGAAGTGGGGATTCAGTTCGGGGGCGCCGCCGGTGATGTCGACCCGGCAGCCGGGGAGGGCGGCCAGTAAGCGGAAAATCGACTCCATGGTCGACCAGGCCATCACCTCGCGGCGGTCCGGGCCGGCACTGAGGTGGCAGTGCCGGCACTGCAGGTTGCAACGCAGGCCGACGTTGACCTGCACCGTCTGGACCGCGGCGCTGTAGAGATCCCGGCCGGTGGTTTCCCGGACTTTTCTGTCAAACTCGTTCATGTAATGAGATATCCTTTTGAACTGTTCGGGTTGAGAGGTCAGTAGCGCACCCGCACCCGGTAGGTGAGGGTGGCGCTCCCTTCAGCCGGCACCTTGATCCGCCAGCTGGCGGTGCCGGCGGTTTCTTTCTGGTGGGGATGGCTTTCGCTGAGGATTTCCCAGTCCCCCGGCATCGGTTCGACGACCTTGACCGTGACCGCCTCGGTCTTGGCATTCTTCAGCTCGATGCCGTAAGCACTTTCGAACACGTAATCATAGCGGCCGGAACCGCCCAGTTTCTGAAAATCGGTCTGTTTCCTGTTGGCGGTAACATCGAAGGCATCGCCGAGTTTGAGGCGAACCGTTTCGTTTTTCGGCGTGTGGTCGATGCTGTCCTCGCCGATAAACTGGGCGTTGCCCTGGCGGTCCTTTTTGTAGACCCGGACAATTCCCTTCGGCAGCGGCATTCCCAGCCCCATGTCCTCGCGGTTGGCCAGTTCGAGAAAAACGCCGATCTTGAGCTTTTCGCCGAGATTGTCGTATTGACCCCGGTAGTAGTAATCCCCCCCTTGCAGCAGGTATTCGCGTTCCACCGGGACCCCGGCGGCGCTCAGCAGGCTGACCTGCTTGGTCTGGTTCTCGCGGAGGGTGGTCGGTCGGCCGAGGGTGTAGAGGTGGTATTCGAACAGGCTTTCTTCCTGCATCGGCGCCGAGGCGGCGACCATCCCCTTTTCCATCATGAAATCGCGGGCCATCGGTATCGCCTGGCGCACCTGGTTGACGTCCCCCGCCACCAGCTGCAACCGGGCCGAGCGGTAGCTGGTGCCGCTGAGGTTGGTCAGGGTCACCCAGCCGGAAAGGTCGAGCTTGCGGTCGTCCTCGCTCAACTGGGCCACATAGTCGGCGCGCCAGGAGAGTCCCGAGGTCAGGTAGGCCAGTTCGAGCTGCTGTTCGCCGGATTTGTCGCTGTGCAGTTGCAGAACCAGGGTCGGCCGGTCACGCAGATCGGCGGGGACGTCGGGATAGACCAGCCGGCCCGGCACCCCGGTTTCGATGCGGTCGCCGATCTTCAATACCACGCCGTCGCTGGCGGCCAGAACTTCGGCGGTTTCAAAGCTGTCCTCGCCGGTCTGTGGATGGACGCGGACCACCTGCACCGTCCTCCCGATGTATTTTTCCAGCAGCTTCTGCGGGGTCAGCAGATCGAAGTCGAAATTCTGCTCGATCACCCGGACCCCGCCGGCATCGCCGAGGCTGCGCAGCAGGGCGGTTTCCGGGCGGATGCCGGCACTCACTTCGCGCAGGGCCAGTTGATTTTCCCCTTGCTGCAAAGTCACCTTCCGTTGGTCGCGAACCAGGGCCAGATCTTCGTTGTAGATGGTGACGGCCACTTCCTGCTGGTCGGCCAGGGTGCTGCGCAGCTCCAGCGGCGGTCCGGCCAGGGCCGGAAAGGCAATGAAGGTGGCCAAGGCCAGCGGAATAATCAGGAATGGGTAGGGCTGCATGGCAATTCCTTTCGAGGCGCGGCAGGGTTGATCCTCTTGCCGCCATGCCTGGCAGGGCAGGTGAGCTTTAGCGACAGGAGTCAATTATATACAGCGATAGCCAAGGAGCCAAGGACGATGACTAAACTTTCGCGGGACAACGGCAAGATCGATTCATACATGAGGATTTTTTCACGCCACTCGGCTTTTTCTGGAAATGCTGGTAAATTTATCGGTAAGCCCTGCCTTGGATCATCGGAAATCAGGTGGTCGAGGCCTCGGCTGGAAAAATCGAAGGAGCCCGCCATGAAAAAAAAGACATCGGACGAAGGTCGTATTTTCCTCAGTTATCGGCGCGAAGACAGCTCCGGATATGCGGGTCGCCTGTTTGACCGCATCACCCAGCATTTCGGAAAAGATCGGGTGTTCATGGATATCTCCGACATCGAGCCGGGGGTGGATTTCGTCGATACCATCGAAAAGGCTCTCAGTTCCTGCGATGCCTTTCTGGTGCTGATCGGCAAGGAATGGCTCAGCTGCCGGGACGAGCAGGGCCACCGGCGGCTGGACAATCCCGACGATTTCATCCGCCTCGAAACCTCGACCGCGCTGAAGCGGGATGTCCGGGTCATCCCGGTTCTGGTCGAAGGGGCAACCATGCCGACCGCAGCGGAACTGCCCGACGACATGGCGACCCTGGCCAGGCGCAACGCCCAGGAACTGAGCGATCTGCGCTGGGGGTTCGACTGCGAACAACTGCTCAAGGTGCTGGAAAAAGTGGTCGGCGAGCCGGAATTCCCCCAGGCCGGAGCGGTTCCAGCACAGAATGGGGGCGGGCGGCCGAAGCTCAGCGGCAAGGCGATCGCCGCCCTGGTGATTTCCGTGCTGGTGATTCTGGGCTACGGCGCCGAGGAGGTCGTCGATTCCGAAACCGCGGTCGGCGCGATTTTCCTCTCCGTTATCGCCCTGGTGCTGGCCATCGTCGCATTTTTCGATATTCGGCTCAAAAAAAACCGGGGCAAGAGCCTGGCCATTACCGGGATCGTCCTGTCGCTGTTCGTTTGCCTGGGGGTGTTGGGTAATCTGACCAACACCCCGGCGGACCTTCCGGCGCCGGTCCAGGATTCTCCCGTCGTTGCTCCGGCCTCGAGTGCGGGCCAATCGGTTAACGTTCCGCAGCTGCCGTTGACCAGATCCACCGGCAACCGTCTGTCCCAGGAGCCGGTAACCCGGTCGAGCGGGAGAACGGTGCAGCCATCGGCGCCGAAAACCATTGACGGCAACTGGCGCGGCAACGACGGCCTGCGGTACGCCTTTCAGCAGCAGGGGGAATACGTTCAGGTCGTCGCGATGAACAACTTCCAGGTTCAGATGATGTCGGGGGAAGGCTCGTTCGTTTCCGAGGGCCAGCTGGAACTGCAATATATCCTGGCGGATTACACCACCGGACGGGCATCGTTGTCGCTTTCCGCCGATGGTCGCCAGTTGATGGGAACCTACCATAACCTGTCCACCGGATATTCCGGGGCTTTGATGCTGTCCCGCTGAAGGCTGAAGGCAATTCAAGGGTTCCAGGCGGGTTCGATTCACTTCGGGCTACATGCCATCAGCCCGGCAACCGGTTTAAAATGACTAAAAGAAAGGATCGATCATGAGCATATTTCAGCGCGGCAGCAAGGGGCCGGAAGTTCGGCGGATCCAGGAAAAACTCAAGGCGCGGGAACTCTATCTCGGGGATATCGACGGTATTTTCGGCGGCGGCTGCGAAGGAGCGGTCAAGCGTTTCCAACGGAGTCGCGACCTTACGCCCGATGGCGTCGTCGGCGCCCAGACCTGGCAGGCTTTGTTTGACGGCGCCCCGCTGCCCGAACCGGCGATTCTGCGGGAAGAGCTGGCCTATCGCTGCCTGGCTCTGACCGGTTCTATCGAGACCGGGATGCCGGTGCCGGACTGTTTCGCCGGCATCAGCGGCGATTTCGACGGCCAGGGCCTGAGTTTCGGCGCCCTGCAATGGAACCTCGGGCAGGAATCCCTGCAACCGCTGTTCCGGGAAATAGCCCAGGAGCACCCGGCCTTACTTGAGGATCTGTGTCAGGATTACTACCCCGAATTGAAGGCGGTTTTCACCTCAAGCAAGGAAGAGCAGCTGGCCTGGGTCCGTTCGATCCAGGACCAGCGCCGCTTCACCCTGGCCGAACCCTGGCAGGGGTTGCTCAAGAGCCTCGGCCGGCTCAAGGAGTTTCAGGCCATCGAGGTCCGCCATGCCGGCCGCCTGTTCGCCAAAGCCAGCGAGCTCTGCCGCGAATACGGCCTCTGGTCGCAGCGGGCCCAGGCGCTGATGTTCGACATCAAGGTGCAGAACGGCAGTATCTCGGCGCTGGTCAAGTCGCAGATCCTCAGTGACTTCGACCGTCTCGGCGCGGCTCTGGGGCGCGAACAACTGGAGGAGGAGCGGCTGACGATCATCGCCAACCGCCGGGCCGAGGCCAGCAATCCCCGCTGGATCGAGGACGTGCGCAAGCGCAAGCTGGCCATCGCCCGAGGCGAGGGAATGGTGCACGGCCAGTATCTCCACCTGGCCGACCAGTTCGGCATTTGCCTCGAATCGTTCCAGGGGTGAACCGGCGAAAGGGAATGATGGTTACAAGGAACCGCCCCGACGCGGCTTGATGTTGGTCCGGTAGTAGTTAAAGGCCTCGCGGATTTGCTCGCGCAGATGATTGTCATCCCAGGGTTTGGCCAGAAATTTATAGAGCGCCCCTTCGTTGACCGACGCAGTGACGGTCGGCAGATCGGCATAACCGGACAGGACCATCCGGACGGTGTTCGGATGCAGCGTCTTGACCCGGCTGAGAAACTCGGTGCTGCACATCTCCGGCATGCGTTGATCGGTAATAATGACCTGTACCGCATGTTGCGCCAACAGTTCAAGGCCTTCCCGGCCGCTTCCCGCCGTGAGTACCCGGTACCCTTCATCCTGGAGCAGCCTGCGAATGGCCGAAAGGACCCCGGATTCGTCGTCGACCACCAGCAGGGTCGGGGTCTCCGATGTCTCTTCCCAGAGGGGAAGGGATTTGCCCTGACGCAACAACGTCGCAAATTCCTCGGCGGGAACGGGTTTGCTGAAGTAAAAGCCCTGCATCTCGTCGCAGTCGTTCTGCCGGAGATACCCCAGTTGCGCCTCGGTTTCGACCCCCTCGGCAACCACCCGGAGTCGCATCCGATGGGCGAGGGCGATGATCGAGGTCGCGATCATCGCTGAATCGGGCTCGGTGACTATTTCATTAATGAAGGATCGGTCAATTTTCAGACTATCGATCGGAAAACGGCTCAGGTAGGAAAGACTGGAATAGCCCGTGCCAAAATCGTCGAGCGAAAGATGAACGCCGATGCCTTTGAGATCCGTCATGAGGTTCACGGCCTCGCCCGGATCGTCCATCACCATGCTCTCGGTCAGCTCCAATTCGAGCCATTGCGGGTTCAGTCCCGTTTCCTCCAGCACCTGTCGAATGAGTTTCGGCAGTTCCACTTTTTGAAACTGCCGGGCGGAAAGATTGACCGCAACACGGAGTGTCGGCAAACCCTTGTCCTGCCAGGCCTTGTTTTGCCGACAAGCCTCTTTTAATACCCAGTTGCCGAGGGGAATGATCAGGCCGGTCTCTTCGGATAAAGGGATGAAGTCGACTGGCGCGATCATGCCCCGCTGGGGATGGTTCCAGCGGACCAGCGCCTCGCAACCGATGATTCGGCCATGCCGCAGGCTGACCTTGGGCTGATAGTAGAGACGGAACTCGCCGCGGGCGAGGGCGTGGCGCAGGGCGCTTTCGAGCTCCAGGGTGTCGAGCACGCGCCGATTCATCTCGGGGGCGTAGAACGAAAAGATGTTGCCGCCGCCCCTCTTGGACCGGTACATGGCGACGTCGGCGTTACGGATCAGGGTGTCGCCGTCGCCGCTGTCCCTGGGGAACAGGCTGATGCCGAGACTGGCGGTCAGAAGAATCTCCCGATCCTCGATCCCGATGGGTTCGGCCAGGTGCTGCAATATCTTGGCGGCCACCTGGCCCACGTCGTCGGCATCGGCCACCTCGGCCAGCAGAATAACGAATTCGTCTCCCCCCAGCCGGGCCACGGTGTCCGCCTCTCGAACATCCTGTTTCAGGCGCTGCGCCACGGCGCACAACAGCTTGTCGCCGAAGGCATGGCCAAGACTGTCGTTGATCACCTTGAAGCGGTCGAGATCGATCAACATCACCGCCACGATACGTTTTGATCGGTGAGCATAATGAATCGTCTGCTCAAGACGGTCCAGCAGCAGAGCCCGGTTGGCCAGGCCGGTCAGTTCATCGTGGGTGGCCAGGTGTTGCAATTGATTTTCGTAGCGTTTGCGTTCGGCGATATCCTTGACAAAGCAAAAGGCGAAAGATTTTCCCCCGTATTTCAGATAATTGATGGCAACTTCGGCGGGAAAGATCGAACCATCCTTGCGCTGGCAACGGGTCTCGATCGTTTCCGATTTTTTTTCCCCGACCAGACCCTCCCAGTGTTCCAGCCACCACTCCCGGCTAAGGTCGGGAGCAATGTCAAAGACCGTCCGGGTGCAGAGTTCTTCACGGCGGTAGCCGAGACTTCTGCACGTCTGCTTGTTGGCCTCGATGATGCGGGCATCCTCT
>MHXM01000117.1:0-19672 GCA_001825565.1 Desulfuromonadaceae bacterium GWC2_58_13
GAACCGCACCGGGCGGCGCTGGAACTGCTGCGGAACAACTATCCGCAAACAGCCGGGGTCTTTTTGGCCCAGCCGCGACTGCAGCTGTTGGCGGTCGAACCGAGAACCTGGCTGGCCGCCGACAGGCAGCGCTACGACCTGGTGATACTGCCGACGATCGGCGCCTTCGGCGGCACCGCCGGAGTCTTTGCCCTGCATGAACAACACAGTCTGACCCGCGAAGCCTTCACCGAAATGTGGCGGCATCTCGCCCCCAACGGCATGCTCTGCCTATCGGTCTGGATGGATTACCCGCCACGCTCCTCCCTGCGGCTGGCGGCGACCCTGGCCGAACTCCTCGATGCAGAGGGCATCGACGTCCCAGCCGCGCACCTGTCGGCGGTGCGCGGCTGGGGCACGGTCAGCTTCTGCCTGAAACGCTCGCCATTGACCGCCGAAGAAATCGGCCGCATCCGCCTCTTCTGCACCGAACGGGGATTCGATCCCTTACTTCTCCCGGACCTGCATCCCGGGGAACGGGACAGGTTCAACCAGTTGCAGGATCAAACATTTTTCCGGCTGCTTGACCAAATTTTCACCGGCGACCGCAGGCAGGTCTACGAGAGCTACCTGTTCAATCTGCGCCCGGCCACCGACGACCGCCCCTTCTTTTCCCAATTTCTGCGCTGGCAAACCCTCCCGCATCTTTCCGAACTGTTCGGCCAACGGGTGTTGCCGGCCATGGAACTCGGAACCCTGGTGGTTATTGTGACCTTCGTGCTGATGAGCGCGGCGGCCATCGTCCTGATTCTTCTGCCGCTCTTGCGCCTTGGTTGGCGCGGCGGCCACCGTGGGTCGGTGATCGGCCATTTCGGCTGCCTCGGCCTCGGTTACATGCTGGTTGAAATCGCGCTGATTCACCGCTTCGTCCTCTATCTCGGCCACCCCGTCCATGCCGCGGCAACCGTCATCTGCGCCCTGCTGGTCGGTTCCGGAATCGGCAGCGCCTGTTCGACACGGCTACCGCCCTCTCTCGCCCCACCGCAACGGGCCACGGCAACCGTCGCCCTGCTCCTGGTCCTGTACGCCTTGCTGCTGGCGCCGATGCTGCACCAAGCTATCCCCCTGACTTCGGTTTGGCGTCTGCCCCTGGCGCTGGTCCTGTTGAT
Organism: Desulfuromonadaceae bacterium GWC2_58_13; assembly: GCA_001825565.1. GTDB lineage: Bacteria > Desulfobacterota > Desulfuromonadia > Desulfuromonadales > Trichloromonadaceae > Trichloromonas. The sequence continues at coordinate 1,149 of MHXM01000117.1, forward strand.
GCCCGTCGGGTTCGTCATGGGCCTCCCCTTTCCCCTCGGGCTGCGGCTGCTGAATCGGCAACAGCCGGAAGCTGTCCCCTGGGCCTGGGGAATCAATGGCTGCCTGTCGGTCCTGGGCACCTCGCTGGCCACCATCATCGCCATACAAGCTGGATTCAATGCGATCATGATCGCCGCAGCCGTCATTTACGGCTGCGCCACTCTCGCCGGAGCCCGACTTTTTCCCATGACACTGCCAAAACACTGAAGGTCCTGTCAAAATTTCAGAATCATTCCCCGGTCTGATCGGCCTGCCCTCCGGCGTCTCCCCCCAGAAATGCTCCGCCATGCGATCGAAAAGACATTTCCATTTTTGGAACAGTGTTTGCAAACTACATTAAAGTCTTACAAAAAATCCAAGGCAACGCAGCACAACCCAAGGAGAGCCTCCATGGAAATCATCCTGACTGTCATCACCTTCCTTTCCGTCGCGACCCTTCTGTCGCCCCGCCTGAATCCGATGGAACCCGCCAGGGTTTCCTCCCGTCCCCGAAAGCAGTAACCGCCATGCAGACCTCAGCGGAAGCCGGATCCGTGACGACCAACAGCGACCACTATCTGCAATGCATCGAACTCCTCAGAGCCGAAAACGATCGCCTCCGCGAGACCTGCCAGGATCTGGAAAACATGCAGAGAGTTCTTGAACAGGCGGTCGGCGTAAACAACAGCAACCTGCTGCATGCGGAAATGTCGAGCATGGAACTGGAACAGGTATTTCAGGCCTGTACCGATGCCATGTGGGTCGTCCGTGAAGATGCCGTCGTCGTGAGAGTTAACGCGGCCATGTTGAAACTGCTGGGGAAAACCCAGGAGGAGGTGGTCGGCAAATTGTGTTCAACGTTGATTGACTATCGGAAGTGCGATGCCCCGGCCTGCCCCCTGATCCAGGGCAAGGGGCTCGAATGCTGTCAGGAGATCGACATCCAGTTCTCGGAAGAATCGGGCGAAACCAGGCACTTTATCCTCTCTACCGCGCCGCTGGTGACATTGGACGGTTCGCCGGGAATCGTCGGACAGTTCAAGAACATCACCAGCCGCAAAAAGGCCGAGGAAGAACTGGCCCGGGCCAACGCCGCCCTCGAACGAATAGCCAGGGTTGACGGCCTGACCCAGGTGGCCAATCGTCGTTGCTTCGACGAAACCCTGCAGCGCGAATGGCGGCGCATGAGCCGCGAACGGAAACCGTTTTCGCTACTTTTGTGCGACATCGATTTTTTCAAAAAATACAACGACACTTACGGACATCAGGAAGGGGATGAGTGCCTGCGGCAGGTCGCCCGGGCACTGGAGAAATCGGCCCTGCGGCCGGCCGACCTGGTGGCTCGCTACGGTGGTGAGGAATTCGTTCTGCTGCTGCCGGACGCCGAAATCTCCGGAGCCATGCTGGTCGCCGACCGGATCCTCAAATCGGTGGGTGCGCTGCAAATCGAACACCGCGCCTCCACCGTCAGTCCCCATGTGTCGATCAGCGTGGGCGCCGCCTGCATCATGCCGGGCCAGGCGGCCACCCCCGAAGACCTCGTGGTTCGCGCCGACCAGGCCCTTTATCAATCCAAAGACCAGGGCCGCAACCGCGCCACGGCCAGCCCGTTCCGGGAAGTGTAAAACCTCAATATTCCTGGACTTCGGCAAATCGCACCTGCTCGCCCCCCGGGGTCCGCGCCACCACCTCGCTCCCCAGCGTTTCCACGTATTCCGGCCCGACCGGAACCTTGCCCTTGCCCCCCGGCAGGTCGATCACGTAATGAGGGATCGCCAGCCCGGAAACCGTTCCCCGTAACGCCTCAAGAATATCGATCCCGATTTTGACGGGGGTGCGGAAATGGCCGGCGCCGCGGGTCAAATCCATGTGGTGCAGATAATAGGGACGCACCCGGATTTTCAGCAATCCCCGCAGCAGTTCGGCCATGATTTCGGGATCGTCGTTGACCCCCCTGAGGAGGACCGTCTGGTTGCCCAGAGGGATGCCCGCGTCAGCCAGCCGGGCGCAGGCCCGGGCCGCTTCGGGAGTTAACTCGCGGGGGTGATTGAAATGGGTATTGAGGTAGAGAGGGTGCGCCCGCCGCAGCAGGGCGCAGAGATTTTCGGTAATCCGCTCGGGGAGCGTCACCGGCACCCGGGTGCCGATGCGAACCAGTTCCAGGTGGGGGATGCGTCCCAGCCGTTCAAGGATATCCTGCAGCAAGGCGTCGGGAATCAGCAGGGGATCGCCGCCGGAGAGGAGAACGTCGCGGATCTGCGGATTACGGGCAATATAATCGATGCCGGCGCGGACGTCGCCCATGGTCGTGCGCATGGCGGCGCAGCCGACCTTGCGCTTGCGGGTGCAGAACCGGCAATAGGTGGCGCAAGTACCGGAGACCAGAAACAAAGCGCGGTCGGGGTAACGATGCACCACCGAAGGGACCGGCGACAGACGCTCCTCGGCCAGGGGATCTTCCGGCTGTTCCACATCGGCCAGCTCACGGAGGTCCGGCACGCACTGCCGCCAGATCGGGTCGCCCGGCTCCCGGATCAGGCCGAGGTAATGGGGGGTGATCCGCATCGGGTAGCGCTCGACCACGGCTTTCAGTGCGGCAATGTCGACAGGGAAATGCTCGGCCAGGTGTTCCGGCGTGGTGATACTTGCCTGCAGGCTTTTCTGCCAGTCTTCCATGGGAAAATGCTCTCTTAACGGTTGCTGCCTGGAGGTATCTGCGCTACCGAAAAATTTACAGGATTAATCGTCGAATCCGCCGCCAAACCATACCACAAACGCCCTCAGCGGGAAAAGAGAAAGGCATGGTTGGAGGTGAAGTACGGCGGGACGCGGTTGACGATCTCGCGAATCACCGGCGACCCGAGCAGGCGCTGCTGCAAAAACCGGCGAGCCTCCCCCCGCCCCCACCCGGAAGCGGGAACAAAAGAACGATACAACCCCAAGGGAGCCTCCTCGCTGAGCGGAGCCGACGCGTCGATGCCGGTCGCTGACGGATCATCCAGCAGTCGAGACTCGCGCGGCAGGTTCATGATCGCCAAGTTGAGGTAGTTGATCGCCCCGGCATGCCGTTCCAGAAACCGCAGGGTCAGCTCGGCATCCTCCCGGGTTTCACCGGGGGTGCCGAGCATGATGTAAACGTAGGTCGCGATGCCGGCCCGACGCAGATTGTCCAGCATCCGCGCTACCTCTTCCAACCGGGTTCCTTTCCGCAACCGGTCAAGCACCCGTTGGGAACCGCTTTCCAGGCCAAGCTGCAATACCCGGCAGCCGCTGGCAGCCAGGCCTGAAACAAATCCGGGATCGAGCAGATCCTGCTCGAACCGGATGAAGCCGTGCCAGCCGATTCCCGCCAGTTCCTCCCGCCGGATAACCATTTCACGCAACACAGGGATCGGCACCGCGTTGTCGGTCAGGTGGAAATGTCGCACCCCATAACGGGCCGCCAAAGTCGTCAGCAGGTCGACGAAGGCACCGGGCTCACTACCGGCATAGGGGTGGGTCGGCGAAGCGGCTTCGGGGCAGAACAGGCAGCGGCGCCAGTAGCACCCCCGTGAGGCGCTGACCGGCAGGATCGGTTTCGGCGACAGGTAAGCCGTCGGTGAGGCAAAGCTGAAATCGGGCTCGAAGGCAACGACGGCAGGATCTTCGAGAAAATAGTCCGTTGGCCCAATCCCTTTCGCCAACGCTTCCAGCGAGGCCTCGCCGGGACCGAACACCAGGTGGGAAAAAGTCGAAAAACGCAGGGATTGCTCCTTGAGCGCCGAGCGCCATGAACTGAGCATGCCGCCTCCGCCGACCAGGGTAAGCCCGGGACAATGGCGACGCAGCAGACCGGCCAGGGCAAAAGCCGGAATCACCTGATGTCGGTAATTCACCGAAATTCCGACCATCTTCGGCGCCCGCTGGAGCACCTGGGGCAACAACTGCTGGCGAAAATAGTCGTCGAACAAGGTTACGGCTTCGCCCCGGAGCACTCGTTCGAGATCGGTCGGAACGAATTCCGACAGCCCGTCGTGGGTATAATCGCCGAGGGTCAGGCGTTCTTCTCCCTCGGGTGGGGTGTAGGCTCCGAGAGCGTGGTTCAGATGGTGGACGGCGGTCTGATACCGGGAAAAACTTCGGCACGCGGCGGGAGTACGGAGAAACCGCAGGGATCGGGCCGTGTGGTTGAGCGCCCGCCGCAGGGCCGTTGACGGCGTCGGGCCGGCGGCCCGACGCAGGCGCTCCTCATCCAGCAGATACAAACAGGCATCAAGGTTGGCGTCGATGGCATCGGTCTGCAAACCGCGGGAACGCAAGAAGCCAAGGAGCACGGCCAGACCCAGTGGAGGTTCGCCCGCCTTGGTCGCGGGCGGGTTCAACAGTAGAATGTCCATCGATCAGGAGAGCATGCGGCTGCGCAAGCGCAGGGTCAACAGGGCCAGCAGCAGAATGCCGACATCGCGCAGCAGGGCCATGACGGCGCTGGTATGTCCCTGCCCGGGATTGAAACAGCCACAGTCGATCTCCATCCCCCGGGCCACCACCGAAGCCAGGGCCAGCATGAAGACGAAGGTCAGGATAGCCAGCAGCAGCGCCGCCGGCCTCACCTTGCGGTTGAACACGAGCAGCAGGCCGGCCACCGCTTCCACATAGGGGAGAGTGGCCGCCACCAGGTAGTTCCAGGCGTAGGGGAGCAGCTGATAATTCGCCACGTCGCGAGCAAAGACCACCACGTTATCGGCTTTGACTCCGCCGGCGTAGAGAAACATTCCACCCAGCGCCAAGCGGCAGATGTGATAGAGATAAAATCCCGAGCGGCTCATGGCGCCCCCTTTTCAACCGGCAGCCCGGCGTCCCGCCACTCGGGGAACCCGCCTTCGTAAACGCGAACATCTTCATAGCCTTCTTCGATCAGACGCATCCCGAGATCGAAGGAGTCGGGACAACCGAATCCGCTGCAATAAATAATCAGGGTTGCTTCCCTGGCGACATTGCGCTTGAACGCCTTGAGCAGGTCGTCCACTTCGCCCAGAGGCAGGGAAATCGCTTTCGGCAAATGCCCTTCGGCGTATATTTCATCGGCCCGGGCATCAATCACAACCGCTCCGACCCGCAGTAATTCACGGACTTCATCGAGGATCGCCGGAATGGGAAACGATGCCGGTGCGGCCGCCTGTGGGGCCGGCTCCACCGAATCGGCCACGACCGTAGCCGGTCGGGAGGTCGTGGTTAAGCGACCGGAAAAAGCGTCCAGCACCAATTGGGTATTAAACGAGAGTCCCAACACCACCCCGAGACAGAATATGATCCCAGCCTCGAGAAGAATTCGGCGAGTTGAAGCTGTCATGTCCATCTCATTCGTCGGGGGATTCGGGAAGGCCGGGGGCCAGGGATTGAAGCATTTCGCGGTAGCGGTTGACTTCCCTTTCCAACCAGGCGATGCGTTGGCTGCAGTCGGTGACCACGGCATTCAGTTCGTCGATCACCTGCTCCTGGTGGGTATAGCGAATTTCCAATTCATCGATGCGCTGGTTCAAATCATCCATCCGTCAACTCCTTAGTATCGGTACATGCTAGCAGAACTCACCGGCAGCTGCAATCATCAGCTGCAGCCGACCGCCAACGGCTCCGGGATTGCATTAGGAAGGAGAAATGGTATCATTTCAATCAGTTTCATTCAATTACGGATCGCCTGCTTGCTCATCCGGAGCCAACCATGACGTTTTTCCTTTCTCGGCCGCCAGTGCCGCGCATTCTCGGCGCGATCCTCCTGGCCTGGGCATGCTTCTGCCCATGGGGCGTGGCGTTGAGCGCCGATCCGCCGCCCGCCGCCCATCCGCATCGGCACGTCCCGGCCGCCGAAAACACCTCGGCCGAAGCGGGACTCGTTGAACGGCTGGGGAACAAGATCCCCCTCGACCTGCGTTTCCGTGACGAGCAGGGAAAGAGCGTAGCCCTGCGCGACCTGATCACCGGCCCGACCATCATCGCCCCGGTCTACTACCAATGCCCGGATGTCTGCAGCTTTCTCCAGGGGGAGCTGACCCGGGTGCTGCCGAAATTGAAACTGAAGCCCGCCGAACAGTACCGGGTGCTTTCGGTCAGCTTCGACGAGACCGAGACCCCTCGGTTGGCCGCCGACAACAAACGCAATTATTTCGCCGCCATGGGCAACGATTATCCGCAGGACGCCTGGCGCTTTCTGACCGGCGACCGGCAGGAGATCCTGCAGCTGACCGACGCGGCCGGGTACCACTTTCAGCGTCAAGGTCGGGATTTCATCCACCCGGTGGTCATCTTCGTGGTGGCCGGCGACGGCACCATCGTCCGCTACCTTTCCGGCACCAGCTTTCTGCCCATGGACCTCAGCCTCGCCCTGATCGAAGCCTCCCAGGGACGCATCGGCGCCACCATCCGCAAGGTGGCGACCTTCTGCTTCAGCTTCGATCCGCTGAAAAAGACCTACGTCTTCAATCTGCTGCGGGTTGCCGCCACGGTCACCATCGTGACGGCCGGGGCATTCATGGCCTTTCTCATCATTTCCGGACGCAAGCGCCGCCAGAGGTAACCAGCGCATGACTCAACCGACGACCGCAAATGCCGCCTCGCGGGGCTTTCTGACCGAAGGGGGGAAATACCCCGGACTGCTGGGGTGGATCTTTTCCACCGACCACAAACGGATCGGCCTGCTTTACATGTATTCCGTGCTCGCTTTCTTTCTGGTGGGGGTGACCCTGGGCGTCATCATTCGCCTTGAGCTGATCGCGCCGGGAGAAACCATCGTTTCGGCCCAGACCTACAACGCCCTGTTCACCGTCCATGGCGTGATCATGATCTTCCTCTTCATCATTCCGGGATTCCCCGCCATCTTCGGCAACCTGTTTCTGCCGATTCACATCGGCGCCAACGACGTCGCCTTTCCCCGTCTTAACCTCTTTTCCTGGTGGCTCTACATGGCCGCCGCCGCCCTCATCCTGATCTCGCTGTTCACCGGCGGCGGACCGCCCGACACCGGCTGGACCTTCTACGTCCCCTTCAGCGCGCAGACCACCACCAACGTGCCGCTGGCGGCCTTCGGCGCCTTCGTCCTCGGTTTTTCCTCGATTCTGACCGGGATCAACTTCGTCACCACCGTCCACCGCTTGCGCGCCCCCGGCGTTTACTGGGGCCGGCTGACCCTGTTCGTCTGGTCGCTCTACGCCACCGCCTGGGTGCAGATCCTCGCCACCCCGATGCTGGCCATCACCCTGGTGCTGCTGATCCTCGAACGCCTGCTCGGCGCCGGACTGTTCGACCCCGGCAGCGGCGGCGACCCGATCATGTTTCAGCACCTGTTCTGGATCTATTCCCATCCGGCCGTCTACATCATGGTGCTGCCGGCGATGGGGATCGTCTCCGACATCATCCCGGTCTTCGCCCGCAAGCCGGTGTTCGGCTACTGGGCCATCGCCTTCTCCAGCATCGGCATCGCCTCGGCCGGCTCCCTGGTCTGGGGACACCACATGTTCGTCAGCGGCATGAGCGACATGGCGATCCTGGTTTTTTCACTGCTCACCTTCATCGTCGCCATCCCCTCGGCGGTGAAGGTCTTCAACTGGGTCGCCACCCTTTACAAGGGATCGATCTCCCTCGATCCGCCGATGCTTTTCGCCCTGACCTTCATCTTCCTGTTCTCGATCGGCGGACTCACCGGGCTGATCCTCGGTTCGGCGGCCACCGACGTTCACGTGCACGACACCAACTTTGTCGTCGGACACTTTCACTACGTCATGTTCGGCGGCACCGGCTTCGCCTTTTTCGGCGCCATGCACTACTGGTTCCCCAAGATCTACGGCCGCATGTACCACAAAAAGGTCGCCACCCTCGCCTGGGGAATCATGTTCACCGGCTTCAATATCCTTTATTTTTCGATGATGATCCTGGGCTTGCGCGGCATGCCGCGACGCTATTACGATTATCTCCCCGAATACACCGATCTCAACCGGGTGGCCACCGTCGGCTCCTGGATTCTGGTCGCGGGCCTGCTGCTGATGTTCGTCAACCTGATCCGGGGCGCCCGCCACGGAGCGGAGGCCGGCGGCAATCCCTGGGGCGGATTGACCCTGGAATGGACCTTGCCCTCACCGCCGCCGGCGGAGAATTTCGCCACCATCCCGGTAGTCGATCACGGTCCCTACGATTACGATCGAGTGAGTCCACCCCATGAATGACAGCGGACCTCCGCATCCACACCAGGATGACACCGGCGCCAAACTCGGCATGTGGCTGTTCCTGTACACCGAAGTTCTGCTCTTCGGCGGGCTGTTCATTCTCTACGCCGTCTACCTGCAACGTTATCCACGGGAGTTCGCTGCGGCCGCGGGTGAGCTGAACCTGGCCCTGGGCACGGCCAACACGGTGATCCTGCTCACCGGCAGCCTGCTGGTCGCCCTGTCGGTGAGCGCCATCGGTCGCGGCAACTGTGGTCCGGCGCAAGGATTGCTCTGGGGAGGCGCGGCCACCGGCGTCCTGTTCCTGGCCAACAAGTACATCGAGTGGTCGGCCGAGATCGGCCACGGCATCTATCCGGGCTCTCCGGCTCTTGCCCAGCGCCCGCCCGGGGAAAACGTCTTTTTCGGCCTTTACTACATCACCCTCGGCTTGCACGGGTTGCATGTGCTGATCGGGTCAATTTTGCTGGCGGTGATGGCGGTGATGACCGCCAACGGTTCGATCCGCCGGGATCGGTTCGTGGTCCTAGAGAATTCAGGGCTTTACTGGCATCTGGTCGACCTGGTGTGGATTTTCATCTTCCCCCTCTACTACCTGCTGCTCTAGGAGCGCCGCCATGAACGAACCCTCGCACGCCGTGGTCAGCTACCGGATTTTCATCGCCGTCTGGCTCCTGTTGCTGGCATTGACCGCCGTCACCGTGGCGGTCTCAAGGGTTCATCTCGGAGCGTTGAACATCTGGGCCGCCCTTGGCATCGCTTCGCTCAAATCGGCGCTGGTCATCTTTTTCTTCATGCATCTGAAATACGAGCAACGGATCTTCAAGATTTTTCTACTGATCACCCTGGTCACCCTGGCCCTGTTCATCGGTCTGACCTTCTTTGACGTGCTGTACCGCTGAGGTGTTTCGTGAATCCTTCCCTGATAACCACAACCGAAGCCGTCGACCGGGTATTTCTCTATATTTTCGGCATTTCCGTGATTCTGCTGCTGGCCATTACCGCCGTCATGGTCTGGTTCGTGATCAAATATCATCGCACCCGCCAGCCGCAACCGCAACCGAGCCCCCGCTATAACCTGTGGCTTGAAACCGCATGGACGGTGATTCCAACCCTGATTGTGCTCAGCATGTTCTGGTACGGATGGCAGGGCTACACCACCCTGCGCGATGTCCCGGAAAATGCGCTGGACGTCCGGGTTACCGGCCGTAAATGGGTGTGGAGTTTCACCTATCCCAACGGCCGCACCAGCGATATCCTGGTGGTGCCGGTCGGCCGGCCCATCCGTCTCGACATCACCTCCGAGGACGTTCTTCACAGTTTTTTCATTCCCGCCTTCCGCATCAAACGCGATGCCGTTCCCGGAATGCATACCTTCGAGTGGTTCGTGGCCTCCGAACCCGGCACCTACGATGCCTTCTGCGCCGAATATTGCGGGGTCGGCCACGCCAAAATGATCACCACCGTCGCGGCGAAACCGGACCAGGATTTTGAGGAATGGTATGAGCAGGAGCCCTCGGGCGAAGCGGACGGGCATGAAGAAGGACGGCAGTTGCTGGCGAGTCACGGCTGCACCGGCTGCCATAGCCTGGACGGCGCGAAAATGGTCGGCCCGACCCTGCTGGGAATTTTCGGCCGCGAGGTGACGGTAACCACGAACGGGGTGGAACGAAGCCTGACCGTCGACCGCGAATATCTGGAACGATCCATCCTGCGGCCGCGGGTCGATCTGGTTAAAGGCTATCCTCCGGTGATGCCCCCCAATGCCGGGCTATCCCCCGAAGACCTGGAAGAAATCGTCGAATACCTGCAGGAGCTGCGATGAACGCCCCGGTGAGTACCCTCACCTGTGAAACCACTCCCGAGCCGCCAGAGCCGGCAATCGTGCCGTCTCTGCTGCGCATCCCCATGTCGGCCATGGTGGCGATATCCGCCTTGGCCGGATATCTGGCCTTTCCCGGGCTCCCGCGAATCACCGAAGCGGCACTGCTGACCGTAGCGATTTTCCTGCTGGCGGCCGGCTGTTCCGCCCTCAATCAGGTGCAGGAGCGCGCCGAGGATGCCCTGATGGAGCGCACCTGTCGGCGCCCGCTCCCAACCGGTCGGATCACCCCCACAGCCGCCCTGACCCTGGCCGGGGCGCTGATCGTCGCCGGCCTGCTGCCGATGGCCCGACTCGACCACCCCGTCGCCGGCTGGGGCCTGGGGGCGCTGCTCCTTTACAACGGCCTCTATACCGGGCTGAAAAAGCGAACCCCCTTTGCCCTGCTGGCCGGCGCCCTGTGCGGCGCGCTGCCGCCATTGATGGGCTGGCACGCGGCCGGGGGAAACCCCGCAGACCATCGCATCCTCGGCCTGGCCACCCTGGTTCTTCTCTGGCAGGTTCCCCACACCTGGGCGCTCGGCGCCCGCAACCCCGATGACAGCAGGGGCGGTCCCTTCGCCTCTTTGTTCAAAGCCCTCGACGCCCCACGCCTGGCCCGTCTCAACCGAATCTGGCTGCTGGCGCTGGCCATCGCCACCTTGCAGCTGCCGGCCTTCGGCCTCCTGCGTAGTCCCTCGGCCCAGACACTGTGTCTGGCGCTCTGCGGCGGACTCCTGGTTTGCGCCTTCGGAGCAACCGGAGCCGGTTCCCCGAAACTGCGTTCAATAAAACTAACACTTTACCTGGCCGGATTGATCTGCCTGGTTATTCTGGACAACCTGCCCTGGTCCCTTTAATCCAGGAGTCGATGATTCTGTCCGCCGCAAGGGAAAAACTTCGGTCGGGTTTACGGCCTGCGGGCCAGGTGGTGGGTCGCTACAAGAAGCCTCTTTAATACCGGGATCCATTTCTGTTTACACCGGCCTTGCGGACCGACCCGACTCGACCGCCGGGCATCGCTTGGGAGGAGGAAATGATGAAAGGCATCCTGCTCGATCTCAGCGGCACCCTTCACGTCGAGGACCAGTCGCTGCCCGGCGCCCTGGAGACCGTGGCCAAACTGCATCGACAAAACCTTGCCAGCCAAGAGCTTCAGTAGTCGACCTTGCCCCGGTCCTTCTTGATGGAAGACTGCCGCTCCTTGGAATCGAGCCGACGTTCGCGGGAGGCCCGGGTGGGACGCGTGGCGACCCGTTTTTTGGGCCGCCGGCGCAAGGCCAGCAAACGCTCCCGCAGCCTGGCCAGAGCGATGCGTTTGTTGACCGACTGGGAACGTGACTCGGTCGCCGTCACGATCATGCCGGTGGGCAGGTGATGGATGCGGACCGCGGATTCGGTCTTGTTCTTTTTCTGTCCTCCCGGCCCGGACGACTTGAAAAAGGTAAAGACCAGGTCCTTCTCTTCGATGAGTGGCGATTCGTCCACGGCAGCTCCCTTAGCGACTGGTAATTTCCCGCCAACCATGTTAGAAGAAAACAGTCCGACGAGCAAGCATCCGCTCGCAACGCCTTCTCAGTCGATGGAGACGCCATGACCCATTTTGCCCTGACCATCATCGGCCGCGACCGCACCGGCATCGTCTCGCAGGTCACCGAAATTCTGTACAAGCTCGGCTGCAACATCGCCGATTCGAGCTGCTCGATTCTTGGCGGCCAGTTCGCCATGATTCTGATCATTTCCAATCCGGCCATCAAGGAGAAAAGTGATTTCGGCGAGGCCTTCACCCCCCTCGAAGAGAGCGGACTGTCGGTCTTTGTCCGCACCCTCAAGCCCGGCGGAGAACAACGCCCGCAATTCGAGGGGGAGATCTGCATGATTTCGGTCTATGGCGCCGACAAACCGGGGATCGTCTACCAGGTGGCCAAAGAACTTGGAGAGCGCAAGATCAACATCACCGACCTCAACACCAAGCTGATCGGCAGCGAAATCCGGCCGGTCTATGTCATGATGATCGAGGCGGTACTCCCTCCGGAGCTGTCCGAAGAGGAACTTAAAGAGGTCATGAACCGCCTTAAGATCGAAATGCAGGTGGACATCTCGGTTCGTTCCATCACCCCGGTGGAGCTCTGATTCATGGCCGTAAAAGACATCCTGCTATACCCCGACCCGCTGTTGAAAACCGTCTGCGCTCCGATTGACACGCTGGACGCCGAAACCGATGCGCTGCTGCAGGACCTGATCGATACCATGGTTGCCGCCGGCCACTCGGTGGGAGTGGCCGCTCCGCAGATCGGCTCCCTCCGTCGGGCAGTGGTGGTCGACGTCTCCAAGAGCAAGCTTGGCCGGGACAGCAACCACGGCATGCTGGTGATGGTGAATCCCGAGATTCTCGAAAAAGAAGGCAGCGAAACCATGCGCGAAGGATGCATGAGCGTCCCCGACTACACCGGCAACGTCACCCGGGCGCAAAACATTCTGGTTCAGTATCTCGACCGGGAGGGCAACGACCGGGTGATCCGCGCCGGCGGTTTCGAGGCGGTGGCCATTCAGCACGAACTCGACCATCTTGACGGTCTGCTCTTTCTCGACCGGGTCTCCAACCTGAAGACCGAGGTGTTCCGGCGCAAAAGTCGTTGAGCTTCAGGCCATGGCGCCTCCGGGGCGGAATCCGGAGAATCCGGAGAAGCCTTGAAGCCTGAAACCGTCTGGAATGACTAATCAACCATCCGCAAAACCGCCAAGAGGAGACTCCATGGGCCACTGGAAAACCCCGCTGCTTTTTTTATTCATCTTCGGCGCCGGGCTGCTGCTGAGCGCCGCCAGGGTCGACATCGCCGCTGCGTCGAACGACGCGATGTTTACCCGGTACAACATCCATGTTGAAACCCAGGAGAGGGTCAACGGCGTCCCGGTTTACGTAACGAGCTACGCCAATTACATCTATCCCCCTTCCGGATTGCTGCTGCTTCCCCCCAACAGCCGCGTCCTGCTTCTGAACAAGAGCAAACCTTACATGATCGAGGTTCTCGACAAAAACATCCGGGTGAATTTTGAGTTTAACGCCAACCGCATGGGGATGGATTTTGAGCATTACATGAAAAAGATCACCTCCCCCACGCCGGTGGACCTGAAGGGATTGACCGGCCTTGACCGCAAGGGAATCGAGGAAGGACGCGCGCTCAAGGGAATGTCCAAGCGCGGGGTGATGATGGCCCTTGGATATCCGGCCGTCCATCGTACCCCGTCCCTCGACTCGAACTCCTGGACCTACTGGAAGGACCGCTATCGGACCTTCCGCGTGCAATTCGACAGCAGCGAACTGGTTTCGGGCATTATCGATTAACCGGCCGCCACCCGCGAACATTCCCCCACCCGGCGGCAACCCGTTGGCAAAGGTTGCCGCCGCCCAAATTTCCCCGAATGACACAAGAACGGCGTTCTGTTCTACTGGTACAATGGTTGCATCTTTCGTTCTGTGGCGCGAAGACCAGCACAACTCAAGGGGGCTAAAGGATTTCACCGGGCTTTAACCCGCTTAATCCCGGCAGTGAATTCGGCTGATTCCCGACGAAACGTTGCCCGGGATGCCCCCTGGAAATCCCAGATTTTGAGGCAAGCATCGCCCGCGATGACTCGTGCGTCATTTTTTCGACACCAGTCAAAAGGCAAACCTACGCAACCGGGAGCAACAGCCATGTCAGGCTTCATCAAAAACCGGATTTCATTGAAAATCGCCATTCCGCTGATCGGCATCCTGGCGGTGATCATGACGATATTCACGGTTGTTCTGGTCCGACAGCAGACAAAAACGCTCGAAACGCTCATTTTCACCAAGGCCCGCAGCCTGGTACTGGTTGGCGTTCGAGCCATGGAACAGGTGCTGGAGCATTCGATCGACGATGGTGCCTTCAGCGAAGCCGAACTTTTTAACACCGATTACCAATTGATCACCGAAGGCCCACTGGTCAACGCCCAAATCCCCAAGTATCACACCCTGTACGATACATACCTCGACCGAACCATCCGCGATTCCCTCGACGCCTTTGTCGAAGAAGACCCTTCGGTCGTCTTTGCCGTTCTGGTCGATAAAAACGGCTACCTGCCAACCCACAATTCCCGCTATTCCCAACCGCTGACCGGGGATTTGGTCCACGACCGGGACCATAACCGCACCAAGCGGATTTTCAACGATCCGGTGGGACTGAATGCCGCCACCTTCGAGGGGACCCCCGAACATCCGGTCCTGCGCCAGGTCTACCAACGGGACACCGGCGTAACCATGTGGGACCTCTCGGCGCCGGTCCATGTACGTGGCAAGCACTGGGGCGCTTTCCGCATCGGACTGTCGATGGAGGAAGCCGAAAACTCAATTTCTCAGCTGCGCGCTACCGTCGGGCTGTCGATGCTGGCCTTGCTGGCCGCCGCCTCGCTGACCATCATCATCATCGTCAAGCGAAGCCTCCGTCCCCTCGAACGGGTCACGGCCAGCGTCAAGGAGATTGCCGCCGGTCGTTGGGAAGAACAACTTATCGTGGATTCAGCCGATGAAATCGGCACCCTGGTCCATGCTTTCAATCACATGTCCGGCCAACTGAAACAAACAACCATATCGCGGGATTATTACGACCGAATCGTCGAATCGATGCACGAAGCTCTAATGATTATCTCCCGCGACGGGAGCATTCAGAGCGCCAACCGGGCCGCCTGCGACCTGCTCGGCTACCCCGTCGACGAACTGCAGAATCAACCGATTTCCCTGATCCTGACCGGCGATGCCAATAACGGTAACGGCAGGGCCAGGATTTTCGATATTCAGAAGTTCTGCGAACCACGCCAGATTACGGCGGACAGCGGCCAGCGGTGTCCCCTGCTGATCGCCAAGGATGGCCGCAAAATTCCGGTCTCGCTATCCAGCGCGCCCCTGGTCGACGAAAAGGGCGACATCAAAGCCCTGGTCTGGGTTGCCCAGGACATCACGCCGCGCCGCAAAATGGAACTCAGCCTGAAAAAGGCGCTGGGAAATGCGCGAAAGCTCGCCGTCGATCTGGAGCAGCAGAATACGCAACTGACCACCAACAAGGCCGAACGAGAGAAGGCCTATGCCGACCTCCATGCGTCGCAGAACATCATCCTGCAGCAGGAGAAAATGGCGTCCATCGGCCAACTGGCGGCCGGCGTGGCCCACGAAGTCAACAACCCGATCGGCTTTATCACCAGCAATCTCAACTCGATGGGCAAGTACCTGGAAAAGCTAACGACATTTATCGAAGCCCAGGACCGCGCCGCCGACAGTCTGGCCGATGGGCCGCTCAAGGAGGAGGTGAAGGCCCTCCGCAAGAAGCTCAAGCTCGACTACTTGTTGCAGGACAGCAACGATCTGATCAAGGAATCGCTGGACGGCGCCGAACGGGTCCGCAAAATCGTGCAGGGGTTGAAATCCTTCTCCCGCACCGATCAATCCGATCAGGCGATGGCCAACCTCAACGAATGCATCGACAGCACCGTCAACCTGGTCTGGAACGAACTCAAGTACAAGGCCACCCTCCATCGCGATTACGGGCAGCTGCCGCAAATCCACTGCTATCCCCAGAAGCTCAACCAGGTCTTCATGAATCTGCTGGTCAACGCCGCCCATGCCATTGAAAAACAGGGTGAAATAACCATCAAAACCCGGCACGAAAACGACCGCATCCGCATCTGGGTCACCGACACCGGTTGCGGCATCCCACCGGAAAATCTGCAAAAAATTTTCGAGCCCTTCTTCACCACCAAGGAAGTCGGCAAAGGAACGGGACTCGGCATGAGCATCGCTTTCGAAATCGTCAAGCAACATCAAGGCACCATTTTTGTAACCAGCGAAGTTGGCCAGGGGACCACCTTCATGATCGACCTGCCGCTGGTGGAAAAGTGAACATCATGAAAAATACAACTCGAATTCTTTGCGTCGACGATGAAAAAAACGTCCTAAAAGCCCTGCAGCGGCTGTTCATGGATGAAGATTACGACATTCTCACCGCCGAATCGGGTCAGGACGGACTTGAAGCCCTGGGGCAGAACCCGGATATCCAGGTGGTCATATCCGACTACCGGATGCCCGGCATGACCGGGGTCGACTTTCTGCACGAAGTCAGCAAGCAATGGCCGAACACCGTTCGAATCATCCTTTCGGGATTTGCCGACACCGCGGCGATTGTCAGCGCCATCAACGAGGGCCAGGTGTACCGCTTCGTCGCCAAACCCTGGAACGATGACGATCTCAAGCACACCATCCGCCTGGCCCTCGACCACTACGAACTGCAGCGCAAAAACTCGCTTTTGCTTAAAGAACTGCAGAAATCCAACCAGGAGCTGAAATCCGTCAATGAAAACCTCGAACAGTTGGTGCGGGAGCGAACCGCCAATCTCACCGTGCACAACCAGGCTTTGCAGATTGCCCAGAACATACTCGACGCCATGCCGGCGGCGGTCATGGGGATCGACAGCAGCGACATGGTGGTCTATGCCAACCGGATTGGCCATAAACTCTTCAGCCAAAACGGCGAAATGCTGATGGGGGCTTCGCTGTGCGAAGTCCTTCCCGAGAAGCTGCATCCCCTGGTCGGAAAGGCCGCCAAGGGGACCGTGGTCAGCGAGGTGACTTCCATCGGCGGCCGCCTGGTGCGGGTGCTGGGTTCCAAACTCAAGGCGGGCGATCAGGAGGGAGTCATCCTGATCGCGATCCCCGAACGCAACTGACATACGCTATTGTCGCCCGCTGAAGTCCCCCGGGCATAGAGGAAACGATGGATGAAACCTTGAACGACAGCGAAGAGAAACCGCGTTACGGAGTTCTCTTCGTCGATGACGAACCACATATTCTTACGGCCATCAAGCGTCTGGTCATCGAGGAGGATCTGGACGTTCATCTCGCCAATTCGGGCGCGCAGGGGCTGGAAGTGTTGAAACGAGAGAAAGAGATCGGCCTCATCATTTCCGACCAACGAATGCCGGGCATGAACGGGGCCGAATTTCTGGCCAAGGCCAAGGAAGTGAAACCGGACGCGCAGCGGATCATCCTCACCGGCTATGCCGATATCGGCGCTACCATCGACGCCATCAACAAGGGAGGAGCGCACCGCTACCTTTCCAAACCCTGGAACGACGACACCCTGTTGGAAACCATTCGCGAGAGTCTGGGGTACTATGCCCTTGGCCGGGAAAACGAGCGACTGAGCGAAATCGTCCGGCGGCAGAACGAAGAACTCAAGAACTGGAACGTCCAACTCAAGGGCAAGGTACTCCAGCAAACCGCGACCATCCGCGAAAAAAACGAGCAGTTGCAACAGCACGTCTTGCGGCTCAAACAGAATTTCCGGGGAATTTTGACGGCCTTCACCGGCCTGCTCGAGCTGCGGGATAAAAGCATGCGCAACCATTCGAAAAACGTCGCCCAAGTGGCGGCGGGGATCGCCAAGGCCATGGATCTGCCGCCCAAGCAATGCGACCTGATCCAGATCGCGGCGATGCTTCACGATATCGGCAAAATCGGCATTCCCGATGCCTTGCTCGGCACCCCGGAAGATTTTTTGAATGACCAGGAACTAACCGAATTCATGCGTCACAGCATCCGCGGTCAGGCCGCCATCGACGCTATCGAAGAGCTCCGCCCGGCGGGGGTGCTGATCCGTCACCACCATGAGTTTTACGACGGCAGCGGCTATCCGGACCACCTCGCCGGCGCCGCCATTCCGTCCGGCTCCCGGATCCTGGCCGTCGCGGATTTCATCGATAGCCAGATTCAGAAACAGCAGGGGGACAATCCCATTGGCAAGGTGCTCGAACTGGTCGAACAAAAGATGGGGTCGCGTCTCGACCCGGAACTATTGCCCCACATTGAGAAACCGGTGCGGGCCTGTTACGAAAAAATGTTTGCGGCAAGCGGGCTGAAAGAGGAAAGAGTCAGTCTTCAATCGCTGCGGGAAGGCATGATCCTGAACGACGACCTGTACAGCGGCACCGGACTGCTGCTGCTCAGCAAGGGGACCTGTCTAACCTTTCGCAGCATTGAGCACATCATGCGCAACCACGAAATTGACCCACTGCCCGCCGAAATCGTGGTGTTGATCCGGCAATAATCCGACGGCTCCATCGTCCTTCATACCTATTGGCAAGGTGCAGCTTGCATTCCCCGTCCTTCAAAAAAGATCTGACCGCGACCCGGTTCAGCCTGACCTCCAAAATCACCCTGGCAGTATCCCTGCTGGTAACGGTCTATCTGTGCCTGATTGCCTGGGTAGAACATATTTACTTCGAAAACCAGTTGAAGGAAACGATTTCGAGTCAGCAGTTCACCCTGGTTTCCGCGCTGGCCGAAGAAATCGACATGAAGATGTTCGCGGCCCAAGAAACGCTGACCGCGATCACCCGAACCATCGACCCCGCTCTTGCCGACAATCCGACAACCATCCAG
>MHXM01000117.1:19692-28389 GCA_001825565.1 Desulfuromonadaceae bacterium GWC2_58_13
TTTCTGCGAAGGGGATACTGCAAACCAGCACTCCGCGACAACCGGAGATACTCGGCGGAGATTTCTCTTTCCGGGACTATGTCGAGAAGACCTTGTCCTCCGGCAAACCACAGATTTCCGAACCGTTCCAGTCCACCCAGGACCACCATCACCCGATCCTGATGTTCACCGTGCCGATGCTCGACCAAAGCGGCCAACCCAGAGGAATCGTTGCCGGCAGTATCGACCTGCTCAAAGAGAATATTTTCAGCCGAATCGCTAACGTCAAAAAACTGGGCCAGGGCGGCTACCTGTATATTTTCGACCGCAAACGTCAGCTCATCGTCCACCCGGACATCAACCGGATCATGCAGCCGAACGACATCCCAATCGGAGCCAACCGAGGGGTCGAAAAAGCCCTGACCGGCTTCGAAGGAACCGTGGAAACGGTCAATTCCCGTGGGCTGCATGTGCTGGCCTCCTTCAAACAGCTGAACTCAACCGGCTGGATCCTCGCCGCCAATTACCCCGTCGCCGAGGTCTTCGCTCCGCTTTTCCGTGCCCAGTCCCTATTCTGGCCAGCCATGGCGGCCGCGGTCCTGTTGGCGATTCTGCTGGTTTCCCGCTTCATCAAGCATCTGACCAAACCACTGCACCGGGCCACCCGGCATGTCGGCAGCCTGTCGCTGTTCGACGAAGTTCTGCCCCCGATTCCGATAACCACTCGCGACGAAATCGGTACCCTGTCCCAGGCTTTCAACCAGTTGCTCGATTCCATGGGCCAGCACAAACTGGCGCTCAAGGATCAGTTGCACTTCATGCAGGTGCTGGTCGACACCCTGCCGAACCCGATTTTCTTCAAAGATGCCGAACTCAGATACCTGGGCTGCAACAATGCCTTCGAATCCTTCATCGGCATCGGCCGTCACGACCTGATCGGCAAAAGCGTTTTTGAAATCTCCCCCCCCGACCTGGCCGCCCTGTATGACCTGGCCGACCGAGAACTCCTTCGGAAGCGGGATATCCAGAGCTACGAAGGCTCCGTCACCTATCCGGACGGCAGTCGGCGCGATGTCATCTTTTACAAAGCCGTATTCTACAACGCCGACGGCAGCCTCGGCGGACTGCTCGGAACTTTTCTCGATATCACCGACCGCAAGCGGATCGAACAGGAGCTGAGGGAACGGAAGGATTTTTCCGACAAGCTGCTGCAAAACTCCACCATTCCGACCTTCGTCATCGATGCCGAACACCGGGTCGTATCCTGGAACCGGACCTGCGAGGAATTGACCGGCATCACGGCGGACGCGATGCTGGGCACCCGCAATCACTGGCAGGCATTCTACGCTTACCCCCGTCCCTGTCTTTCGGACATCATCCTCGACGGCGAGCAGTCCCAACTGAACGAGCTCTACCAAACCCATGCGCCTTCGCGACTCTCTCCGGACGGGCTGCAAGCCGAAACCTGGTTCGCCAACCTCAACGGCAAGGACCGCTACATCCTTTTCAGCGCCGCGCCGATCCGCAACGACCAGGGCAAAATCCTGGCAGTCATCGAAACCCTGGAAGACCAGACCGCTCAACGCCATGCTCTCGAACAGCTGAACAAGCTGGGACAGGCGGTGGAACAAAGCCCAACCAGTGTCATCATCACTGATCGCAACGGGCGGATCGAATATGTTAATCCGAAATTTACCAGTCTCACCGGCTACAGCAGCGCAGAGGTGCTCGGCAAAACTCCGCGCATTCTCAAAACCGGGCACACCGACCCCGATGAATACCACAAGATGTGGGAAACCCTTCTCGACGGCCGGGAGTGGCGGGGAGAATTTCTCAACAAGAAGAAGAGCGGCGATTTCTACTGGGAGTCGGCCACCATTTCACCGGTTCGTGACCCGGATGGCAATATCAGCCATTTCGTCGCCGTCAAAGAGGACATCACCCAACGCAAGGCGAACGAGGAAAGCCTTCAGGAAAAAGAGCTGCATCTCCACTACCTCGCTCACCACGATAGCCTGACTGGACTTCCCAACCGGGCGTTGTTCCAAGACCGCCTGCGGCACGCCATCGACAAAGCCGAACGCGCGCAGCAGAAGGTCGCCTTGCTGCTGCTCGACCTGGACCGTTTTAAAAACATCAACGACTCGCTCGGGCACGATGTCGGCGACGAACTCCTGCTCCAGGTGGCCAGGCGCATTAAAATCTGCGTCCGCGAGACGGATACGGTGGCCCGTTTCGGCGGCGACGAATTCGTCATCATCCTCGAAAATATCGGGCAGATTGAAAAAGTCGCATTCCTGGCCCAGAAACTTCAGCAGGAGCTAAACAAAGCAACTCAGGTCGGTGAACACGAGTTGTACGTTTCCACCAGCATCGGCATCAGCCTCTACCCCAACGACGGCCGGGATGTCGAGTCCCTGCTGAGTTCGGCCGATGTCGCCATGTATCGAGCCAAGGCCCAGGGGCGCAACACCCATACCTTCTACACCGCCGACATGAACGCCCGCACCCACGATTTTCTGCTGCTCGAAAGCGGTCTGCGCCGGGCCATCGAACAGAACCAGCTGGTACTCCATTACCAGCCGCAAATCGATCTGGCCAGCCGCAGGGTGATCGGCGCCGAAGCCCTGATCCGCTGGCAGCATCCCGAACGGGGAATGATCTCCCCCGCCGACTTCATCCCGCTGGCCGAAGAGACCGGGCTGATCGTGCCGATCGGCCGTTGGGTGCTGCAAACCGCCTGCGCCCAGGCCCGGCACTGGCAGGATCAAGGCTGCCAACCGATCCCTATCGCCGTCAATATTTCCGGCCGCCAGTTCAAGCAACCGGCGTTTGTCGACATGCTGGTCGATATCGTGGAAAACTCCGGGCTTGATCCCCAATGGATCGAACTGGAAATCACCGAAAGCGTGATCATGGAGAACGTCGACGAAACCATCATGATTCTGACCGATCTCAAGATCCGGGGATTTCAGCTGGCGATCGACGATTTCGGCACCGGCTATTCGTCGCTGAGCTACCTCAAGCGGTTTCCCATCTCGAAACTCAAAATCGACCGTTCCTTCGTCCGCGATATCGCTACCGACGAAAACGACGCCGCCATCGTCGCCTCGGTCATCGCCCTGACCAAGAACATGGATCTCCAGGTTATCGCCGAGGGAGTGGAAACCGAAGACCAGGTCCGTTTCCTGATCCAACGCGGCTGCCTTCAGGGACAGGGATTTCTTTTCAGCCGCCCGTTGCCGGCCGAAGAATTCGAAAAATTCTGTCAACAGCGGATTTACCAATAATCCGAGTCCGAAGAGTTACCATAAAAACGGCCGAGGCCGGGACACAGTGCCCGGCCTCGGCCGTTTTCGTTTCGCTCAACCCCAAAGGGCTCAGGGATTGCGCTGTCGCATGAAGTCAAGAACCCGGGCGGCCATCTGGTTGGAAGCGTTGACGCAGTCGTTGAGACCGATGCCAAAGAAAGCATTGCCGGTGAAGAACAGGCCGGGATGGCCGTTCAACCGTTCGTCAAGGGCCAGTAGCCGCTGGCCATGACCGACGGTGTACTGGGGAATCGCTTTTTCATGGCGGAAGATACGGACAAAATCGGGAGCTTCGGTAATTCCCATGATCTCCCGGAGCGCGGCCATGACCCGCGTTTTGACTTCTTCGTCGCTTAAATGGATAGCGGTGGGGTTGGTCGCCCCGCCCATCATGGAACGCAGCAGCACCTGTCCTTCGGGTGCCCGGTTGGGGAAAATGCTCGAATCCCACAGGGTACCGAGAATCGGCTTGCCTTCTTTTTTCGGGATCAGGTAGCCGAACCCGTCGAGGTCACGGAATATTTTTCCCCGCTGGTAACCGAAGCACACCACATTCATGGTCGCATAGGGAATTTCACGTAAAATCGCCGCCGCCGCCACATCGAGCCCTTCAACCATGCCGGCCAAGGCATGGGCCGGGGCGGCGCTGACCACGATCTCGGCATCGAAGGTCGAGCCGTCGGAGAACTGAAGCTCGAAGCCCCCTTGCTTGCGGACAATGGCCGAAACAGGAGCGCCGGTGCGAACTTTTCCGGCAAGGGCGTTGCCGGTGCTTTCGGTGAGTTCCTGGATGCCGTCGGTGAACGACGTCAGAACCCCTCCGGGGCCGGCGGCACTGGCCACCACCTTGCCCGCCTTGCGTTCCGCTTTTTTCTTGCGAGCCATTTTAACCATCGCCTTGATCAATCCGCCGTATTCCCGCTCGAGTTGGTAAATCCGCGGAAAACAGCTCTTCAGGCTCATGGTTTCCGGATCGCCGGCAAAGATGCCGGAGACCATCGGGGCAATCAGTTTGTCGAGGGCCTCGGCCCCGAGCCGCCGGCGGCCGAAGTCGGCGAGGGTTTCATCCTGGCCGGAGGTGGCCGCCGGAATCAGCATTTCATAGGCCAGGCGCAGCTTGCCGGGCCAGGAAATAAGCCGGGACTGAAGAAAGGACAGGCCATTTTCGGGCAGTCGATGCAGTTCGGCCCCGGAGTAAATGAAACGCTTGCGAGCATTGTCGTTGGAGCGCAACAGGCGGTCGCGGATGCCGAGCTGGTCGCAGAGTTCAAGAGTCATCGGCTTGTTGTCGAGAAAACCGTTGGGCCCCCATTCGCACAGAAAGCCTTCTTCGTGGATGCTTAAGATCTTGCCGCCGGTACGACCTTCTTTTTCGAAAACGACCGTTTCCACGTCCAGACCGGCGGCTTTTGCACCCCGCTCGATGGCGTAAGCGGCGGAAAGACCGGAAATGCCGGCTCCGATAATAGCGATACGAGTCATTTAAATCCTCCTGGATTGCAGGATTTCCGAAGGGAAAACCCTTTGGAGTCTAGTTGATGTCGAGGGGACGGGAACCGAGAATTTCTTTTTTCAGCTGGGCGAACTCTTCGGGGCTGATGAGCTCTTTTTCCAGCAGCCTGACCAGTTGATCGAGCCGGCGCATACGTTGGGCGTCGGGGTCTTCGAGCTGCATGACTCGCTGCGAGCCGTCGAGATGGATCATCTGCGGATGGTCGCGATCGCTTTCGGGCAGGGGCTGGCCGAGCCGCAACGAAGCCATTCCGCCGAACAGTTTGACTTCGACGGCCCGGTCGCGAAAAACGGGATCGCTGAGAACTTCGCGAAGCTTCGCGGCATTTCGGTGAAAACGGCGGAAGAACAGATAACCGGAAAGGAGAACCAGGGCCGTACCGCCGCCGAGAATCCAAGGCATATACTCGACTACGCCGCGGAAAAAGACGACTGCCACTCCGACCAGAATCAGCAGCAACACATGGAGAATTAATATGGCATACGAAAGGAAGATGCCGTTCACAAAACCCCGGTCTTCCTTTTTCTTTTCCTGACTCATGACACCATCTGCTTTTTCAGTTAAAAATGTCCCGGCTGAAGCTCTTGTTGCCAGGATAGGGGACCTAAGCATAACATTTTTTGCCGGAATTATCCCCCCCAATTTCGCTCCACGCCGACGCCGTCTTTTGACCGGCTGGCATGCCTTCCCGTCGTCAAAACGCCGCTCCGGTTTTGCCGTCGAAATAGGTTAATCACCAGCCGACTTGCAACATCCTTAAATTACGCTCATCGGCAATACGGCGGTTCCAGCGCAAACCGCGCCAAACGCTGGCATGCTATTGGCAATAAGCATCGACAACGACCAAACCAAACCATCGGTCTTTCACATTCGGGCAGGATTGATTCTCTTTTCCGTGATGCACGTCAACAGTGGATGATGAAACACCCCGGGTAAAGCGTGGTGTGCAGGCCCGCCCTGGCAGCGGGAAGCCTGAAGCGACTTTCAGGGGCCAACCAAAGCAGACAGGACGTAGCTCCGAAGGGAATTGACCTGCCCGGTCAGGTTCATAGGCAACCCACGACAGCAGCCCCATCCTCACTGGATGGGGCTGCTGTCGTTTCGCCCGCGAAGTTATTGACGCCCGCGCCGCCAGGGCCTATAAAGGAGGTCGCCCAACCCGGTTTCCCCACAGGATGCGACCCCATGCTTTACACGCCTTCATTCGTGGCCATGTTCCTGGCCAACCTCTGCACCGTTTCGAGCTTCGGTGCTTTCTTCCTGTTTCCCCTGTTCATCACCGAGCATGGCGGCACCGAGGGGGACATCGGCATGATCATGGGGAGTTTCGCCCTGGCATCGGCCCTGTGCCGGCCTTGGGTGTCGGAAATGATCGACCGGCGCGGGCGGAAAAAAAGTTACCTGGCCGGATGCCTGATCATGACCCTGATGCCCCTTTGCTACCTGACTTTCGGGGGCGAACTCGACAGTTTCTACCTGCCACTGATAGTCGTGCGGATCGTGCACGGCGTCGGCCTGGCCATCTGTTTCACCGCCATATTTACCTTTGTCGCCGACCTGATCCCGCCCGGGCGACTTAACGAGGGAATCGGCATCTTCGGCACCTCGGGGCTGATCGGCCTGGCCCTCGGCCCGCTGGTCGCCGAAGTGGTGCTGCGGCGTTTCGGCTTTCCGCAGTTTTTCCTGCTGGCCAGCCTGTTGGCCGGTAGTGCCATGCTGATCACGCTGCTGTTGCCGGAAGCCTACTCACCCCACCGCCGGGAGGCCGGCCCCAGCTTCTTCCAGGTACTGGCCCGGCGTAAACAACTGGTAGTGGCCTTGCTCGCCCTGCTGTTCGGCTTCGGCCTGGCGGCCTCGGGCAACTTCGTCGCTCCCATGGCCAAGGTTCGTGGACTCCCCTTCATCTCATTGTATTACCTGGCCTATTCGGCGGCGGCCGTTTTGGTCCGCTTTGGGGGCGGCCGGCTGGCCGACCGGATTGGCGAAGCCCGGGTCCTCCCCTACGCCCTGGTCGTTACCGCGCTGGGCCTGATCGCGCTGATCCTGGTTCACGGCGAAGCATCGTTCTTTGCCGCCGGCTTTGTGGCCGGGGCCGGACACGGGCTGCTGTTTCCCACCCTCAACACCCTGGCCATCCGCAACGAGCCGCCGGGAGCCCGGGGCAAGATCACCGGCATTTTTACCGGCGGGATCGACACCGGCGCCTTTATCGGCGCCATCCTGCTCGGTTACCTCGGCGAATGGGGAGGGTTCGACCTGCTGTTTGCCACGTCCGGCGGCGCTCTTTTGCTTGGGTTGCTGGTGCTGCGATTCAGCCCGGCCACCCGTCCCGTCCACAGCGACTCAAAATGACCGCCTCAGCGGCCATTTTCCAATGCCGCGGCATAGGCTGACTCGGAAAAGCCGCGAATCAACTGGCCATTGATCACCGTCAGGGGCACTCCGCCCCCCGGACTGAGCTTCGCCTTGCGTTGCGCCGCCGCCCGGTCTTTTTCGATATCATAGGCGGTGAACGGAATGCGCCGGGAGGTGAAGTATTTTTCTGCTTTTTTACAGTAGCCGCACCAGCTGGTCACATAGATTTCGACTTTGGGAACCGAGCGACGGGCTGGTTCCGCGGTCGGTGGCGGGGCAGGCGCAGTGGGGGTTTCCACCCGCTCCGGGATATCTGGATTGGGCTGGCTGGCAGGGGTCTGGGACATCTCCTTGGCGCGAAATCCGACGGGCGGCGGCGTATCCTGATAACTGACCACGCCGTTTTCATTCACCCATTTATAGATCACCGCCGATGTCGTACCGGAAGAGCCCAGCAAACCCCCGACGACCAGAAGCGCCAAAATCAAACGATTAACCATAACTCCTCCCAGCATATTTACCGCGACCAGCACCGCCGACACCCTTGACGGGGCGGCATCCCCTCACTATATTGTCAGGGCAGCAGTCTTCCCCGATTTCAGGAGATTCCATGACCAAAGATTATTATGCCGTTCTCGGCGTCAAAAAAGACGCCACGGCTGACGAGATAAAAAAAGCCTATCGCAAACTGGCCCTCAAGTACCATCCCGACAAGAACCCGGGCGATAAGAAGGCGGAAGACAAATTCAAGGAACTCACCGAGGCCTATGCGGTGCTGTCCGATCCGGAAAAGAAACGCCAGTACGATCAGTTCGGCGAGGCGGGCTTCCACCAGCGATTCAGCCAGGAAGACATCTATCGAAACTTCGACGTGGGCGACATCTTTCGCGAGTTCGGCCTCGGCACCGACGACATTTTCAGCCACCTTTTCGGCGGCGGCAGCCGCCGGAGCCCCTTTGGCGGCGCCCCCCGATCCCGGGTACTCAAGGGCCAGGATTTCATCATGAAGTTGGCGATCCCCTTTCGCCAGGCGATGTTGGGCGGCGAACGCCGCATCGACTTCCGCCGCGAGGGTCAGGTTGAACAATTGCAGGTGCGGATTCCCGCCGGAGTCGAAGCCGGGCAACGTCTGCGCGTCGCCGGAAAAGGCGGGAGTAGTCCGTCAGGCGGACCGACCGGCGACCTGTATCTCGAGATCGAGGTGGAAACCGACCCGGTATTCAGCCGCGACGGCGACAACCTTTATGTCCAACTGCAAATTCCCTTTTCCGGCGCCTGCCTTGGAACCTCGGTGGAGGTGCCAACCCTCGACGGCAACAAGCGAGTCAAGGTCCCCCCCGGCATCACCGCTGGCGGCAAGATCCGCCTGGCGGGTTTCGGGGTGCCGCGCCGCGCCGGCGATAAAGGGGATCTCTATGCCACCATCGAAGTGGCGGTTCCCAAGAAGTTGACCGATCGGCAGAAAAAACTCCTCGAAGAAGTGGAAGAAACCGGCCTGTAGGGATCCAATCTACAGTCCAGGGTCCAGGCCCTTAGGGG
>MHXM01000117.1:28486-43718 GCA_001825565.1 Desulfuromonadaceae bacterium GWC2_58_13
CATCGGCCCAGAGTTCGCGGGCCATGAACGCCCCGGCCTCTTCGGCCGGAGTTTCCGGTTGTTGCTCGGAATCGTATTCCTTTTGACAGACCGTGCAGTTTTTTTTCATCGCCGGTCCAGATGATGGCGGACCAAGTCCGCCATCCCTTTGAGGAAATCGGCCTGATCATTGAGTGAAGGGCTGCGAAAAACGGTGCGGATGCCTTTGCCGACGGCGTGCTGAATGTATTCGACATCAACCTCGTAGAGGGTTTCGATGTGGTCGCAGACAAAGGAAACAGGGACGATCAGCAGGTTTTCGCAGCCGTCCTCGGCCAACCGGTCGATGACTTCCTCGGTTCCCGGCTCCATCCACTGCACCGGGCCGCTCCTGCTCTGGAAACCAATTTGCCAGGGACGCCCGGGGAACTGCTCCATCACTCCCCTGACCGTGGTCATGACATGCTCGAAATAGGGGTCGCCACGATCAATGAATTTTTGCGGCAGGGCATGAGCCGAAAACAGGATCTGCACCTCATCACGCACCAATTCGTGGAAATATTCGATCCCCGCCTTGATCCGTCCGGCCAAGGCGTCGAGATAGCCGGGCCAATCGTACCACTGCTCGATGACCGAATACCGCAGGTCGGGATGGACCTGCTCGGCGGTCCGGCGGAAATCATTGAGACTGCTGCCGGTGGTGGCTCCGGTGTAATGGGGATACATGGAAAGCACCACCGCCTGCTTGATGCCGTCGGCGGCCATCTGCCGCAGCACCTGCTCGGCCCGGGGCGGCCAATAACGCATCACCACATAGGGGCGATACGCGGGACCGAGGCCGCCGGCAATCCCCTCGGCCTGACGCCGGGTCCAATCAAGCAAGGGGGACCTGCCGCCGATATCCCGGTAATGTTCCCTGACCTTGCGGGCGCGAAAAAACGAGAGCAGGCGGGCGAAGGGCTTCTGCAGGACGCTCCCCAGGGGAAGCTGGATCAGGTCGCGGTCTGAAAACAGGTTGTACAGAAAAGGGCGAACCGCCTTGAGGGAGTCGGGCCCCCCCATGTTCAGCAAAACGATACCGATCGGGGTTTGGGAGTCCATGGCATTCCATGCGCAAGGGGCGGACGAACCGCCCCTTGCTTGAAGATGATTATTTCTGACTGAGACGATGCACGCATTCAACCATGAACTTGGCGTGCTCGGGATCGACGGTGGGGAGGATGCCGTGACCAAGGTTGAAGATATGTCCGGGGCGACCGGCGTTCTCGTCGAGAATCCGTTTGACCTCCGTCTCGATGTGGGCTTTGGGTGCGTAGAGAACCGTCGGATCAAGATTGCCCTGCACGGCGATCTCCGGTCCCAGCATGTCCCTCGCCTTGCCGAGGTTGACATGCCAGTCGAGCCCGACCACGTCGGAACCGGCCTTGCGCACGCTCTTGAGCATGGTGCCGGCTCCCTTGACGAAATGGATGATCGGAATGCCGGCGCGGTTGAGCCCGTTGATCAGCTTGGTGGTGTAGGGCAGGATATATTTCTCGTAGTCGAGGGGCGAGACAATGCCGCCCCAGGTGTCGAAGATCTGGATCGCCTGGGCCCCGGCGGCGATCTGCGCGTTGAGATACTGACGATCCATCTCGGTGATTTTTTCCATCAGCGCGGCATACAGGTCGGGGGCACCGTACATCATCCGCTTGATCTGAGCGAAGTCCTTGCTCCCCTTCCCTTCGACCATGTAGCAGGCCAGGGTGAAAGGGGCGCCACCGAAACCGATCAGAGGGACCCGGCCTTCGAACTCGCGGCGAAGAATCCGGATGGTTTCCAGCACATAAGGGACGTCTTCCTCCATCACCGGTATGCGCAGAGCGTCGATGTCGGCCTTGGTCCGTACCGGCGTCTCGAATACCGGGCCGGGAACGAAATCGAGCTTGAGCCCCATCGGCTCCACCGGAGTCAGGATGTCGGAAAAGAGGATCGCCGCATCGGCTCCGAGGTAGTCAATGGGCTGGATGGTCACCTCGGCCGCCAGTTCGGGGGTTTTGCACAGTTCGAGGAAGGTGCATTTTTTGCGCACCGCCATGTACTGGGGGAGATAGCGACCGGCCTGACGCATCAGCCAAACCGGGGTGCGGTCGACGGGCTGGCCCCAGCAGGCCTTGATGAAATTGTATTCGGTGCTCATATCGTTGAATTCTCCTTGGGGATTGTTATTTCGCCGCGTTCTCCGCCGCCTCCCGTTCCATGCGCTTGCGGGTGCGGTTGGGGATGTAGTTGCAGAACGGCTCTTCGGCCATGTAGTCGCCATAGACGGCATCGGCCCGGGCCCGACAGCCGCCGCAGACGTTGATGAACTCGCACTCGCCACACTTGCCCTGGTATTTCTTGAAATCGCGCAGGTCGTTGAAGACCTTGCTGTTGAACCAGAGTTCCTTGAACGGCACCTGCTTGACGTTGCCGACCGAGGAGTGGAAATAAGAGCAGGGCTTGAGATTGCCGAAACAATCGATCAGGCAGATGGTCTGGGCGGCGATGCACCCTTTGCCGCCACCGGTGGAAAAAGTCAGGCTGCGCCGCTTGAAATCGACGCCTTCGGCCTTGGCCAGCTGCGGAACGACCCGGTAGTAGTGGGGGGCGCAGGTGGGACGCATGAGGATGTCGCTCTCGTTTTTCTCCTGCTCGTAATGCCAGGAGAGGATTTCCTCGTAGTCCTCCTTACTGATCAATTCATTCATGATTTCCTCGCCGCGGCCGGTCGGGACGATCATGAACATGTACCAGGCGGTTGCCCCCAATTCTTTGGCGACCTTGAACGTGGCTCCGATATCGTGCTGATTGCGCTTGGTGAAGGATGAATTGATCAGAAACTTGATCCCGTTGCGTCTGAGGGTTTCGGCCGCGCGAACCACCCCGGCAAAGGCCCCCGGACAGGAACGGAAGTCGTCGTGGATTGGGGCCGTCGAGCCGTCGAGCGACAGCGAGACCATTTTGATATCGGCCTCTTTCATTTTGGCGCAGACATCGTCGGTGATCAACGTGCCATTGGTCGCCATGCACATGCGCAGTCCCTTGGACGTCCCGTACCTGGCGATATCGAAAATGTCCTCGCGCAACAGTGGTTCGCCACCGGAGAGGACCATAACCGGATGACTCACTTCGCAGATATCATCGATCAATTTGAAAGCTTCTTCGGTGTTGAAATCCCCCGCCGCCGCATTCATATCCGAAGAACAGCGACAGTGCACGCAATTGAGATTGCAGCGCTGGGTCGATTCCCAGGCAATCCATTTGGGGATAAATTTTTCAGCAGCGTCCGTCATGAAAACTCCCTTCGAAAGGCACCTCCGTGCCCCTTGCCAGCAAACTTACTAATCTTAACCCAGTTCTACCCAGGATGACAAGATGTTAGGGGTGCGCCTTTTCTGTTTCAGTCCCGTGGAAACAGAGAAGGCGGACCTCACGGCCCGCCTCCGGCAACCCAAAAATACGAGTGGTTTCTTTTCAGGCATTCACAACGTCGGTCTGGCGCACAGCGTCGGCAACGGCGAACAGCTCGTCGAAAATCTCCCGCACCGTCGAAATGCGGTTAGCCTTCCAGGCGTTGGATCCGCAGAAAACCAGGCCGGTTTCGACGTCACCACGCTGGGCCCGATCCAGAGCGTGAACGATACAAAAACGCTCCTGCCCGGTTTTGTAGGTACATTTTTTCAGGCAACCGGATGGGCAGCGTACATTCAGACTGAGGTCGCGCTGACGTATTTTGTCGAAATTCTTCAGAATCGCCCGGCCCGGCAATCCGGCCGGACTCATCACCAAACCGATATCTTCCTGGCGACAGTCGAGGTACATCTGCTTGAAGGCGTCGGAGGCATCGCACTCCTTGGTGCAGACGAACCGGCTGGCCATCTGAACGCCGTCGGCGCCTTCATCGAGGGCGTGCAGCAAGTCGGCGCGATCCCAGATACCACCGGCGGCAATCACCGGGATATCCAGATTCCAGGTTTCCCGGAAGTACGCCTTGACCCCACGCACCGTGGCGTACTGGTCATAGTCGCCACTGCCGATATTCTCCATCTTCTCACCGAGGTGACCGCCGGCGGTATCCGGGTCTTCGACCACCACGGCATCCGGCAAGCGATTGAATCCACGGTGCCATTTCTTGGCAATCAGTTCAGCAGCCTTGATCGAGGAGACGATGGGCACCAGGGCAACATCGGGAAAATCGGCGGTGAGCGCGGGAAGATTGAGCGGCAGGCCGGCTCCACTGACGATGATCTTGGCGCCGCCTTCACAGGAGGCACGCACGGTTTCGTCGTAATTGGTCACCGCTACCATGCAGTTGGTTCCGATCACCCCGTTGGGCGCAATGGCGTAGGCCTTGCGGATTTCGTCTTTCAGCGCCAGAGGGTCGGCGGTAAAGAAATTCTTGCCGTCGTAGTGGGGGCTGTTGAGACCGAGCCCGGCGGTGGCAATCAGGCCGATGCCACCGCAAAGGGCCACGTGACCGGCCAGGTTAGCAGCCGAAATGCGCACGCCCATCCCACCCTGAATGAGCGGATAGGGGACGGTGTGCTTGCCTATGGTCAGGGGAGAAACCATACTGAACTCCTTGCGGCCAGAATGTTGCCCGGGTACGATTGGTATCCATCGATTTCTTGGGAAGCATACCAAAAAACCAGCGAAGCCATTGTAACAATACTGTAAAACCAGCTTTGACAATTCCCTTGTTCGAGCCACGCGGAGCATGGTAAACAGGAACCATGAAAAATCTCAGACGCCTTATCAACCCGCTTTTTGCACTCATCGGCATCCAGCTGCTCTGGGTCGTGGTGCTGGTTTTCTGGATCTCCTGGTTCATGAAAAGCCACCTCAAGCTGCGGTCCATGGCCGAGAAATACAGCCCCGAACTGCTGCAGGTGGGAACCGACTGGTTTATCCTGGTTGAGGGCATTCTATTGCTTTGCGCCATCCTGGTCGGCGTTTACGTCATCTTTCTCTACTGGCAACGTCAGGCCGCCCTGTACCGGGCACAACACAACTTCATCGCCCAGGTCACCCACGAGCTCAAGTCACCGCTCGCCTCTCTGCAGCTACACTTGGAAACCATCCGCCGACGCCGTCCATCGGCAGAAAAGATGTCGACCTTTATCGACACCATGCTGGGCGACACCAACCGGCTCGACACCCTGATCAACAACCTGCTGTCGGCCCAGCGACTGGAGCAGAAAGGGCTCAAGCTGACCCTCCGCCACGACAACCTGTCGGAATGCGTAAGCGGCTACTTTCGAAATCACCAGTTCGCCCTGCCAAAGGCCGGTAAAATGGGCCTCGATATCGAACCCGAGTTGTACGCCGACATCGATGTCGAGGCGCTGGAAACCGTTTTCCGCAACCTGCTGGAAAACGCTATTCTCTATTCCTCCGGCGCCCCTAATATCCAGATCCACTTAGCCCGGAAAGGCAAACGGGCCTATCTGACCTTTACCGACCGCGGCAAGGGGATCGACAAAAAAAACCTTAAAAAGGTCTTTCTCATGTTCTATCGGGTCAAACACCCGGGCGAAACCATTCGCGGATCGGGGCTGGGCCTGTTCATCGTCCGCGCCATCGTCCGCCTGCACCGCGGCAAGGTATGGCTCACCAGCGAGGGGGCTGGCAAGGGAACCACCGTGCACATTCTTCTGCCCCTCAAGCCGGGCCCGGGCAGGGGAGCTACGCCATGATGAAACTCCACCTGCTGCTGGTCGAAGACGAACCGAGCATCGCCCGGGGCCTGGTTTTCAATCTGGAAGAAGAGGGATTCAGGGTGACCCACGTGGGAACCGGCGAAGAGGCCTTGGACAGGGTCTGGGACGAGCATTTCGATCTGGTGATTCTCGATGTCATGCTGCCGGGCATCAGCGGCCTGGAGGTCTGCCAGAAAATCCGCCGCAATGATTCACGACTGCCGATCATCATGCTTACCGCCCGCTGCGAAGAACGGGACCGGATCGACGGCCTGTCGACCGGGGCCGACGATTACCTGACCAAACCGTTCAGTCTCGACGAATTCATGTTGCGGATCAAAGGCATGCTGCGACGTTCGGAGTGGTACCGCCCCGGTAGCGGACTTGGCCGGAGCTACCGGTTCGGCGACAATGAGGTCAACCTGAAAGAGCAGAAGGCCACGACGGCCCGGGGGGAGATCCCGTTGACCGAGCTCGAAGTTCGGATGCTGCGCACTTTTTTTCAGCAGGAGGGGGAAACCCTGTCAAGAGCCGAGTTATTGGCCGCGGTCTGGGGCATGGCGCCCGACACCGAAACCCGGACTCTTGACAACTTCATCGTCCGCATGCGCAAATACTTTGAAACCGACCCCACAAATCCGGTCCATTTTCTGACCGTTCGCGGCCGCGGCTACCGATTTTCCCGCCTCGGCGGTCAATAAAAAGGGGAGCCGAAGCTCCCCTGCGATCAAACCTTTAGACCATCCAGGATTTCGTCCCGGAAGGCCTCGAAGCCTACTTCCTCGATATACTTTCCAAGTCGGCCCCGCTTGTCCTTTGCCTTGAACCACTGGACCACATGATCGACGATTTTCAGGGCTTCTTCATCGGTCGGCACATTTTCCACCAACCTGTACGAAAGCCGCGGCCGGCTGCCGCCGTTGCCACCGACCATCACGTTCCAGCCCTTGGGGGCGCCAATTAAACCAAGATCCTTGATACATGCCTCGCCGCAGTCATTGGGACAGCCGGAAACCCCCATTTTGAACTTCCATGGCAGTTCCAGTCCATGATAACGCTCATCCATGACCAGACCGACCTCCACCGAATTCTGCTGACCACGTTTGCAGAACGTGGTGCCCGGGCAGATCTTGACCGAGCGAACGCACATGCCGATCGCCGCTCCCGGCTTCTCCTCCAGCTCTTCCCATATTTCGTCAAGCTTGCCTTCATCGAGACCAACGATGGCGATACGCTGGGCGCTGGTCAATTTCAGCGCCTGGGCGCCATATTTTTCCGCGACATCGGCAATTTTACGCAATTGATCGGGCGACGTAATGCCACCGGGGATATGGGGAGCTATCGCATACGTTTCCTTATCCCTCTGAAGGATAGCGCCTTTTTCCAGAATATCTTTTTTCATTCAAAAACCTCCGCGTGATCAATCGGCAAACGGCCTCCAAAACTCGCCGTCACCCGATTAAAAGCTATTTCCATTGATTCAACCGTTTTTCGACATGATCGATCAGAGTGGCCATCTGGGGCGGATCGTCAACCACCAAGACCGTCTTCATTCCGCAGCCTTTTCCAAAGAAAGACAACATCGAAAAATACTAATACAAAGAGCAAGCATCCCACAAGATTTTTATTATTTATGGGATAAACAGCGAGTGCCGACCACGGAATTTTCTTGACACTCCCTAATAAGTCTATTAGATTTAACGTCGTTTAACATCCCTACCCCTTTCAAGGAGGCTTTTTCACCATGAAAAAACTGCTGGTCGTAGTAATGCTCGCCACCTTTGCCGCTGCACCTGCTTTCGCTGCAGACGTTTACACCTACGAAGGCAAAGGAGTCGTCACCTTCAATCACAAAACTCACGCAGACAGCCTCGGGTGTGAAGCTTGTCATCAGGGCGAGCCCGCCAAAATCGAACTGACCAAAGACTCCGCCCATAAGGAAGCCTGCAAAGACTGCCATACCGCAAAAGGTGGCCCCACCAAGTGTAACGAGTGCCACGTCAAGTAATGGCGTAACAACACAACCGCAACATGAAAGGCCCCAGCTTTGGGGCCTTTTTTATTTTGCCCAAACAACCAGGATCTCTCACCGGTTGCAAAGCTCCTCACGCGTGGTAAGATTCACTCACTCTGTTTCCGACCTTTAATCCCAAGCGCAAACAGCGGCACTGAATTCATTCAGAAAAAACAAAGTCCTGCACCCCCGAGGAATTGCCGACCTGTTCTCAGAACGCTGATCGGTTTTTATCCCCGGCGAAATTCTAACACGACACGGAGGACCCGATGGCCAAACAACTGGAAGTTTACAAATGTTCAGTCTGCGGAATTATAGTCGAAACCCTTCATGCTGGCGCCGGCGAACTGGTTTGCTGCGGTCAGCCGATGCAGCTGCTGACGGAAAACACGGTCGACGCCGCCAAGGAGAAGCATGTTCCGGTCATTGAAATGGGATCTGCCTCGATCACTGTCAAGGTTGGTAGCGTGGCCCATCCGATGGAAGAAAAACACTACATCGAATGGATTGAACTGATCGCCGACGGCAAAACCTACCGACAGTTTCTCAAACCAGGGGACAAACCGGAAGCCACCTTCCCCATTACCGCCAAACAGGTCACTGCCCGCGAATATTGCAACATACACGGGCTCTGGTCGGCAAAAGCCTGAACTCGGTTCAACCCATGAAAAAAGGCCGGTGACTATCCAAGTGGAGTCACCGGCCTTTTTTCATGGGGGACATAAAATCAAGAAAGAAAACTGTCAACCTTCTTCTGCAAATCGCGCATATCGAAGGGCTTGCCGATATAATCGTCAGCACCCGCGTCAAACGCCGCCTGGCGATCCTGTTCCTGCACCTTGGCCGTCATGACGACAATCGCGCAATCACTTGTACGTGGATCGCTCTTAAGAATTCTTGCCGCCTGGTAACCATCCATCCCTCCCGGCATCATCACGTCAAGCAGAATCACGCTGGGCTTTTCGGCTCGGGCTATGGCAATGGCCTCCTCGCCGCTTCCGGCGCAAAACATCACCCGGTCTTCGGCCTGCAGGATGATTTCCAGCAGCTTCTTGACATCGGGCTGGTCATCGACAATAAGAATTTTCTTCATAGGGAAATGTTTCATCAGACAAATTTAAATGGGATTGCTACGAATTGTTTATTCTCAATATTATACCCCAAGTGACACGATTTTTCCTGTTTCCGCCCATTATTTAAGACACTAATGAACCCAATAAATGCCCACCCGCCGGATTTCGTCCAAGATCTCCTGCGCCGCAAAACGAGGGCATTTCCAGCCGTTGAACGGGGAGCCTGACACATCGGGGAAAATTAAATAAATCGCGGGATTTTCTCAAGAAGAGCAGGTGAGGAACCGGCGCGGTCGGGGATATCAGAGCGTCGTTTCGATATACGTTCGAAAAGCGCGAACCACTGCTTCGGAAGGTTCGACGAACTGGATCCCCATCCCCGGAGGGAAACCGGGACATTTCATCCATTCGGGGTGGTTTACCCAAGCCACCCGCCCGCGACATCTCAGAGGAGCAGCCTGCGGAAACAAATGCAGTTCCAACGCGATCAGGGTATTCACCGGAAGCTGTAGCAGGGTCGCCACAAAAAGTCCCCCACAGTTTATGTTCAAGGCGACCCCCTCATGATAAACCGGCGGATTCAAAGCGAACTGCAGGGAGAATCGGGCACTGACCCGAGGAGTCGCCCGCTCGACGATTCGTAGCAAACGACAGACCGCGTCGAGCACCTGGGTTTCATCAAACGGAATATAGATATGACTGTCACAGCCAGCCTCCTGAC
Organism: Desulfuromonadaceae bacterium GWC2_58_13; assembly: GCA_001825565.1. Classification (GTDB taxonomy): domain Bacteria; phylum Desulfobacterota; class Desulfuromonadia; order Desulfuromonadales; family Trichloromonadaceae; genus Trichloromonas. The sequence goes on from MHXM01000117.1 coordinate 37,994, forward strand.
TGCGCTTCATATCATTTTCTTGGCCAGAACGAATGACCAGGGCGACCGGGGTGGAACGCAGGAGGGGATCTTTCTTGATCTGCCGACAGCATTCGTCACCCTGGAGTTCATCCATATCCAGGGCAAGGATAACCAATAGCGGGTCTTGTTCCTCGATGATCGAAAACGCCTTGGCGCCACTACCGCATTCCATGAATTCAAACCCTTGTTGCCGCAGAAAAGAATTTTCGAGAATCCTTCGCAATTCGGTCAGTTTCGGCAGCAGGATTATCTTCTTGAGCATCGGGTTCTCCCTTTCGGCAACTCCGGTCCGGCCGTCGATCCCGGAAACGGATCAGCGGGAAACAGATACCTACAGTTTCGCAAAAAACCCGCCAAAAGCAAGCGGCCCGTCCACCCGCGGGATTCGGGGGCCGGGCCGCTATTAACAAACACCGTCAGGGTAACCAGGAACAAGAGCTGTCACTGGAAACCCTCGGATTCTCGGGTTCAAACGATTTCCAGCAGGTTTATTTCAAAGGTCAGCTCCCGGCCGGCCAAGGGATGATTTGCATCCAGGGTGACGGTCGTTTCGGTGAGATCGGAGATCAATACGGAAAAGGTTTCTCCATCCTCCTTGGTCAGTTCAAGGTAATTGCCGATGACCAGCTCGATGTGCTCCGGCACATCCTTTCGAGCCACTTCAGCCACCATTTCCTGCCGGTGGGAACCGTAAGCATCCTCGGCCGACAGGGTAACGGTCTTGGACTCACCGGGCTGCATGCCAATCATCGCCTGGTCAAACCCGGGAATAACTTCCTTGCGGCCAATGGTGAATTCGAGAGGCTCCTGCCCTTCGGAGGAATCGAACACGATTCCATCTTCCAACCTGCCGGTATAGAAGACTTTTACCGAATCCCCTTTTTTTGCTTCTGCCATGGTTCCTTCCTTTCGCTAGTCTGATTCTGGAACAGCCCAGGGGCGACGCAGATACCAGAAAGCCGCCAGCACCGCGATACGCTGGTGCTGGCGGCCTCTTGGACGCGTCGACAAGTAACCTGAGTTACTGCTGAATCGAAATAAGTTCCACTTCAAAAATAAGGGTCGAATTGGGGGCGATGACCGGCCCCGCGCCGCGCTCGCCATAGGCCAGGGCCGCAGGAATGAAAAGCTGCCACTTGGCTCCCTCCTTCATCAACTGCAGGGCCTCGGTCCAGCCGGGGATTACCCCACCGACGGGGAAGGTGGCCGGTTCGCCACGCTTATAAGAGCTGTCGAACTCCTGTCCGTCGATCAAGGTACCACGGTAGTTAACAGTCACCGTGTCCGTCTTGGCCGGGGTTTTGCCGGTTCCTTCGGTGAGAACCTTGTACTGCAGTCCGCTGGGGAGAGTCACAACCCCTTCCAGTTTCGTGTTTTCGGCCAGAAAGGCCTCGCCCTTCTGCTTGTTCGTGTCGGCAATTTCCTTGCCCTTGGCTTCCTGCTTGGCCACCATCTCCTGTTGAAAATTCATCAGGGTGGTTTGTGCTTCTTCTTCGGTCAAAAGGGTCTTGCCGCCAGCCAGCATGTCTTTGATTCCCTGGGCAAGAATATCGGGATCAATGTCGAGCTCCTGGCGGGAAAAGTCCCGACCGATGCTCATGCCTATCCCATAACTGACCTTATCCTTAACGCTGGTCAGTTCATTTTTTTTCACTTCGGCTTTTTTCTCTTCAGCCGTACAACCAACGGCCAACAATAGAATTACCAGAACCGCACCGATAATCTGTTTCATGGATGAATCCTTTCGCAGAGGAAAAATAGTAAGTTTCAGTTTGTACTCCCACTCAGAACCGCTGTCAAGGGGACAAATGACCAGATCGGCCCCTTGCTCAGAATCGTGGAGGTCGCGGAGGAACCACCAATGGATCGAACCCGCGCAACGCCAGCAGCCCATAAGCGACGCCGATTGCACTCAGATTGCCCGCGGCGGGGGTCCGGTTTTCATGGCCGAGGAGGGCATCCGGCAAGGTGGCATAGGGGTAGGCCAAGGAGTCTCCCACCGGGATCGCCAGGTTCACCATTTGCTGAAGCAGTTGATCCCGTTTTTCGGCAAACTTGCGAGCCAACACCGCCTCCCGCCCGGCGCCGGAATCAACACTCAACCGTTGCCAGGCATTGGCCAGCTGAAAGGTCCACTCCGGTGAAATCAGCGGCTCGCGCTTGAGAGCCTCGACGAAATCATGATTAATGAAATCGACTCCCTCCACCCGGATCTCAGTGTTGTTGGAACGACGAACTGTCACGCGGACCAGGCAGTTGGCTTCGACATAACGAAGGATTTTTTGCGCGGCATCCCGCTCGAACGAGTCCAGGACCTCGATGCCTAGAGCCGAAACGCCCCAGGACTGAATATCGCTGGCCACGGTCGGATCATGAAACCCCCGATTGAAACGATGCTCCACCGAGTTGAAGCCATTTTGCTTCAGCCACTGCAAAACCAGGGCTTGAGCGTTACCATACCTGGCATCCCCGGTTTCCGCGTCCAGCATGCCGAACAGCGCATAAGCGTCAATATTGATTTCAGTAGCGTAACTTTCCGAGTAAGCCGGCATCGCCGAATCATATCCGAAATGCTGGTCTTTCGGATTGGCCGGGGCGCCAGTCGGCCCCATGCTGACCCCCCCGAAGTTGGGACTCGCCCGGTGTTGATCTTGCAGGGAAATGCCGAAATCGGCGATTTTGCGGGCCAGGTCCAGATAGGATCGCTGACCGGTCCGTCGATAAAGGTGGGCACTGGCCATCCCCAACCACAAATTCGCCCCGCTACGCACCGACCAGTCCCGGCCGACAAAGCCGTCACCAGTGGCGGATACCGCCTCGATGATCCCTCCAAGCCGCCAGACCTCCGGCGTCATGCGATAGAAATCGACAATCCTTTGCGCTTCCGCCACCTCCCCCACCGCCAGCCAGGCCAGGGCCACCACCGCGGCATCATAAGTAAAGGTCCAGGTGCGAAACCGCTCATCCCCCACATGACTGTACGGCAACCCCGAACCCTGGTCCCGGTTGGCTTTCAACCAACGCTGCAAACCTTCTTCCGTCGCACGATACTCCGCCGCCCACGACTGGAAAGGGCCGGCGAACATTATGAACAACAAGAATATCGACAGATATTTCGATTTCATGAATAGGATACATTTCAGGATATGGATTTTTGGAATGAGCCCCCCAGGGACGACATAAAATTCGTTAGCCCTCCCGCAATCCCCGCACCCGCTCGACAACCGGTGGATGGGAAAAGTAAAAAGCCGCATACCAGGGATGAGGATGCAGGTTGGCCAGGTTGTCGCGCGAAAGCTTGACCAGCCCGCTGGCCAGGTCTTCGGCACGGCCATGCAGCTCGCACGCATAACGGTCGGCCTGCCGCTCGTCACGGCGGGACAACCAGCTGCCCAGGGGCGTAAAAGGGAAGGAAACCAGACTCCCGAGGAACGAGAGAAGAACCCACTGGCCCGCGAAGGAAACCGTCTCCAGCCCAAACAACGCCGGCAACCCGCCCCAATCAATCAGACGATAAGCAAGGTAGAAAGCGCCCAGGGCCAGAAGTTCGGTTTTGAGCAGGCGCTTGAAGATGTGGCGTTTTTTCCAGTGGCCGATTTCATGGGCCAGGATAGCGAGGATTTCACCAGGGTCAAGTTGTTCCATCAGGGTATCGAACAGCACGATCCGCTTGACCCGGCCGATGCCGGTAAAGTAGGCGTTCGAGTGACGGCTGCGACGGGAAGCGTCGACCTGATAAACTCGGCTGGCGGCCAGCCCGGCCCGCTCCATCAGGGTGCGGATCGCTTCTTCGAGACCTTCCTGCCGCACCGGCTCGAAGCGGAAGAACAGCGGCTCGATGACATAGGGGGAAATCAGCATCAGGAACAGGGTAAATAAGGCAAACAGAACCCATCCCCAGAACCACCAGCCGGTCGGGCTGGCCGCCACCAGCCAGAATCCGCTGCCCAACAACAGCCCCAGCAGAAGAGACGAAATCAGCACCCCTTTGACCAGATCGCTGGCCCAGAGACCGAGGGTCTGGGTGTTGAAGCCGTACAGTTTCTCGACATGAAAGTTGCGGTACAGACTGAACGGGATGTCGATAATCGTCTTGCCCAGCAGCAGCACGCCAAAAAACAGCACCCCGCTCCATACCGGCGAATCGGTCAACGACTGCACCCAACGATCGTAAACCGGCAATAGCCCACCGAAGATAAAAACCAGCAGCAACAGGCTGTCGACCACCGATTCAACCAATCCGAGACGGCTCCGAGCCAGGGTGTAATCCGAGGCCTGCCGCAACGTCGCCACATCGACGACCTGCTCAAAACCCCGAGGGACACGGCTCCCGTAGCGCTTGAGGTGGTTCAGGTTAAGGCCCCGCAGCACGTATCCGGCGAGCAGGACCAGCAGATAAGACAGTAAGAGGATTGTCGGCATGGGATGAATAATAGCCGATTTGGCCGAATGGGTCGAGGAGGGAATAGGACTAAATGGAAAACCAAGAAAATATGGATGAACCCTTGTTCAACAGCATTGACAGTGGGCAGCAGAAATTCACCAGCCTTGTCTAATAACAATTTTTCCTATATTCTTTCAACGTCTTGGCAAAGAACTCAAACTCAGGGCAACTCCATGAATGATGCAGCAAAAAACATCCGCTGGCGCCAACGTTTTCAGAATCTGGATCGGGCTTTCAGTCAGTTGACCAGCGCCGTAAATCGCATTTCAGAACTGTCGGACCTTGAAAAAGAAGGATTGATTCAACGGTTTGAATATACCTTTGAATTGTCCTGGAAAACGCTTAAAGATTATCTCGCCAGCAATGAAGTCGACGTAAAATTCCCCCGCGATGTCGTCAAGCAGGCATTCCACTATGATGTCATCAAAGACGGTGAAGTCTGGATGGACATGCTGGAAAAACGCAATTTGATCGCCCATACCTATAACGAAGAAAATTTCAAACTGGCCGTCACGGCCATTGTCTCAAGCTACTATCCAGCATTGAAGCAAGTCCATGACTATCTGCAGGAAATCAAATGAGGTTCGGGATAGCCGAGAAAACCTACTCGACCATAATCGACGCATTGAAACAAACTTTTGAGATCGAGGAAGCCGTTCTTTTCGGGTCCCGAGCCATGGGAAATTTCAGGCCCGGTTCGGATATCGATATAGCCGTTCGTGGCGAAACCTTATCCGTCAAGACCGCCACTGAGCTCTCCACGCTACTGAATGAAAAATTACCTCTGCCCTACCTCTTCGACATCGTCCATTATGAAACGATTAACAACCCCGAACTGAAAAATCATATCGATCAATTTGGTGTGGTGATTTTCTCCCGAGAAAATGTTTAGTGAGCGAAAGTGAAAACTCAACCCCCCCTCAAGAGTCGTCCCTAAGCTCAGAATTTCCTCCGCTCTCTCAATTTTAAACCCTGCGGTGTCAACAAAGTGGGTGTCCTATAGAACTCTAATAGAACTTACTATTCGCCATCAGCGATAAACACCCCCGCGATGTGTGACACGAAGAATCAGGATAAGAATTTCATCTTCATTAATTTCGTAGACAACCCGATAAGAACCAACGCGTAGTCGACGCAGACCAGAAAATTCCCCTTTGAGCAATTTGCCGACGTGTGGGTTTTCTACAAGCTTGTCAATGGCCTCAATCAGCCGTTTTCGGTCTGGGTTGTCAATTCGGTGAAGTTCTTTAAGTGCACTTT
>MHXM01000117.1:43748-44588 GCA_001825565.1 Desulfuromonadaceae bacterium GWC2_58_13
AAACGTTCGATCGCCATTGAGATATCTTCAAAATCTTCGATATAGGCCTCAATCGCCTGACGAATGATATCGGCTCGCGAGCGATGCAAGACTTGTGCGGCTCGATCCAAGGCCGAAACAACTTCATCGGGGAGTCGTGCTGTAATTTGAGACATAAAAACCTCCGTGACTCATATTAATGTCAATGACATTATGTCCGCACTGCAAGCTCCCGTCAAGGCGCGTTTGGAGAGTGCGGAAAAGTGAGTCGGTGTCAACAAAGTGGGTGTCCTATAGTAGAGAAACGCATTGATAAGACATCATTCGTAGTGATAGCGGCAGGCGATGATGACCAAATCACCGGCATCGACACAGTAAACCAACCGGTTGCTGTCATCAATGCGGCGGGACCAAAAGCCGGCAAGATTTTCCTTAAGGGGCTCAGGCTTACCAATCCCCTCGAATGGACTCCGCAGACAATCCTTAATCATTGCATTGATGCGTTTGAGGGTTTTTCGATTCTGCCCTTGCCAATACTTGTAATCCTTCCAAGCAGCCAAGGTCCAGGTCAAACGGGAAACGTTGTCACTCATCATCGACCAGATCCTGCGGGGCCACCTTTCCCTGGCGAAATTGGGCAATGGACTGAGCAAGATGAGCGGCGTTGGCCGGTGAACGCAGCAGATGAACCGTTTCCATCAAGCTATTGAAGGTATCCAAAGACATCATGACGGCATCGGGCGCATCACGCCGGGTGATGACCGTATAGTCAGCATCGTCAATAACCTGATCAACTACACTTTTGAAATGATTGCGAGCCTCCGAAAAATTGACCACACGCATATTGTCTCCCTTTCTTGC
>MHXM01000118.1:0-8796 GCA_001825565.1 Desulfuromonadaceae bacterium GWC2_58_13
GCATTTTGATGAAATTCGTACAACTACCCCCCCTAAACATAAACGATTCTTTCCTGTGAGGCTCTCATATTGGTATAGCGTTTTCCGTTCCCTCAAAAGAATCGGTCAATGATATCAGGCAATGGTGTGTTTACTTGCCATAATGCTTATTGATAACCATTCTGATCTTTCTTATGATTCCCTCTTTAACCTCCATGGGAAATCTAGGGCGTTTCGGATGGAATGATCTAAAATTATATGTTGATCTTTTGAAAATGCAATTCAAGAAAAACCGAAAGCAGTGGCATAAGCGCTATTGGAAACAGCATTCAAAATGCTTGACAGTAAAACTTCCTGGATGGAAAAAGGAGAAAGAGGCGCGGATTGTTCTGGCCGACTTCATGGGATCGTACGGGGAAAAATCTCAAAGGAAGTTAAAATACGACTTTAATGATCTTGAGGGCATCATATTCGGCTACAAAATGAGTATTGACGACAAGATAGAAATTATGAAGATCATTGAAAAGAAGTGCGAAGAACACAAGCGTTACGACTTCAACTTCTACCAAGCAGAACCAGACGAAAGAACCGGAAAACTGCGGATATCAAGCCTAGGTTTGTTAACGTATAGATAACCTGATGTCCTGGCTCCGCCAAGCCACAAGTCATCTATGTGTAGGGTTGTAGGAATATGACCATTGCAAAGGTAAGCATATTCTGGTTTTGGGTGGAGTTACTTCCAGGACACTTTGAACTGAGCAGTGATTTGATACCCCCATCTTGTCGAAATCAGACTAACCGGAAGCTTTTTCCAGTTTTTCTGCTATCCACAATTTGATGATGGATTGCCGGGGAACACCAAGACGTTGAGCTTCTTTGTCAAGGGAATGGATCATCCAAATAGGAAAGTCAACATTGACCCGCCTCTGTTCATGCTCCGGACGGCGAGCTTTGGAAAGGTCGAGGTCATCAATAATGGATTGGTTGTCATCAAATTTTTTGTCGAAATCTTTAGCTTTCATAAAGTCCAATCTCCTCTGGCCGGGAACGCCTGACTGAGATGAGGCGAATGGTCTGGTTGCGATAGGTGATGACTGCGGACCAGTGCTTTCCGTCGATTTTACCGATCACAAGGCACCTCGGCTCGTCGGTGGTTTTTGCCGGGATCGAATTCAAATCGCATGGTATAAAAAATATACCATTACCGTATAATTGTCAATTCCATGGTGGGTGACCGTATGGGAATGGAGGCCAACTGGCCATCGGGTAGGGCCGTTATTATTTGTCGTGTCGTAATGCAATATGAGTTATCGAACACCCATGCCGTCAATGGTCAAAATCCGTGATCGGGATGAAACGTTGGCGGCATAGATTGCAAACTGCGCCCATCAACATTCCTCCAAAAAAATGGAACAACAGATGAAGTGCCCCCCTTGCAACCATCAGATTCGAGGTATTGAGCGTCTGGGCCGACAGGAAAAGTCAATGACCAAAAATCCGCTTCAGCCCTTCCTCTAGTGAAATAGGATCAATGCCTAGAGCGTCACCCCAGGGTTTAGAGTCGCACTCGTTGCCTTCGATCAGCATGGTCAGTTGGCCCGAGGTGATGGGGAAGGCCGGGATTGATTCGAGCAGGGAGACGGCAGGTTTCATCAGGGCCAGCGGCTGATGAATTTTAAGCACCCGGCCTTTGCCGAGAACCTTGCCAAAGACGTCGAGCATTTCGTCGTAAGAATAGCTTTTCGCTCCACCGCAGTGATAGATTTGGCCAATTGTTTCGGGCCGGTTCAGAGCGGCGACGAACCCTTTGGCCACATCTTCGACCGCCACCGGGGTCATGCGGTAGCGTCCGTCGCCAAACACCGGAACCACGGGGAACTTACGGATTAGATTAGCCAGCATGGTGACGAATTCGCCGTGGGCACCGAAGATCAACGATGGGCGAAAGATGGTCCAATCGAGGCCCGAGCCGCGCACCGCCTCTTCGGCCTGCCATTTGGTCTGGTGGTAGGGGGTGACGGCGTTTTCCCGGGTTCCGTTGGCGCTCATATGCAGATAACGTGCGACCCCCTGGGTGCTGGCCGCTCTCAGGATGTTGCGGGTGGCTTCGACGTGCAGTTTCTGGAAGGTGATGCCGCGGTAGGGGAATTCGCGGATGATGCCGACCAGGTGGATGACGGCGTCGCAGTTTGCCAGGGCGCCGTTCAACGAGTCCGGTTCGGTGGCGTCGCCGCTACGGACTTCCATCCGCGGGTGAGGCGCAAGTTTGTTTTCGCTGCCGGAACGGACCAGGCAGCGCACCCGATGGCCGGCGTCGAGCAATTGTTTCAATATTTCGCCGCCGACGAAACCGGTACTTCCAGTCAGAAAAACGTTCATGGCACTCCTCCTTTATTAAGCCCTGACGGCCTCATAAATTTTCCGCCCTCGGTTACCCCTTGATCACCGCCAATGGCCGCAAGCGGGCGACGATTTTGCCAATGCCGGCCCGTTGCACCACCTCGACCACGTTGGCGACATCTTTGTAGGCCTCGGAGATCTCTTCGGCCACCGTGGCTCGACCGGCGGCGCGGATCAGAATCCCCCGGGCCGCCAGCTCGGCCTCGATGTTGTGGCCGCGGGCCACCTTTTTGGCGGCGTGACGGGACAGCATCCGGCCGGCGCCGTGACAGGTCGAGCCGAAGGTCTCTTCCATTGCTCCTTGCGTGCCCACCAATACATAGGAGTAACGCCCCATGTCGCCGGGGATCAGCACCGGCTGACCGACCGTGCGATAGAGTTCCGGGGTTTCCGGATGACCGGGAGCGAAGGCCCGGGTCGCCCCCTTGCGATGGATGCAGAGCCGGCGTTTTTTGCCTTCGAATTCGTGGGTTTCCATCTTGGCGATGTTGTGGCAGACGTCGTAGATGACGGACAGCCGCAGCTCGGCGGGGCTTAAGGCCAGGATCTGCTCGAAGGATTCGCGAACCCAGGAGGTGATGATCTGGCGGTTGGCGAAGGCGAAGTTGGCGGCGCCGGCCATGGCGGCCAGATATTGGCGCCCTTCCGGGCTGGTCAGTGGGGCGCAGCAGAGCTGGCGGTCGGGGAGGGCGATGCCGTACTTGCGGCTGGCCTGCAGCATCAGCTTGAGATAGTCGTCGCAGACCTGATAGCCGAGGCCGCGGCTACCGGTATGGATGCTCACCGTCACCTGACCGGCGAACAGGCCGAGAACGTCGGCCACGGCCGGGTCGAAAATATGCTCCACTTCCTGCACTTCGAGAAAATGGTTGCCGCTGCCGAGGGTGCCGAGCTGGGCCCGGCCCCGTTCCAGCGCCCGGTCCGAAACCAGCTCCGGGTCGGCGCCGGGCAAGGTTCCCCGTGCCTCGATGTGGTCCAGGTCCTCGGCGTTGCCGAAGCCCCGGGAGACGGCCCAGGCCGCTCCCTGTTCGAGAACCTTGCGCTCTTCGCTGACCGAGATCTTCAGATCGCGGCGCTGGGAGCCGACCCCGGCCGGTACGTTGCGAAACAGGGTGTCGGCCAATCGCGCCAGCACCGGCCTGATGTCGGCGGCGGACAGGGCGCTACGCAGCAGGCGCACCCCACAGTTGATGTCGTAACCGACTCCGCCGGGGGAAACCACGCCTTCTTCGGCGTCGAAGGCCGCTACCCCGCCGATGGGAAAACCATAGCCCCAGTGAATGTCGGGCATGGCCATCGACGGACCGACGATGCCCGGCAGGGTGGCGACGTTGCGCACCTGTTCGAGGGCCTGCTCCTGCTGCAGGGCGGCGATCATGCGTTTATCGGCGAAGACCAGTCCCTCGGTGCGCATGTCCCCTTCGCGGGGGATGCGCCAGCGGCAGTCGTCGATCTGTTGTATTTTGACGGTCATAACGACTTATACCGGTTCAAAAAAATATGAGAAAATCTGAAAAGCACCTCTCGCCCGCTCCTTTCAGTCGCTAGAGCACACCGGACCACGGAGATAACCAAAAATCCCAAGCTCTTGATTTTACTCTGCGTACTCGAGTGAGCGTGGCGAACGGGCGAGAGGCAGGTTTTTTCACAAGTCGACATACAAGCGAGCCCACCAGCCGGCCGCGTCCTTCGCCACGTTGAGCTGGTGGTAGGTGATGGCCTTGACTTCCCGCTCCACGGGGTGTCGGCTCGGGTCGAAGGACTCGCCTTTTACCTTGCCTCGCAGGGTGCCACCGGTGATTTCATCGACTACAAAATCAGCCGGGGCCAAGCCATGCACTTCGAACAGATAGAGGATTTCGCTGAGCCAGCCGACCAGCAGTTCGCCGCTGTCGGCGCCGCGAACCTCCACCGGCACTTCCCGTGTTGCTGCGATCGGCGTCTCGCCGAAGATTATCGAGCGCAGGCCCCGAGCCGCCTCGATGAAGACACCCTCCAGAGAAGCCGCGGTGGCTTCGATGCCCATGTCGGCCGTATGTGCCAGCAGGCGAAACCCGCCCATGTGAGCCATCCTCTCAATATTTTGGGCGGGTTCGTTCCCATCCTGAATCAGTTAAGCCGCTCCCAGGTCACCCGGCAGACGTCGTGGTCTTCGCTCCATGACACCTTGAGCTCACCCTGGTGGGCTTTGTGCAGAGCCCGGCCCAGGTGCTCGGCCAGTTTTTCCTCGGTGGTTTCGATGACCAGGTCGTCGTTTTCCCGGAACATGCTGATGATCCGCTCCAAGGGGTTTTTGGCCATCGCCTTGGCTTCCTCGTTTTTGAGAATGTTAAAGATCTCATCCTCGTGTTCCCACAGGTAGCCGCCGCGCAGGGTGACCACGCCCTCGGCGTAGCCTTCGGCGATTTTCTGGCAGGCGGGGCAGGTGACCCAGTGCCCTTCACCGCTGGCTTCCAGGGCGTCGAAGGTTTTCGGGTCGAGGGTCCAGCGCTTGTTCTGGTACAGCGCCCGGCAGTTGATGCAGAGGTCCGGTTCCTTCAGCCCCGCTTCGGAAATGTACGGATCTTCGCTGGTCATGGTACGTCCGCGTTTGTCGCTGATGCCGAATTTTCTTGTGTCCTTTGTCATTTGCCAACCCCCTTTCGCGTAAAAAAGCAGGCTTTAATTGCAGTATAGCATCAACCTTGACGCTGTATAGCCGTTGCCGGAGGCGTTATGTCCGGAGCGTCCGCAGCACGGCCCGGCAGGGGGCGCCGTCGATGCCGGCCAGCTTGAGGGGAAGGCAGATCAGTTCGAAATCTCCGGGAACCACACCCGACAGGTCGAGCCCTTCGAGGATGACCACGCCCGCCTGGAGCAGAATGCGGTGTACCTCGCCTTCGCCGGCGAACGGTTCAATCGAAAGGTAGTCGATGCCGACCATCTGGATGCCAAGGGCTACCAACAGGTCGGCCGCGGCGGGAGTCAGCCCGGTGTAGGTTTCGGTAAATCCCGGGTTTTTCCAGAGATCCGAATTGTTGGTGCGAAGCAGCAGTCGGCGGGTTCCGGCCAGGTTGAAGTCGTCCAAATCATCGGTCGAGATCGGCTGGGTCCGGCCCCTCAGGTCGATGACCCGGCAGTCACCGATCAGGGTTTCCAGCGGAATGGTGTCGACCGTGGCGCCGTTTTCCAACAGGTGGGCCGGCGCGTCGATATGGGTGCCGGCGTGGTTGCCGAAGTGGAGACTGGTCAGATGGAACGGGCCAGCCGCATGGCCGGCGCGCTTGAGGTCGATGGGCGGATCGCCGGGAAAAGCGGGCAGATGTTCGGAGATCGTTACCGAAATGTCGAAAAGCGGCATGTCGGGCTCCTTTCGGCAAGTAAGCTGGGCTGAAAGTATACTGCACGCATTCATCCGCCGAAACTGGAAGTTTGGAGAAATTATGATAAAGATGATTAGCATGATTAAAATAGGCGGGGAACGTTTCGTTTTCGAAAAATAAAACCCCTCAAACGGAATTGTTTTTAACTTTGGCCTGGGAGTCGTTGAGGTTCCGTTCCGAATGCTGGCAGGAGGTTTTCCGATGAATCAGCAGACTGATGAGAAAGACGATTGTTCCGTTCCCGAGGAAGTTCTGCAACGATGGGAGGGACGCGGCATCAGCCGTCGCGACTTTCTCGCTTTCTGCAGCACCATGGCGGCTACCCTGGCGCTGCCGGTCTCCTTCGTGCCGAAGATCGCAGCGGCACTGGAAGCCGACAACCGACCGGCGGTGATCTGGCTGGAATTCCAGAGTTGCAGCGGCGATTCGGAAGCCTTTCTGCGGGCCAATGCGCCGACCGCGGCGGAGATTATTCTCGACACCATTTCCCTCGAATACGCCGAGGTGGTGATGGCCGCCGCCGGTCACCAGGCCGAAGCGGCGAAAGCGGCGGCGGTGGAGAAGTACAAGGGCAATTACATCGCCATCGTCGAAGGCTCCATCCCCCTCGGCGAGGGCGGTGTCTATTGCACTGTCGGCGGCGAGAGCGCGGTTGATACCCTGAAAAAAGTGGTCGGCAACGCCAGGGCCACCATCGCCGTCGGCAGCTGCGCCGCCTTCGGCAACCTTCCCGCCGCCGCCCCCAATCCCACCGGAGCGGTCGGGGTCCGGGACGTCCTTCCCGGCGCGACCCTGGTCAACCTGCCGGGCTGCCCCCTGAACGCCGAGAACCTCACCGCCACCCTGGTCCACATCCTGACCTTCGGCAAGCTGCCGGCGGTCGATCGCCTCGGTCGGCCGTTGTTCGCCTACGGCAAGCGCATTCATGACAACTGCGAACGGCGGGCCCACTTCGACGCCGGCCAGTATGCGGAAAAATTCGGCGATCCGGGACACCGCCAGGGCTGGTGTCTGTACAAGCTGGGTTGCAAGGGGCCGGAAACCTTCCACAATTGCCCGACGGTGCGGTACAACGAGGGGACCAGCTGGCCGGTTATGGCCGGCCACGGCTGCATCGGCTGCAGCGAGCCGGAATTCTGGGACTCCATGACTCCCTTCTACTGGCGGCTGCCGCAGGTGCCCGGTTTCGGCATCGAGTTGACGGCCGACCAGATCGGGGTCGGTTTCGCCGCCGGCACCGCCCTGGCTTTCGGGGTTCACGGGGTATTCAGCGCCTTTCGCAAGGGGGATGCCATGGAATCGGACAAGGTGAAAAAGGAGGAATAGATGGCTACCAAAATCGTTGTCGACCCGGTGACCCGCATCGAAGGTCACCTGCGCATCGAAGCCCAGATCGAGGGGGGCAGGATCGTCAATGCCTGGAGTTCCTCCACCGCCTTTCGCGGCATCGAAACCATCCTCAAGGGGCGCGACCCGCGGGACGCTCACCATTTTACCCAGCGCTTCTGCGGCGTCTGCACCACGGTTCATTCGATGGCCAGCATCCGTTGCGTCGAGGATGCGCTGAAAATTCGCATTCCCGACAATGCCCGATTGATCCGCAACCTGATCATGGCGATTCAGAACGTGCAGGACCACGTCATCCACTTCTACCACCTGCATGCTCTCGACTGGGTCGACATCGTCAGTGCGTTGCAGGCCGACCCGGCGGCCACCGCCAAACTGGCCCAATCGATTTCCGACTGGCCCAATTCGGGGGTCACCCATTTCAGAACGGTGCAGGAACGCATCAGGGCCTTTGCCGGCACCGGCCGGCTGGGACCGTTCCAAAATGCTTACTGGGGGCACAGCGCCTATCGGCTGCCGCCCGAGGCCAATCTGATGGCGGTGGCCCATTACCTCGAAGCCCTCGAATGGCAGAAGGACATCATCAAGATCCACGCCATCCTCGGCTCGAAGAATCCCCATCCGCAGACCTTTCTGGTCGGCGGCATGGCGATCCCGGTCGATCCCGACAGCCAGAACGCCATCAACGCCGACAAGATCGCCCACATCGGCAAGCTGCTGAAACAGGCCCGGACGTTCGTCGAGCAGGTTTACATCCCCGACCTGCTGGCGGTGGCTTCCTTTTACAAAGAATGGGCGGGCATCGGCGGCGGAGTGGGCAATTTCCTCGCCTGCGGCGATTTTCCCATGGACAACGAGGGGGGCGGCGACAACCTGTATTTCCCCGGCGGGGTGATCCTGGGCAAGGACCTGGCCAACGTCATGCCGATGGAAGAGGATCGGATCACCGAGTACGTCACCAATTCCTGGTACACCTACGCCAAGGGCGACGACCAGGGATTGCACCCCTTCGACGGCGAGACCAGCCAGAAGTACACCGGGCCCAAGCCGCCCTACCAGTGGCTCGACACCGAGGGGAAGTATTCCTGGGTCAAATCGCCGCGCTACCAGGACCAGCCGATGGAGGTCGGGCCGCTGGCCCGCATGCTGGTCGCCTATGGCCGGGGGCATCAGGAGGTTCGGGATACCGTCAGCTTCGTGCTTGGCAAGCTCGGGGTCGGTCCGGAGGCGCTCTTCTCCACCCTCGGCCGCACCGCCGCCCGGGGCATCGAAACCCTGCTGCTGGCGCGGAAAAGCGAGCTGTGGCTGAACCAGCTGGCCGACAACATGGGGCGCGGCATTCTTGAGGTGCACAACGGCGAAAAGTGGGAGCCGGCCACCTGGCCGGTCGAGGCCCGCGGGTTCGGCTTCCACGAAGCCCCCCGCGGGGCGCTGGGGCACTGGGTGCGCATCGAGAAGGGCCTGATCGTCAACTTCCAGGCGGTGGTGCCGTCGACCTGGAATGCCGGCCCCCGCGACGCCATGGGGCAGATGGGTCCCTACGAGGCGGCCCTGATCGGCACCCCCATCGCCGACCCGGAAAAGCCGCTGGAAATTCTGCGCACGGTCCATTCCTTCGATCCCTGCCTGGCCTGCGCGGTCCATGTGCTCGACGGCCGGGGGACCGAGATCATCCGGGTCAGGGCACTCTAAGAGGAGGTTGACATGC
>MHXM01000118.1:8815-13246 GCA_001825565.1 Desulfuromonadaceae bacterium GWC2_58_13
GGAATGGCCGGTGCGCATCGCTCACTGGATCAACGTGCTCTGCATCCTGGTGCTGTCGGTGACCGGATTCTATATCGGCGATCCGTTCATCACCGTGCCGGACGGTTCGGCCTACGTCATGGGCTGGATGCGCCTGATCCATTTCAGCTTCGCCTACGTCTTCGCCATCTCGGTGCTGGCCCGCCTGGGCTGGGCCTTCTTCGCCAACCGCCATGCTTCCTGGCGGGCCTATTTCCCGCTGTTCTCCGGGAAGGGCAGGCAAAACGCCTTGCGGATGTTCCGCTACTACACCTTCACCAGCCGTCGGATCACCTACGAGGTGGGGCACAACGCCCTGGCGGCCATGGCCTACTCGGGAGTGATGATCCTGTTCCTGGCCCAGATCGCCACCGGATTCGCTCTCTACGGCCTGTTCGCTCCCGGCGGTTTCTGGTTCGAACTCTTCGCTCCGCTCAACGTGGCGGTCGGCCTCCAGTGGCTGCGGCTGACCCATCACCTGATCATGTGGCTGCTGATCGCCTTCGCCATCCATCACGTCTACAGCGCCTGGCTGATGGATGTGAAGGAGCGCAACGGCACCATGAGCAGTATTTTCGGCGGCTGCAAGTTCGTCGAGCCGGAGGATCTGTAATGGTGCTGGTGTTGGGACTGGGCAATCGCCTGATGACCGACGATGCCCTCGGCGGATGGGTCATCGATGCGCTGGCGAACCGGTACTGGTTGCCGGAAGGGGTGAAGGCGCTCGATGGCGGCACCCTCGGACTCGACCTGTTGCCCTGCCTCGAAGATGTGGAAAAACTGTTGATCGTCGATGCCCTGAACCTGGGGGCGCGGCCGGGGGCCGTGTTTCGCCTGAGTGGCGACGAGGTGCCGCGGGCCTTTGCCGGCAAACTGTCGGTGCACCAGATGGGACTGCGGGACCTGCTGGCGGTGGCCGAACTGCAGGGGCATCTGCCGGATGAAGTGGTCATCTGGGGCGCTCAGTCCGGTTCGGTGGAGATGGGGTTGACGATGACCCGCCCGGTTGCGGTGGCGATGAGCCGGGTGCTCGACGGCGTGGTCTCCGACCTGGCGGCCTGGGGCAAACCGCCCTCGCCGAAAGGCAAAGGTCGGGAAGGCTTCTCACGGGATCGGAAATGTCGCGCCGGGTTTTAGTCCTGCTGACCGGAATCGCCCTGCTTTCCGGTTGCGGTTCCCCACCACCGGATTCTTCGCCGCGCCGGATGCCCGAGGGCACGCGCGAATCGGCTTCCGCTCGCGCCGCCGGCCGGGACCTGTTCATGCAACATTGTGCAAGGTGTCACGGGACGGCCATGGAAAACCGCCGCCAGGTCAGCGATCGGTTCCGGTCGCCGGCCCCCGATTTCACCGAACCGGCCTATCGCCGCGCCGATCCAGGCGACCTGTTCCAGGCGATTCGGCAAGGCCGCGCCGGAGTCGGCATGCCGGCCTGGGCGCCTCATTTCAGCGAAGAGCAGACCTGGCAGCTGGTTGCCTATCTACTGTCCCGGTCTTAGATTAAAAAAGGCAGAAACATCTTGGTGGTTTTGCGGTATTCGAGATAGGCGGGGCCGAAAAAGGCGAGGTTTTCCTTCTCTTCGATGCCGCCCGCGACGATCAGGAGTCCGGTGGTTATCGCAACTCCGACCAGGCCAACCAGACTGAAATGCTTGAAGAACGCCCCCCAGGCCAGCAGCATCAGCGAGCTGTACATGGGATGGCGGATGTAGCGGTAGATCCCGCCGGTGACCAGATGGACGGTGTTTTCGAAGGCGAAATTCTCCGGCGCCCCGGCTCTGGCCTCCGACCCCCCAGCCGTCCGGAGCATGTGGAGGGCCTGGACGACGAACAGGATGGAGGCCGCCAGCAGCAGCCAGGAGACGATCTGTCGCGGCGCGTACCAGGTTTCAAACCAGTAAGGGTGATTGAGCAGCACCAGAAAAAGAATCCCCTCGAAGGCAAAGAACCGATAGAAGCCGTGACATTTGGGATTATGCAGCGGTTTCCAGGAGATCCGGAGAAAAACCAGGGAACCGGCAACGAAAAGCAGGCTCCTGGCGAGCGAAAAAGATTCCATATCCATCCATTCTCTGAAACCGCCGGTTGTCCAACCGGCGGTGCCGGGGTCAAAAAAAGCAAATCGCCCCGGCATGACGACCGGCGGCGATTTGCTGCGCAAGGATTTCCCCCGGCCTTAGCCTTCCATTTCGATCAGCGAGTGGTCGCCGATGTTCATCTTGCGGGGCGAGCCGACCAGGGTCACGCTGTCGCCAAGGATCGAGTGGTGCAGGATGATGTCCTTGGCCCGACTGTTGGCGTTGATGATCGAATCCTTGATGATGCACTCTTCGATGACGCAGCCGGGGGCCACCGATACGTCGGGGCCGAGGATGGAGTTGCGTACCACCACCCCTTTGGCCAGATGCACCGGCTCGATCAATACCGAGTTGTAGACCTCGCCATGCAGATGATGTCGGCTGCGCAACAGGTAGCGGTTGGTTTCGAGCAGGGTTTCCGGCTTGCCGCAGTCGAGCCAGGCGTCAAGTTCGGGGGCGCGGAACCTGGCGCCGTCGTGAATCATGCGCATGAATACGGCGGGAAGATAATATTCGCCCTTGACCATGTCGCCGGCGGCGATGGTTTCATCGATATAGTCCATGAACCGCTTGCCGTCCTTGAGATAATAGAGACCGACCTGGGCCAGCCTGGAGACCGGGGTGTCGGGTTTTTCGACCATGTCGGCGATCAGGCCGTCCCGGATGACGTTGACCCCGAAGCGCTGGTAATCCTCGACTTCCTTGGAATAAATCAGACCGTCGCAATCGGCGGCCAGCTTGGGAATGCTCTTGAGGTCGGTGACGAAGATGGTGTCGTTGAAAACCACCAGCACGTCGTCCCCCTCTTCGATGACCGATCCCGCCAGAGACACCGCATGGGCCGGACCGAGACGGTCTTTCTGAACGATATACCGGCAGGAGACCCGGGGAAAGGTCTCATTCATGAAGGCCTCGATCTGCTGGCCGTTTTCGTCGGTGATGAAGATCAGTTCGATCCCGCCGAGCACCAGCAGCCGGCTGACGATATGTTCGAGCACGGTTTTTCCGGCCACGTGGACCAGCGACTTGGCCTTGGTATGGGTATGCGGCCGCAGGCGGGTCCCCTTGCCGGCGACGGGCAGGATGATTTTCATCGTCACTCCATGAAACGAAAGTGTTGTCACAACGGGCGCGGTTTCGGTAGGATGCACGGCACATCCCCGTTAGCTTTAAAGATCCAGATATTAACCTGATTTTCGATAAGTCTCAAGGGCTTCATCCGAAGGAGCAACCATGAACGACCATTTGGTTCGCATTCTCGGCAACGACGGCTCGCTGCGCGCCATCGCCGCCGCCACCAGCGAATTGACCCGCGCCATCTGCCGGCGCCAGGGGACCGACCCCACCGCCAGCGTCGCCCTGGGCCGGCTGGTTACCGGCACCGCTCTGATGGGGGCGCTGCTCAAGGGGGATCAGCATCTGGCCCTGATGATCGAGGGGAGCGGGCCGCTGTCGCGCCTGCATGCCGAAACCGACGCCTTCGGCCACCTGCGCGGCTCGGTGAAAAATCCGTTGGCGGGACTGCCGCCGAAAAACGATCGCTTCGACGTCGCCGGGGCGATCGGCAGGGCCGGCTTTCTCCATGTGATCAAGGATCTCGGCCTGAAGGAGCCGTACCGCGGAATGGTGCAGCTCTACACCAGCGAGGTCGCCGAAGACCTGGCCTATTACCTGACCACCTCGGAGCAGATCCCCTCGACGGTTGGCCTCGGCGTCAATCTCGACGAGACCTTCGCCGTCGCCACGGCCGGCGGTTTTCTGGTGCAGGCCATGCCGGGGGGCGACGAGACGCTGATCCCGCTGCTCGAAGAGCGCCTGCGGCAATTGCCGCCGACGACCCGTCTGCTGGGTGAAGGAAAGTCGCCGCTGCAGATCCTCGAACAGCTGTTTGCCGGAATTCCCTTCACCGTGCAGATGGAAACCGCACTGGAGTTTCGCTGCAACTGCAGCCGTTCGCAGGTGGCCGCGATGCTGCGCGGACTCGGCGCCGACGAGGTCCGCGCCATGATCGAAGAGGACCAGGGCGCCAAGGTTACCTGCGAATTCTGCAAGCAGACCTATGAATTTACCGCCGACGATCTGGCGGCCCTGCCCCAGCTGGAAAATTAGTTCTGTTGCACCAGCTCGAAGGTCGGCCCGCTGCCGGCCTCGGCCCGCAACCACAGCCGGTCGGACCCGATGCCGCGGTTGCCGAAGTAACGGCCGAGCAGCTCGGCGCGCTTTTCCGCCAGTTGCAGGTCGTACTCGGGCGACACTCCGGTGCCGGCCCGCACCGTCCCCTGCCAGCGGGACGCGCCATGCTCGGCCAAAAATCTCGCCAGCGGATCGAGCATCC
>MHXM01000118.1:13327-17374 GCA_001825565.1 Desulfuromonadaceae bacterium GWC2_58_13
CGCCGACTTCGGCCCCGGGCAGAGCGGCGGCGCCCCCGCGCAGGTCGAGGTCTGCTGTCGGGGTCGCCGGGGCGACCGCCTCCTCGGCGACTGTTTCCCGGGCAACCCGAGGAGCGGCACAGGCCGTCAGCAGAAGCAGCAACAAGGGCCAGATAATTCGTTGGGTCATTTGCTCATCCTTATCAAAAAAGCAGGAATACCGGCTGAAGACAGAAGGAAAACCCTGAGCCGCCTTCAGCCTTCGGCCTGCTCTTCTCCGTTCAGATCCTGCAAGCGCCAGAGTCTGGCGTACAGCCCTCCCTGTTCCAGCAATTGCCGATGCGTTCCCGATTCGCAGACCTGTCCCCGGTGCAGTACGACGATGCGGTGGGCGGTCGCGGCGGTGCGCAGCCGGTGAGCGATCAGCAGCACGCCGCAGCCACGGCCGGCGGCAGCCATCCCCTCGGTGACCCGGTGTTCGGTGGCGCTGTCGAGCCGGCTGGTGGCCTCGTCGAGGATCAGCAATCGCGGCTGGCCGGCCAGGGCTCGGGCCAGGCAAAGCAGCTGGCGTTCGCCTGAAGAGAGGTTGCGCCCCCGCTCGGAAAGGGTTCCGTCGAGTCCGCCGAGGCGTTGCACCACCTCGGCGAGCCGGCAATCATCCAGCAACTGGCGCAAGGCGTCGTCATCCAGCTGGTCCGCGGGATCAAGGTTGGCCCGCACGCTGCCGGAAAAAAGGAACGGTTCCTGCGATACCCAGCCGATCTGCCGTCGCACCTCGGTCGGAGCGAGGTCACTCAGGTCGACGCCGTCGAGAAAAATCCGCCCGGCGGTCGGGCGATAGAACAGCATCAACAGTCGGGTCAAGGTGGTTTTGCCGCTGCCGGTGGCACCGACCAGCGCGACCGTTTCGCCACCGCCGATACGCAGGTCGATGCCCTTAAGCACCGGGGTTTTGCCGTCGTAACTGAAGTCGACCCCCGCGAATACCACCTCGCCGGGACCGGCGGGGAGGCGCCCGCTACCGGCCGGCTCCGGTTTTTCGTCGAGCAGTTCGAAAATCCGCTCCAGGGAGGCGTTACTGGCCTGGATCACCGAATATTTGGCGGACAGGTCGCGCAGGGGGGCGAAAAATTTCTGCACGTATTCGATGAAGGCCACCAGGGTGCCGAAGGTGGCGACCCCGGCCACCACCTCGCCGCCGCCTTTCCAGAGGATGGCGGCGATGGCCACCGCCCCGAGCGCCTCGACCACGGCGTAAAGGGCGGCATCCCACTCGATGACCTGAAAGGTGCTTTGGCGATAGGCCTGCTGCAGCTCTTCGAATTCATCGAGGGTGCGCCGCTGCTGACCGAACAGGCGAACTTCGCTGATACCGCCGATGCGCTCGGCGATGAAGGCGGTGAGTCCGGCCAGTCGGGCCCGCACCTTGCGCATGGCGCTACGCATGTTGCGGCGAAACAACAGCAGAATCAACAGCAGCGGCGGGATCACCGCGAGTGAAACCAGGGTCAGCGGCGGACTCATCCAGACCATGATGCCGACGATGAAAACCAGGGTGATCAGGTCGCCGACGGTGGCGATGACCCCGGCGCCGAACAGTTCGCCGACGTTTTCCACGTCGCTGGTCAGGCGGGTGACCAGCCGTCCCGAAGGGTGACGGTCGAAAAACGCCGCCGGCAGGCGCAGCAGGCGGCGAAATCCTTGCCGGCGCAGATCGGCCATCAGCCGCTGGCCGACCGCCTGCACCAGGTAGCCCTGGGCGAACAACAGCAGGCTCTCGCCGACCAGGGCCAGCAGAAACAGCAGGGACAGGCCGGCGAAACCGTTGAGATTTCCCGGCACGATGTGGTCGTCGATCAGGAGTTTGATCAGGTAGGGCTGGGCCAGTTTGGCGACGGCGATCAGCGGCAGCAGCGCCAGCGAGACCAGGGCCTGCCGCCAGTACGGGCGGACCATGCCGACAAAGCGGCGGAACAGTTGCCAATCGAGGTGGCGGCCGGACACCTCGTCGATCTCTGGCATCCCCTGTCTCATGGCAACGTCTCCAACTCGGCCAGCAGCCGCTCCCGTTCGATCAGACGGGCATAAAGCCCCCCGGACCGGGCCAGTTCAGCCGGTGTCCCCTGTTCGCACAGCCGCCCGCCGTCGAGCACCAGCACCCGGTCCGCCCCTTCCAGCTGGGACACCCGGCCGGAGGCGAGAAAGATCGTTTTGCCCCGCAGCAGCGGCCGCAGTCGGCTCCAGACCTTGCGGGCCGTGGCGGCATCGAGATGGCTGAAGGGATCGTCGAGCAACCACAACCCGCCCCCCGCCGCCAGCGCCCGGCCGAGGCAGACCCGCTGGCGCTGTCCCCCGGAAAGGGACAGCCCCCCTTCGCCGACCCTGGTGGCAAACCCCTCGGCGAAGCCTTCCACTTCCTCGGTCAGGCAAACCGCATCGGCCACCCGCCGCAGTTCCTCGTCATCGGCTTCGGGAACGGCGTAGAGGAGGTTTTCCCGCACCGATCCAGTGAACAGCCGGCCCTCCTGGGGAACCACGGCCAGCCGCTTTCGATAAGCGGCCTGGTCGAGCCGCGCCAGGTCGTCGCCATCCACCGAAAGCTGCCCGGGCCCCGGCGGGTAGAGCTGGGCCAGCAGCTTGAGCAGGGTGCTTTTGCCGCTGCCGGTGGCGCCGGCGATGCCAACCAGGGTGCCAGCGGGAATGTCGAAGTGCAGCTCGCGCAATACCGGTCGTTCGTCATAGGCAAAGTTCAGTCCGTGCGCGCGTACCGCCGGCGCGGCCGTATCCTTGGGACCGACGGTGGAAAAGTCCCCCCTGGCGGCCGGCAACCGCAGCAACAGATCGATGCGCTCCATGCTGGCGGCGGCCCGCTGAGTCAGGGTCAGGACCCAGCCGAGCAGCAACGTCGGCCAGGCCAATTGCACCAGGTAGGCGTTGAAGGCGACCAACTCGCCGAGGCTGAGGGTGCCGGTCATCACCCGGCTGCCGCCGAAATAGAGGGCCAGCAGGGTCGCCAGCGGGCCGATCACCGTCATCACCGGCAGGATCAGGGCACGCAGGCGGGCCAGCACCAGATTGCACTCCAGATAGTCATCGTTGAGCCGATCGAACTGCCGGCAGCGGTTGTCGAACAGGTTGCCGGCGCGGATCACCGCCTGCCCGGAAACCCCTTCCTCGACCGCCTCGCTGACTTTGCCCAAGGATTCCTGCACTCGGGTCGAGTGATACAGCAGGCGGCGGCTGATCCGTTTGACCACCACCAGCATGACCGGGTACGGCAGCAGGGCGATCAGGGTCAGTCCCGGCGAAAGATTCAGCAACATCGCCAGGGTGAACAGGTAGACCAGGGCGGCGTTGGCCAGGGTCAGCACGCCGAAACCGGCCAGCATGCGGATATTGGCGAGATCGTTAGTAAAACGGGAAAGGAGGTCGCCGGTGCGCTGACCGTCGAAGAAGGGGGTTTCCTGGACCAGCAACCGGGTCAGCATATCGCGCCGCAGGTCGACTTCGATCCGCCGGGCGGTGCGCAGGTAGCGCAGCCGGGAGAGAATGCGGGTGCCGCCTCGCAGCACCGAGGCCGCCGCCAGGATGACGGCGAACCAGAGCAGCTCCCGGTAGTCGCTCCGCTCGGCCGCGTCGATTCCCCGCTTGAGGGTCCAGGGAATCACCATGGCCAGAACGTTGGTCAGCACCAGCCAGGCCAGACCGGCCAACAGCCGCCGCTGGTAGGTGCGCAGATAGGGAATGAGGAAAAGCAGGCTTTTCACGGACAACCAATTCGTAAGCAAAGAGTCGGCAATAAATTTTACCACGAAACTTCCCCTCCTCTGGTGGGAGGGACGAGGGGAGGGGCCGCAGCAAAATCACCCTCACCCGCCCTTCGGGCACCCTCTCCCATCAAGGGAGAGGGCTAGACCGTCGCCGATTCAATCAGCCAAACTCTCCGCCGCCGGTCGGAAGGCCGCGTGGGAGCGCAGCAGTTCGAGCAGCAGGTCGGCGGCCACGCCGTTGGCGATGCCGGTGCCGAGGGCGAACAGCAGGAAGAAAGGGAACAGCTGCCAGAGTCCG
>MHXM01000118.1:17413-24485 GCA_001825565.1 Desulfuromonadaceae bacterium GWC2_58_13
GCGGCCGAACAGGGCGCGGGAGCCGGTCATCAGCGCGGTCGCCGTCACGCCGCCACAGAGGGAAAGGAGAAATCCGGGGGAAAACAGGTTGCCGACCACCAGCGAACCGATGCCGACCCGCGCCAGGGTCACCACCCAGGCGGCCCGGCCGCCATAGAGAAAAAGCGCGGTCAGGGTCAGGATGTTGGCAAAACCGAGGCGAAACCAGGGGGCCGGCGACGGCAGCAGAAACTCCAGGGTGTGCAGGGCCACCGCCAGGGCGGTGAACAGGGCCAGGAAAATCCGCCGCCGCACCCGGGCCAGCTCTTGCGGGTCAACGGCTGATGAGGTCATGGCTCGGCTCCTCGTTTTGCTCCCCCTCGATGCGCACCAGCAGCTCGTTGGGAACGCAGGCCAGCAATTCACCCCGGTGGGCGATCCGGCCCATGCCGATGCAGACCTTATGGGGACAGGGGGACGAGGTGATGCAGGCCTGGCGGTCGCGAATTTCCAGCAGGGTATCGCCCAGCGGGCCGGTCAGGGTCGTGGTGCGGTCGACCGCCAGGGGAGCGCTGAAGATCACCCGTCCCCGTTGCTCGACCACCACCCGCGCGCCGCGAGGAGCGTTGCCGAGCAACACGAAAGCGGCGCCGGCGGCCAGCAGCAGAATCAGGACGATGACCCGGTCGAGCCAGGTCATGCGCCGCAGGACTGTTGCTACGGCCATTGCACCCGGTCCTTGAGCCCGGCTGATAACGTCACGCTGCCGTCGGCGGCGACCAGCAGCGCTTCGGCCCTGGGCCAGGATTCAACGAAACGCAGCCCGGCTTCGGGGCCGAGAACGAAAGCCGCGGTCGCCAGGGCGTCGGCCTCGGCGGCGGTGGGAGCAAGCACCGTGACACTCTGACAGAGGGCGGCGGGGTGGCCGCTGCGGGGATCGAAAAGGTGATGGTAGCGGACCCCCTCCCGCTCGAAAAAACGCTCGTAGTCGCCCGAGGTCACCACCGCGACCTGTTCGAGTTCGAGGGTGGCGAGCATGGCCTGGGGATTACGCGGATGCTGGATGCCGATGCGCCAGGGGCGACCCAGGTGGTCGCCGAGCAGGCGGATGTCCCCGCCGGCGTTGACCGAGGCATGAGCCACCCCGGCCCGGCGCAGCACCTCGATGGCCCGGTCGACGGCGAAACCCTTGGCGATGCCGCCGAGATCGATCCGCAGGGCGCTGGCTTGCTTGCCGACCCGGTTGCCCTCAAGGTGCAGGGCCCGCGGACCGATATCGGCGAGGGCGGCGGCGATTTCTTCCGCGGACGGGATGTGGGGCTCGGCCTCCTCAATCCCCCAGATCGTTTTCAGACGACCCAGGGTCATGTCGAAAGCGCCGCCGCTGGCAACGGCAACCTGCTGGCCGAGAGCCAACACGGCGGCGGTTTCCGGCGTCACCTCGACCGTCGCGGCAGCTGTGTTGAGACGGGCCACATCGCTGTGCGGCAGGCTGGCCGACATCAGCTCCTCGATCCGCCCCATGGCGCGAAACGCCTCGGTGACCGCTTCCTCCAGCGGCTCCCGCTTGTCGCCAAGGGCGATGATCTCGACCACCGTCCCCATCAGCAGGCGACTGCGGCTGACGCTCTGCGGCTCGGGGTCGCAACGCTGCGCGGCGAACAGCGCCAGCAGCCCGAGCAGCAGCAGAATGGCCAGGGGGCGGGTCAGGGGCAAGGGCTACTCCTCGAAGATTTCGCCGATCAGATCGTAATCCGAAGAGTCGGTGATGCGCAGCTCCACGATGTCGCCGATTTCGGCATGGCCGGCGGTGATGTAAACCTGGCCGTCGATGTCCGGGGCCTGGCGGATACTGCGGCCGCGCAGCAGCAGTTCGGTCTCTTCGCTGTAGCCTTCGACCAGGACCGGTTCGATACGGCCGACCAGGGCCCGATTCTTGCGAAAGGAAACCCGCTGCTGGGACTTCATCAATTTGGCGTAACGAGACTTCTTGATCCGTTCGGGGATCTGGTTTTCCAGACCCGCGGCGACGGTCCCCTCTTCCCGCGAGTAACGGAACACCCCGACCCGCTCGAAATGCCCTTCGTTGATGAAGTCGTGGAGGCGGGCGAACTGCTCTTCGGTTTCGCCGGGGAAGCCGACGATGAACGAGGTACGCAGGGTCAGGTCGGGAATCCGCGCCCGCAGGCGGCCGACCAGGCTCCGGACGCCGTCCTCGTCGATCCGCCGGTTCATCGTCGCCAGGATGGTGCTGTCGATGTGCTGAAGGGGGATGTCGAGGTAATTGCAGATTTTTTTCTCGCCGGCGATCAGCTCGATCAGTTCGTCGCCGATGCCGTCGGGATAGGCGTAGAGCAGCCGCAGCCAGCGCAGGTCGTCGATTTTCACCAGCTCTCGCAGCAGGTCCTCGATGCGGGCGCCGTCGGACCGTTCGGCGCCGTAGGCGGTGATATCCTGGGCGATCAGGTTGATTTCCTTGACGCCGTCGGCGGTCATTCTGCGAACCTCCTCGACAATCGAGGCGATGCTCCGCGAACGCAGGGTGCCGCGCAGCTGGGGAATCACGCAGTAGGAGCAGTGGTTGGCGCAGCCTTCGGCGATCTTTACATAAGTTGAGTAGAAGGGGGAGGATTTGACCCGCGGCGTGGTGTGGTCGTAGAGGAATTCGGGTTGGCCAATCGCCTCGGTCTGCCCCGTTTTGCCCATCTGGGCATCGAGCAGCTCGACGATGCGCGGAGCATCGGCGGTCCCCATGAACAGGTCGACCTCGGGGAGTTCATCGGCCAGCTTCTCCCGGTAGCGCTGCGGCAGGCAGCCGCTCACCACCAGCATCCGGCAGCGGCCGTTTTTCTTGTAGTCGGCCACCTCAAGGATGGTGTCGACCGACTCTTCCTGGGCATCCTTGATAAAGGAGCAGGTGTTGACGATGATGATGTCGGCCTGCGACTCATCGGTCACGATTTTGAAACGATCGGTCGGCAGGTGGCCGAGCATGACTTCGGCGTCGACCAGGTTTTTCGGACAGCCGAGGCTGACCAGACTCACATTCAGTTTATTCAAGTGGTTCCCCTCGAAAATCAGGTTGTCAGAGCTTCGGCCTTCAGCCTTCAGCCCGGGTTTCCCTACGACCGCATGTTGATGAACTGCAGCTCGATGCCGAAATCCTTGGCCTTGACGGCCTGGATGACCTCCTGCAGATCGTCGATTTTCTTACCGGAAACCCGCACCTGGTCCTCCATGAACTGGGCCTGGACCTTGAGTTTGGATTCCTTGATGAATTTGATGATGTCCTTCCCTTTTTCGGTGGCGACCCCCTGAACAATGGCGATCCGCTGGCGCATGGCCCCGCCCGAAGCCGACTCTTTTTTGCCGAAGTCGAGACACTTGGGCGACACATTGCGGCGCGCCAGCTTGCCCTTGAGCACGTCGATCACCGCTTCGAGCTTATAGTCGTCGGCGCCGAGGATCACGATGGCGTCCTTTTCGAGATTGATCTCGTTGTGGGTGCCTTTGAAGTCATAGCGCTGGTCGATTTCTTTGCGCACCTGATTGATGGCGTTGTCGATCTCCTGCATGTCGACCTTGGAGACAATATCAAAGCTTGGCATGGCGAATCCTCCCCATTTCTTAGTCCCGGAAGGTCTCGAAGAACCTCACCGAATCAATGGCTTATAACACAACGCCGCCCCGGATGCAAAGCCTGAATCCGGGGCGGCCAAGGGTTCGTTGCAGCCGGCAAAGGTCAGAAACCCGTGCCGTTGCCGGAAGGATGAATCACCTCGACTCCGGCCGGCAGGATAAAGCGGAAGGTGCTGTCGGGCAGGCCGCGATTGACCCGTACCCCGCTGAACTCGATGGTGGTGGTATTGCCGCTGGGGTCGAAGACCGTGCTCGACAGGAGCGGAAAGACGTCGCCCAGGCGAGCCGGCCGGTCGGACGGAACGACCGAATCGCGGTTGACCACCAACAACAGCCGCTGAATCATCGGCGAGGCCCGGCGGGGGCGCAGTTCAAGGATGTAGTTTCCTTCGATATCCTGGTTCGGCTCGGCCCAGCCGATCTGAAAATCGCGGGACAGGTTGCCGAGCCCGGTGAGGAAAGTAACCGGATCGTCGGGACGGGACTGACCATCCAGTTCCATATCCGACTGAATCACCTGGCGGTTTTCCGGCAGATAGACCGAAATGGTTTCGCCGTCCGAAACGATCTCCTGGGTGGTCGGCTGATCGTACTCCCAGCGGAACAGTGCTTTCGGCACGCGGTCGCCGCGGCTGTGATCGAATTTCACCATGACCCGGCCTTGTCCGCGCTGCACCCGGTCGAGGGAGGCGATGCGCGATTCCTGAAAAAAGTCGGCTTCGAAATCGCCGATCGCACTGTTGGCGGGAGCATCGGCCTTGAACGGGTCTTCGAGCGCCCGGATCACCTCGCTCATGCCGATGGATTCGCCACGGGCCAGGGCCAGGGCGGGAAAAGAGAGGAGCAGGCCCAGGGCCAGAACAAGGAAACGCTTCATGAATATACTCCTGACAGGATATGGTTCAGATACAGAGTTCACCGATCCGCAACGAGCGCACCCGCAGCAGCCCGGTGGCAAGGTCCAGTTCGATGGTTCGGCCGTGATGGCCGCCGACATCTTCGGCGATCACCGGAATGCCCAGTCGCTCCAGGACCTGCCGGCCCGCGTTGATGTTGCGCGAGCCGATCCGGTCTTCGGCCGCCGGATTCTGGGCTTCAAACATGTTGGCGCCGCCGGCGAGCTTGGCGGTCAGATTCTGCAGCTCGGAGCCCGCGGCCAGCAGCTCGCCGACCATCAGTCGGATCGCCCCTTCGACGTGCTTGGCCGGCCGGAGTTCCCGTCCCCCGGGCCGGTCCCCCGGAAGCAGGGTGTGGGCCAGTCCGCCGAGTTGCAGGCGAGGATCGTACAGCACGATGCCGAGACACGACCCCAGCCCGTAGGATACCAGAATCGCGGGGGCGCGGGCCACTCGAAATTCGGAGATGCCGACCCGTTGCTTATCCGTCATGGCCGCCTCTCGCGGCTTCGAGAATCACGTCGAGGGTGCCCGGGTCGGGCAGAATCATGAAGTGGCCACGAATCACGTCTTCGGAGGGCGACTGGTCGTGGAACTCGGTTTCCACCATCAGCGCCAGGTCACCCACCTGGCTCAGCTCGATCAGCACGTTGTCCAGCACCGCCCCGGCCATGTCGTAGGCCAGCAGGGGAATCGAGGGGATCAGGGTCATATGCAGCAGGTTGCCGAGAGCCGACAGGTAAGCCGAGGCCAGGATGTTCCCAAGTTCCTTGAGGGCGGAGGCGCTCATTTCGTTGAACACCAGCCCCCTGGGCTTGTGGCCGATCAGGCGAACCAGCATCTGTTGGGCGCTTTCCCGTGGGAAAATGAGCAGGATGGTACCCCGGGCGTCGCCGAAAATCCGCAGGGTGATCCCCACCACCACCTCTTCGGGCCCGCCGACCAGATCGGGCATTTCGGTGATGTCGGCAATGGTGATGCGCGGCACTCTCAGATAAACGGTTTCTCCGATCATCTGGGACAGGGCGGTCGCGGCATGGCCCATGCCGATATTGCTGATTTCCTTGAGCGCGTCGAGCTGCGTTTCACTCAGCGGCGGCAGAGTCATGCATGTCCTCCTGTCGGCTGGACCTTTCTGTCGGCGGCCGGATTTTCCAAAAGACTCTGAGGATCGATAATGAAGACGATGCTGCCGTCGCCCAGGGTCGTAGCTCCGCCGATCCCGGCCAGCCGGTCGAGGGGAAAAGCCAGCGACTTGACAAAGGCCTCGCGCTGCCCAATCAATTGGTCGACCACCAGGCCGACCTTGCGCCCACGCACCTCGCTGATAACCACCTGAATCGCCCCGGACATCGGCTGGTGGGAGAGCTGCAATATTTTGCGCATCGACAGCAGCGGCACCAGTTCGTTGCCGAGCCGGATCATCTTCTGTCGCCCCGACGAGCGAATGTCCTCGCGGGTCACTTCGAGGGTCCGCAGCACCCGGGTGAGCGGAATGCCGACGGTTTTCCCTTCGCAGCCCACCAGCAGCACCCGGATGATCGCCACCGAAAGCGGCAGGTGGATTTGTATCCGGGTGCCCGCGCCGGCCGTCGAACCGATCTGCAGAGTGCCTCCAAACTGCTCGACCGCCGATTTAACCACGTCCATGCCGACCCCCCTGCCCGAGGTTTCGGTAATTTCGGCAGCGGTCGAAAAACCGGGCACGCAGATCAATTGGAACAGCTCGCGCTCGGCAATCGTCTGGGCCTGGGCCGCCGACAACAGGCCGCGCTCGACGGCCTTGCGGCGAATCGCCTCCGGATCGAGTCCCCGGCCATCATCACGTACCTCGATGAGCACCAGGTCTTTTTCCCGGGATGCGCTCACCACCACCTCGCCGGCCGTTTCAATGCCGTGGTCGATGGCGTTGCGCACCATGTGCATCAGGGGATCGGCCAGGGCCTCGAGAATCGCCCGGTCCAGCTCGACCTCCTCCCCCTCGATGCGCAGACCGACACTCTTGCCGGTCCTGCGTTCGAGGTCGCGCACCTGCCGGGAGAGCCTCCCGGTAACGCTGGACACCGGCATCATGCGGACTTGCAGCACGTGGTGATGAAGGTCGGTGATCAGTCGGGACAGATGGTCGAGACCGAGCTTAAGATCCTGGGGGCGATTTTCAGCGAAGGCGGCCTGCAGCATGTAACGATTGGTGATCAGTTCGCCGGCCAGATTGATGAATTCATCGAGCAGTCCGGTGCGTACCCGCACCGTCTGTTCCCGCTCTTCCCGGCGCACCGGCTGGGGGCGTTCGATCATGCAGGAAACCCGGAATACGTCGGACATGGCCAGCAGTCGCTCTTTGACCGTTCCGGCTGGCTTGGAGGTTTTCAGCCGCATTTCCAGTCGATGCACCGCGCCCCCCTGCAACAGCTGATGTTCGTCGGGAACGCAGTCCAACAACCGGCCCTGGCCGGCCAGATCACGGACCAACAGGAGCGCTCGCGCGGCCGGCGCCACCGCTCCGGAGGCAAGCTCCACCACGATCTTCAGGGTTTCCCCGCGGCTCGCTCCCGGCT
>MHXM01000118.1:24561-24825 GCA_001825565.1 Desulfuromonadaceae bacterium GWC2_58_13
CCCGTTCGGGTCGTTGGGCGGCCAGGTCGTCGACCAGCCCTTCAAGCAGGTCGACGCCGATCAGCACCCGGTCGACCACGGCGGCCGAAACCTGGCCGTCGGTTCGGAAGCCGTCGAGATAATCCTCCAGGTGATGAGCCAGCTCGGCGGTCCGCTGGTATTCCATCGCCGCCGCCATCCCCTTGATCGAATGGGCTTCGCGGAACAGGGCGTTGATCCCTTCCCGATCGGCGGGATTTTTCTCCAGTCTGACCAGCAGCAACC
>MHXM01000118.1:24836-40980 GCA_001825565.1 Desulfuromonadaceae bacterium GWC2_58_13
CATATCGCGGTATTTCGACATGTCCATCAGTAATTACCGCTTTCGGCAACGCGCCTGATAACGTCTCAAACTTGGCCGGCGATGCGCCGCACGACCTCGAGCACCTTGTCTTCCTTGAAGGGCTTGACGATAAAATCCCTGGCGCCGGCCTGTACCGCCTCAAGAATCAGCGCCTCCTGCCCCATGGCGCTGCACATGACGATGCGGGCTTCGGGATGCTCGGCGCAAATCTCCTGCAACGCCTCGATGCCACTTTTGCGGGGCATGACGATATCCATGGTCACCAGGTCCGGCCGCAACCGCCGGTACAGTTCCACGGCTTCAATACCGTCCGCCGCCTCGCCGATCACCTCGTACCCCGCCTTGAGAAATACGTCTTTGAGCATGTTCCGCATGAACAGTGCGTCATCAACGATCAGTACCCTCAACCCCATGCCTTCCTCCCCTCTGAATTCAGAAGTTTTCCAGACTGCCAAGCAGCCGGTCCAGGTCGAGCAGATTAATCATTTCACCACGGTCGGGCAGCACCGATCGGATACAGGCCATCGGCACCTGGTCCTCCCGGGCCGGTAGCAGGGCTTCGTCGGCAAAGGGAACAATTCCGGCCAGAGCCGACACGGCCAGTGCCAGTTGTGCATTGTCGGGGGTCAGAACGATGATCCGATGATCGTGCTCGCCCTCGCCGAAACCGAGACTGGCCGTCAGGTCGAGCACCGGCAGGATGCTGCCGTGAAAGTTCATCGCTCCAAGCAGGATGGCCGGCGCCCGGGGGATGTAATAGAGCGGGGGCGATTCGACGACCTCCTGAATATGCGCCACTTCCAGCCCGTAATTTTCACCGCCGAGTCGGAAGACCAGAAGCTGGTCCATCGTCTATTCAGCCTTTCCACTTTCCAGGCGGAACCGTTTGACCACTTCGAGCAAGGTTTCCGCCAGCTCCGAAAGAACCTGCGCCGCCCCGGCCATCTCTTCCATCGAGGCGGTCTGCTCCTCGGTGGCGGCCGAAACCTGCTGGGTCGAGGCGGCGTTGTCTTCGGCAACCCGGGAGATCTCATCGATAGCCGCTACCATGCCACTGGCTCCGTCGGTCTGCTTCTGGGCCATTTCGGCGATACTGGTGGCTTTGGCCTGAGTGCCGAGGGCGGTTTTAATGATCGCCTCGAACGCCTGCCCCGTGTTGTCGATAGCCTCCCGTCCTGAATCAAGGTCCTGCACGCTCTCCTTCATCGACCCCTGAACTTTCTGAGCCTCGTTGCGGATGGTCTCGATCAGGTCGGTGATTTCTCCGGCCGAGGCTCCGGTCGAGTCGGCCAGTTTGCGGATTTCTTCGGCCACCACGGCGAACCCGCGGCCGTACTCGCCGGCCCGGGCCGCCTCGATGGTGGCATTGAGGGCCAGCAGGTTGGTTTTGCCGGCGATTCCGGTGATCACTTCGACGATCTTGCCGATTTTCTGCACCTGGCCGCCGAAAGCCGCCATCTGTTCGCCGTTGCGCTCGACCTTTTCGAGCACCTGTTTCATCTTGGCGATGGTGGCGCGCGACATTTCGCCGCCACGCTGGGCGGTTTCGGCGGTATCGCTGGCCGAAGCCGAAACCTTGCCGGCCGAGGCGGCGATGACCTCGATCGACATGGCCATCTCCTTGATCAGGCGGGAGCTCTTTTCGACCATCTCGGCCTGGGTTTCGGCGCCCTTGCTGATCTGCTCGATGGTTCGGGAAATTTCGTGCGACGAAGCCGTCATCTCCTGCGAGGTCGCCGACAGCCCCTGAGCCGAGTCGGCTACTTTCAGCGACGACGAGCGGATGGAACCAACCAGACCGCGCAGGCTTTCAACCACCCGGTTGAGGGAGGTCGCCAGGTCGACGGTTTCGTCGGGAAAGACCGTGGCCGGCAGAACCACGGTGGAGGACAAATCGCCGTGGCTGAGCCTCTCGACCGCTCCATTGAGCACCCGGATATTGGAGGTGAAACGCTTGGAAAAAAACCAGCCGAACAGCAGGCCGACCAGGATGGCGCAGGCCACGGAGAACAACTGCTGCCACTCTTCGGGAATCCCCAGGGAGGGAACCAGCAGGTTGAGCAACACAATGGAGGCCACCACGACGATGAAGCCCACAATGAACTTGTAGCTGATGTCTACACGCATCGATCCGCTCCTTCAACTAAAATCCAGGATTACACCCGACGGTAAATCCGCTCGCGGGCGCTTTCGCTTTCGAACAGCAATCTCGGCCTCCCCATCAGGTTTTCGGCCCGACCAAGGACCAGAAAACCACCCACCCGCAGCACCCGGGCAAAGTGGCCGATAATCCGATCCTGTTCTTCCCGCGAGAAATAGATCAGGACATTGCGGCACAGGATCAGGTCGGATCTGGGGTATTCGGTATCGGTCATGATGTTGTGCCGCTGAAATCGAACCATCTGGCGGATATTCTCGTTCAGCCGGTAGCGGTTTCCCTCGACCGTGAAATAACGCTCGCGCAGGCGGTCGGGCAGCTCAACCAGACGCTGCGAATCGTACAGCCCTTCGCTGGCTCGCTGGAGAATGTCCGGACTGATATCGGTGGCCAGCAGCGAAAGCGACAGTCCGAGAGGGGCCATTTCATGCAACAGCAGGGCCAGGGTATAGGGTTCTTCCCCCCCGGCGCAGCCGGCGCACCAGATATTCAGCTCATTGCTTCGGGTGCCCCGCAGCCGCTGGATCAACTCGGGAAGTACCCGGTCCCTGAGATACTCAAAGGTGGGAAAATTGCGAAAGAACTGGGAGACATGGATGGTCAGCGCCGCCATCAGGGCCGGCACCTCATCCTTGTCGCCGCGCAGCCGCGCCAGATAATCCGTAACGCCGCGGGCCCCGCAGTTGCGGGCCCGCCGGGCGATCCGGCGACGGATGCAGCCGTCTTTGTACATGCCGAGATCGAAGCCGATCCGCTCGAACAGGATTTCCCTGACCTCGGCAAACGCCTCGTCGGGAAAATCTCCTTCGAGAAGGGGGGCAGCGGGCGATTTGCGCTGGTGGTCTTCGGCCAATCGGGCTCCCTGGAGTCAGAACGGGTTCCGGCGGCCATGCCGCGCCGGTCCGGACTGTTATCCTTGATGGCGTCGCAAAAACTCGCCAACTGCTGCGTTGCTGCAATTGCCTCGCTGCTTCGACGTACGTAAGTATGCCTCATTGCTCGACAATTACGCGCCTTGTATTTGGCGCTTTTTGCTTGGCCAGCCAATTTGATGCTTTTTGCGAAAGCATTATCCTTGACGAAAATGATTGTAGCCGGCCGGCGCCGCCGGCCGAAGATCGCCGCTGCGATTTTTCATCAGCAGGCCGGCGGAGCCCTCAACAATGGTGCCGATCCGGGTCACCGAAAGGGCCAGTGCCGCCAGCGCCGGCTCCCGCTCCGGCGGCACGGTAAACAACAGTTCATAATCCTCGCCGCCGGACAGAGCCAGTTCGATCCGCTCCGGGTCGTCGATCCATGCCGCCCGCAAAGGCGCCGAAAGAGGCAGCGCCGTCTGGTCGATTTCGGCGCCGACGGCGGAGGATTCCAGCAGGTGCCCGAGGTCGGCCAGCAGACCATCGGACACATCGATCATGGCCGAAGGGATGTGCGCCGAAGCCAATATCCGCCCAAGTTCGACCCGTGCCCGCGGGTCATGGTGACGCCGGGCCAATTCCGGCTCCAGCGACTCGCCGGCCAGCAGTTGCCGCAGGGCCAGGGCGCTGTCGCCGAGGGTGCCGGAAACATAAAGCGCATCCCCGGGTCGCGCCCCGGAGCGGCAGACCAGTTCATCGGCGGAAACCGTCCCTTCGACGGTCACCGAAATCAGCAGAGGACCCGGCGAACGGCAGGTGTCGCCACCGACCAGGGTCGCCCCGTAGTCGGCGCAAGCGGCGAGAAAACCGGCCACGAAGGCATCCAGATCTTCGACCGTCAAGTCGGTGGGAATGCCGAGGCCGAGGTACAGGTGGCGGGGGGTGCCGCCCATGGCGGCGATGTCGCTGACGTTGACCGAGACGCTCTTGCGCCCGAGGAGGTGCATGTCGGCCCAGGCACGACGGAAATGGACATCTTCGATCAACAGGTCGGTGCTGGTGAGCAGGCGCTCGCCCGGGGGAAGTTCCAGCACGGCGCAGTCGTCGCCGATGCCGACCATCACCCCCGGCGCCTTGGCGACCGCCTGCCGGATGCGCTCGATAAAGCCGAATTCACCGAGGTCGGAAAGCTTCATGCCTTGGCTTCCAGGGCCGCCTCCAGCACTTCGTCCATCGTCGAAGCGGCGACAAAACGGACTTTCTTGCGCAGGTTGGGCGGGATGTCTTCGAGATCCTTGGTGTTGCGCTGCGGAATGATGATGGTCCGGATGTTGGCCCGCACCGCCGCCAGAACCTTTTCCTTCAGCCCGCCGATGGGGAGCACCTTGCCGCGCAGGGTGATTTCGCCGGTCATGGCCACGTCCTTGTTCACCCGTCGCCCCGAAAGGGCCGAAATCAGCGCCGTGGCCATGGTCACCCCGGCGCTCGGGCCGTCCTTGGGAATGGCCCCGGCCGGCACGTGAACGTGGACGCTGGTTCCTTCGAGGAAGTTCGCTTCAATTCCCAGTTCGACGGCGTGGGCCCGGGCGTAGGACAGGGCCGCCTGGGCGCTCTCCTTCATGACGTCGCCGAGGTGGCCGGTGAGGGTCAGCTCGCCCTTGCCCTTCATGACACTGACCTCGACGTAAAGGATCTCTCCTCCCACTTCGGTCCAGGCCAGCCCGGTCGCCACCCCGATCTCACTTTCGCGGAGTTCCTCCTCGGGGAGAAAACGGGGCGGGCCGAGGAAGCCGGCCACGGCATTCTCGGCCACCAGCACCGGCTGCTTGCGCCCCTCGGCGAAGCGTCGGGCGACCTTGCGGCAGATACTGCCGATCTCCCGCTCGAGGTTGCGCAGTCCGGCCTCCAGGGTGTATTCGGTGATGAGCTTCAGGATGGCCTTGTCGGAGAACCGCACATCCTTGACCTTGAGTCCGTTTTCCTTCTGCTGCCGGGGAATCAGGTAACGACTGGCGATGGCCTGTTTTTCCTCGGTGGTGTAGCCGGCCAGCCGGATCACCTCGAGCCGGTCCTTGAGCGCCGAGGGGATCGGATCCATGACGTTGGCGGTGGCGATGAACAGCACCTTCGACAGGTCGAAGGGGAGGTTGATGTAATGGTCGGAAAAAGCGTGGTTCTGCTCGGGATCGAGCAGTTCCAGCAACGCCGCCGAGGGGTCGCCGCGAAAATCGGAGCCGATCTTGTCGAGC
Source organism: Desulfuromonadaceae bacterium GWC2_58_13 (assembly GCA_001825565.1). Lineage (GTDB taxonomy): Bacteria > Desulfobacterota > Desulfuromonadia > Desulfuromonadales > Trichloromonadaceae > Trichloromonas. The sequence goes on from MHXM01000118.1 coordinate 30,119, forward strand.
TCGTCGAGCATGAAGACCGGGTTGTTGGTGCCGGCCTGCTTGATGCTCTGGACGACCCGGCCCGGCAGGGCGCCGACATAGGTGCGCCGATGGCCGCGGATTTCCGCCTCGTCGCGCATTCCGCCGAGGGAAATGCGCACGAACTGGCGGCCGAGGGCGCGGGCGATGGACTTGCCGAGGCTGGTTTTGCCGACCCCGGGCGGACCGACGAAACAGAGAACCGGCCCTTTCATATCTTTTTTCAGCTTGCGCACCGCCAGAAACTCGAGAATCCGCTCCTTGACCTTCTCCAGATTGAAGTGATCCTCGTCGAGAACCTTGCGGGCTTTTTTCAGATCGAGATTGTCGCGGGTCGAATGGCTCCACGGGAGCTCTACCAGCCAGTCCATGTACGTGCGCAGCATCGAATATTCGGCGGCCTCGGGATGCATGGTCTCCAGGCGCCGCAACTGTTTTTCGGCTTCGGTCTTGGCCACCTCCGGCAACCCGGCCGCTTCCAGTTTCTGCCGCAGCTCGGCCACGTCCTCGGCCCGGGCATCGGCTTCGCCGAGCTCGGCCTGGATGGCCCGCAGCTGCTCGCGCAGATAATACTCGCGCTGGGTTTTGCCCATCTCCTCCTTGGCCTGGCTCTGGATGCGGTTCTGCACCGTGGCCACCTCAAGCTCCTTGGACAGGACGTCCTTGACCTTGCGCAGGCGGTCGAGGGAATCGATCACCTCAAGCAACTCCTGGGCCTGGGGCACCTTGAGCCCGACGTTGCTGGCGATCAGGTCGGCCAGGCTGCCGGGGTCCTCGATATTTTCCAGAACCACCGAAACCTCGGGAGGAAAACTCTTGCCCAGATGCAGCAACTGGGACAGCTGGTCGCGCACCATCCGCATCAGGGCCTCGGTTTCGAGGGACATTTCGGCCGGGCGCGGCTCTTCGAGGCGTTCAAGCCGGACCAGATGATACGGGTCCTCGGAAACAAAAGAGGTCAGCCGGGCCTTGGCCATGCCCTGCACCAGCACCTTGACCCGGCCGTCGGAAAGCTTGAGCATGCGCATGATCATCGCCACCGTGCCGACGGTGTAGATATCGTCGGGATCCGGCTCTTCCTTGGCAACATCCTTCTGGGTCGCCAGAAAGATCAGCCGGTCGTGGGCCAGGGCGGCATCGACGGCGGCGATCGACTTGTCGCGGCCGACGAACAGGGGCAGAATCATGTAGGGGAAAACTACGACGTCCCTGACGGGAAGCAGGGGCAGTTCCTCCGGGATATTCAATTCTTTCATTTCAATCGGATTGCTCAAGGATTCCTCCGAAGCATGCGGGACGAGCCGTGGCACGCCCTGTAAAGGCTGTTCGGACCCGTCGTATCCGCTGCAGTCCCAAAAATTTAAACTCTTGTAACCATACAAAAAGCCTCGGCGAATGTCCAGCGGGTAAAGTATGAACCGGCAATCCGGTGGATCACTCCGGTGCGGTTCCGGTGGTCGCCGAAAGATGTCATGGGGGGCGTGCCATCGAAGCGGGTCGACTTGAGCCGGGTACAGGGTTTGAAGATCGGGATCTTCAGATTTACAATCATCCCGCCGGAAAAATTCGCCTTTCCGCGATTCGCGACGAAATAATTAACAAATTCCGGTCAGTTGCCAAAAATAACAGCGGCTCTTCCGGGACAAAAGTAATCCTTGAATTAAAATCTAAATGTGATTTAATTACACATTAGAGTTTATTCAGTTGTTGGATTCCGGTACGGTCGCAGGCACATTTTTCTAACAGGTCTTTTTATGTTCAAAGGAGGCAGCATGTTACGAAAATTGTTGGTGATGGCAGTCGTTGCGTTCATGGCAATCGGATTTTCTCTCGACGCCCAAGCGGAAGGAACCGTCAAGATTGGAGCCATCTACCTCCTCTCGGGCGCCTTTTCGACCTATGGCCAGTTTGCCAAAAACGGTATCGAACTGGCCGCCGACGAGATCAACTCGTCGGGAGGTATACTGGGCAAAAAGATCGAGTTCGTGCTGGAAGATTCCACCGGCAAGGCTAACGTGGGCATCCAGGCCGCCCGCAAATTGGTCTACCAGGAAAACGTCGACCTGCTGATGGGACTTGACAGCAGCGGGGTTGCCAAGGGTCTGGTGCCGGTGGTACCGGAACTGAAAAAACCATTTATCATCACTCATGCGGCGTCTCCCGATGTCACCGGCAGCCTGTGCAACAAATACGTGTTCCGCATTTCCCTCAACATTGCCCAGAACACCAAGGCCGCGGCCCTGATCGCCAAGGAGCTCGGCGTCAAGAAATGGACGACCATCGGCCCGGATTATGATTTCGGCCATCAGTCCTGGGAATTTTTCGGCAATTACCTCAAGGAACTCGATCCCGAGGTGGTGCTCTCCGCCGATCCGTCCTTTCCTAAATTCAAAGCCGAGGATTTCACCCCCTTCATCAACAAGGTCATTTCCGACAAGCCCGAAGGTGTCTTCATTTCCCTGTGGGGCGGCGACCTGATCAATTTTATCCGCCAGGCCAACAATCTGGGCTTCTTTAAACAGAATTTCAAGGTACTGATGTCCCTCGGCGCCGCGACCGAGGTGCTGACCGCCCTTGGCGATCAGATGCCGGAAGGGATCTGGGTCGGCACTCGCTACTGGTTCGCCGCCAACGACACCCCGACCAACAACAATTTCGTCGCCGCCTACAAAAAACGTTTCGGCGACTATCCCAGCTACAACTCCCAAGGGGCCTACGCAGCGGTCTACGCCTATAAAACCGCCATCGAAAAAGCCAAGAGCTTCGAGCCGGATAAAATTATCGCCGCGCTGGAAAACCTGACCGTCGACACCCCGAGCGGCGAACTGTTGATCCGCGCCGAAGATCACCAGGCGGTGGTCAACGGCAACTGGGGGATCACCAAGGCCGATAAAAATTATCCGATCCGCATTCTCGATCCAATCCGGATCTTCCCCGGCAAGGACATCACGCCGACTCCGCAGGAAAGCGGCTGCAACATGCAATAATGCCGTGGCGATACCCGGCCCTCCCGGAATTATCCGGGAGGGCTTAACGGCATGCTCCGTCAACGTCATTCATTTTCCCCAGGATGGAATGAATCTCATGACTGCATTCGTCGCGGCCCTGCTCAACAGTTTCGATATCGGCATTCTGCTCTTTATCATCGCCTCCGGGCTGACCATCGTCTTCGGCGTGCTCGGCATTCTCAATTTTGCTCACGGCGCCCTGTACATGGCGGGAGCCTACTTTCTGCTCACCCTGATGGGAACGGTCGGCATGCCGTTCTGGGTGGGCGTCCTGATCGCCCCCCTGGGGGTTGCCTTGCTGGCGGTCCTGATCGAGCGCTTTCTGCTGCGGCGGATCTACCACCGCCATCCATCCTTCGGTCTGCTGTTGACTTTTGCCCTGCTGCTGATCATCGATGACGCCGTGCGCCTGATCTGGGGCAGCGGCTACCATATCGTCGAACCGCCGCAGTTGCTACGTGGGGCGGCGAGCCTGTTCGGGGTGACCTATCCCCTGTACAGTTTTTTCACCATCGGCATGGGAATCCTGATCGGCATCGCGGTCTGGCTGATCTTTCACCGCACCCGGATCGGTAAAACCGTGCGCGCGGCGGCCCTCGACCCGGAAATGGCCCAGGCGGTCGGCATCAACGTGCCCATCGTCCTGACCGTAGTCTTTGGCTTCGGCGCCTGGCTGGCGGCTCTCGGCGGAGCATTGGCGGCCCCCATGCGCACCCTGGGACCGGCCATGGGCGATACCATCATTATCGAATCGTTTATCGTGGTGGTCATCGGCGGGCTGGGGAGCTTTCCCGGCGCCTTGTTCGGCGCCCTGATCCTCGGCGGGATTCACGGCTTCGGCGGACGCTGGCTCGCCGAGTGGAACATCGTGCTCCCCTACATCGGCATGGCCCTGGTGCTGCTCTGGCGCCCGGAAGGGCTGATGGGGAGGCGATGATGCGCAAGAAAATTCAGCTCGGCGTGCTGCTTCTGCTGGCGGTGGTCCTGGTGCTTCTGCCCAAGGTGAGCCCCTTTTTCATCGTCTTCGTGGCGACCGAAATCCTCATCCTCGGATTGTTCGCCACCAGCTTCAATCTGATGTTTGGCTATTGCGGCCTGCTCTCCTTCGGCCACGGGGCTTTTTTCGGCACCGGCGCCTATGTCGCCGGTCTGCTGCTGCAACACCTGCAATGGGATTTCATCTGGGTGCTGGCCGTCGCTCCCCTGGCTGCGGCCGTGGGCGCGACGCTGATCGGCTGGCTCTGCGTGCGGCTCAACGAAGTCTACTTCTCGATGCTCACCCTCGCCTTCGGCATGATGGTTTTCGCCATCGCCCATCAGTGGCGCTCGGTCACCGGCGGCAGCGACGGCCTGGCCGGATTTCCCCTGACCGAGGTCGGCATCGGTCTCGACATCGTCCTGGCCAATCCCTTTCATTTCTACTACCTGACCCTGCTGATCGTGGCGTTGAGCCTGGCGGCTATCTACCTCCTCACCATCTCCCCTTTTGGCCTGATTCTGCGGGCCATGCGGGAAAACACCGAACGGGTGGCCTTCGCCGGCATTCCCGCCAACCGTTACCGGCTGTACGGGTTTATCCTCTCGGGACTCTTTTCCGGACTGGCCGGCGCCCTGTTCGCCACCTTCAGTCGGGTGGCGGTACCGGAGATGTCGCACTGGACGCAATCGGCCGAGCCGATCCTGATGACCATTCTGGGCGGCAGCCAGTACTTCTTCGGGCCGCTGGCCGGGGCGGCGGTTTTTCTCGGCCTGAAAACCCTGATCACCAGCTACACCAGCGAATGGATGATCTATCTGGGAGTGATCCTGCTGGGAATGGTGCTGTTTCTGCCCAAGGGGATTTTCGGACTGCTCGAACGCTGGCTGGGAGGGCGGACATGACCATGCCGTTTCTGGAAGTTGCCAACGTCACCAAGGCCTTCGGCCATTTCGTCGCCTTGCGGCGGATTTCGCTGACCGTCCGCGAGGGACGGACCACGGCGCTGATCGGCCCGAACGGCGCCGGCAAGACGACTTTCTACAACCTGCTGTCGGGCCGCCTGCAGCCGAGCGAGGGGACGGTGCATTTTTGCGGCCGCCCCGTTTCCGGCCAACCGCCCCACAAAATCAACAAGATGGGGATTTCCCGGTCGTTCCAGATCACCAACATTTTCAGCGAACTGACGGTGCTGGAAAATGTCCTGGTGGCGCTGATCGCCCACCTCAACCTGGGCCTGCGGTTCTGGCGGATCGTCAACCGGGACAAAAAACTGGCCGCCCGGGGCATGGAGGTTCTCGAACGGCTAGGCCTTGGGCCGCTGGCGAGCTCCCGCGCCGGCACTCTCAGTTACGGCGACAAGCGGCTGCTCGAACTGGCCATCGTGCTGGCCACCGAACCAAAGCTGGTGCTGCTCGACGAACCGACCGCCGGGATGACTCCGGAAGAGACCCATGCCGTGATCCGGCTGCTGCGCTCGCTGGCTGCCGAGGGAAAGTATACCTTCCTGATTACCGAACACGACATGAACGTGGTGTTCGGGCTGGCCGACCATATTTTCGTCTTTCACCACGGCGAACTTCTGGCCGAGGGAACCTGTGAGGAAATCAGGGCCCATCCCGAGGTGCGCGCCGCTTATCTGGGGGAGGAGGTCGACTGATGCTGACTCTGGAAAACGTTCACGCCTGCTACGGTGAGAGTCGGGTTCTGCAAGGCATCGAGCTGGCTATCGAACCGGGCGAAGTGGTCTGCCTGCTCGGCCGCAACGGGGTGGGCAAAACCACCACCCTGCGCGCCATCATGGGGCTGACCCCGCCCCGGGAGGGCCGGGTCCTGTTCAAGGGCCAATTGCTTAACGGCCTGTCGACCCACCAGATCGCTCGCCTCGGCATCGGCTTCGTCGACGAGAACCGGCGGATTTTCCCCGGGCTCAGCGTTGAAGAAAACCTCGAAGTGGCGCAGAAAAGGCTGCCCGAGCAAAATCGGCACTGGCCGATGGAACGCATCTACGAGACCTTTCCCATGCTGGCGGACATCCGGCACCGGGATGGCGATTTTCTCAGTGGCGGCCAGCAGCAGATGCTGGCCATCGCCCGGGCGCTGGTCGGCGAGCCGGAGCTCCTGTTGCTCGACGAGCCCAACGAGGGACTGGCTCCCGTCATCGTGCAGCAGGTCGGCCAGTTGATCCGGCAACTGGCACAGACCACCACGATCATTTTCACCGACCAGAATCTAAAATTTGCCTTGAAGTACGCCGAACGAGGGTATGTCATCGAAAAGGGCCGGGTGGTCCACGCCTCAAGCAAGGAGAGCTTCCACTCCGATCTGGCCACCATCGAACAGCACCTCAGCGTCTGACCGGCCATCGTCTCAATGCCACAAATGCGGAAAGCCCTTCAGATGCCAGCGATCCGAAGGGCTTTCTATCATTCGACGATCAAGCTTTGTCCGGCTAGCCCGCCAGCGGCCCGGCCTTTCTCACATCCTCCTCGACCGCATCGGCATAGTCGGCGAAATTACGGCGGAAGGCCCGGGCCAGATCGAGTGCCTTCTGGTCGTAGGCCGCCTTGTCGGCCCAGGTATTGCGCGGATTGAGCACTTCGGGGGGGACATCGGGACAGGAGGTGGGCAGATGCAGCCCAAACACCGGGTCGGTCTCGTATTCAACCCCGACCAACTGGCCGGAAAGAGCGGCCTTGATCATGGCCCGGGTGTATTTGATCTTCATCCGTGAACCGCCCCCGTACGGCCCGCCGGTCCAGCCGGTATTGACCAGCCAGCAGTGGACGTGATGCCGGCGTATCTTCTCCTTGAGCAGATTGCCGTAAACCGACGGGTGCAATGCCATGAACGGCGCGCCGAAACAGGAAGAGAACGCCGGCTGGGGCTCGGTCACCCCCCGTTCGGTGCCGGCCAGTTTGGCGGTGTAGCCGGAGATGAAATGATACATGGCCTGCTCCGGAGTCAGCCGGGCGATAGGCGGCATCACCCCGAAGGCGTCGGCGGTGAGCATGATGATGTTGGCCGGATGGCCGACCATGCCGCTGCGCACGATGTGGGGGATGTGGGTCAGCGGGTACGATGCCCGGGTGTTCTCGGTCAGGGAGTCGTCGTCCAGGTCAATGCGCCGGGTGCCGTAATCCATCGCGACGTTTTCCAGCACGGTGCCGAAGCGACGGGTGGTTTCGTAGATTTCCGGCTCGGCCTCGTACGAAAGCTTGATGACCTTGGCGTAGCAGCCCCCCTCGAAGTTGAACACTCCCTGATCGCTCCAGCCATGCTCGTCGTCGCCGACCAGCGCCCGCTCGGGGTCGGCCGACAAGGTGGTCTTGCCGGTGCCGGAAAGTCCGAAGAAAATGGCCGTATCGCCACCCTTGCCGACATTGGCGCTGCAGTGCATGGAGAGCACCCCCTTGCGCGGCAACAGGTAGTTGAGCACCGAAAAAATACTCTTCTTGATCTCGCCGGCGTAGGACGTCCCACCGATCAACACCATCTTCTTTTCGAAATTGACGATGATGAAGCATTCGCTGCGGGTGCTGTCCAATTCGGGATCGGCATGGAAACGCGGCGCATTGATGATGGTGAATTCCGGGACAAATTCGGCGAGGTCCTGCCGGGGAGCCTGGATGAACATGTTGCGGGCGAACACGCTGTGCCAGGCCTGGGTGGTGATGACGCGTACCTTGAGGCGATAGGCGGGGTCGGCCCCGGCGAAGCAGTCCTGAACAAAGATGTCGTTCCCCTGCAGAAAAGCCAGCATCTTGTTATAGAGCCGGTCGAACTTGCCCGGATCGAACTCCTTGTTGACCTTTCCCCACCAGACATGCTCGGCGCTCTCCCCCTCGCGGACCACGAAGCGATCGTTGGGCGAACGGCCGGTATGGTGGCCGGTGGTCACCACCAGCGGCCCGAGGTGCGAAAGATGTCCTTCGCCACGTCTGACCACTTCTTCAACCAAAGCCGGAGTGGTGAGATTCCAAAAAGTTCCACTGACATTGCGAATGCCGTGATGCTCCAGGCCGTAGCTGCTTTCAAACTTGGCGCTTCCGCTCATGCTCATTCTCCTCATGCGTATGGGTTGCCAGCCGCCAGCCAAAACCCATGGCGGTGTTCGATGCAACCCTGAAATAATATCAGAAAATGTTAATTTTTCACTAATGCGGACGAAATTCTCTGGCAACGCCGGACATCAGCCATCCTTGAAGTGGGCCGACCGCTTTTCGAGAAACGCCCGCATTCCCTCTTTCTGGTCCTCGGTGGCAAAGCAAAGGGCGAACAGGTCGGCTTCGTAACTGGCGGCCCGCAGGCTTTCCATCTCCAGTCCGTTGACCACCGCCTCCTTGCACAGGCGCACCGCAACCTGCCCCTTGCCGGCGATTTTAGCCGCCATGGTCTGTGCCTCGGCAAGCAGCTGGTCGGCCGGCACCACCCGGTTGGCCAGGCCGATGCGCAACGCCTCGGCGGCGTCGATCATCTCGCCGGTCAACAACAACTCCAGCGCCTTGCCCTTGCCGACCAGGCGCGGCAGCCGCTGGGTGCCGCCCCAACCGGGAAGGATACCGAGATTAACTTCGGGCTGGCCGAAGCGGGCCTTCTCCGAAGCGATGCGGATGTCGCAGGCCATGGCCAGCTCACAGCCGCCGCCAAGGGCGTAGCCGTTGACCGCGGCGATCACCGGCCTGGTTCCCTGTTCAATCAGATTGAGTACCGACTGGGCAAGGCGAGCGCTGGCCCGGGCCGGCATCGGATCAAGAGGCGCCATCACCGAGAGATCGCCGCCGGCGACGAAGGCTTTTTCGCCGGCCCCGGTCACGATGACGACCTTGGTTTCAGGGTCGCTCTGCACGGCGGTGAAGTAATCCTTGAGTTCCTCCAGCGTTTCCAGATTCAGCGCATTGAGCGCCCGGGGGCGGTTGATGGTCAGAGTCGCCACATGATTCGTGACTTCCACTAGCAGATTCTGGTAGGTCATGCACATCCCTTCCTGGCTGGTTTGCATCCTGGCATAGGTCTCGGTAGATTCTACTCGTAAGCACACAACTTGCAAAGTGAATCCACCGTTGGAAAAGTGTCGCAATACGAAGTAGACTTAGCAACAGTGAATGAACAGAATTCCACAGGTAATTTGATCCGAATTCAATTTTCAATCAAAGGTGTGTTATGACAAACGGGAGGCCGACAATTCTCTTTGTGGATGATGAACAAAGCATTCTCAAGGCGCTCAGACGGTTGTTTCTTGATGAAGAGTACGAATTGCATTTTGCCGGGAGCGGTGCCGAGGGGCTGATCATTCTACAGAACGAGCCGATTGACCTGGTGGTTTCCGATGTTCGGATGCCCGAAATGGATGGCATCGAATTCCTGACCAGGGTCAAGGAGCTTTACCCGCCGATCGCGCGGATACTCCTCAGTGGTTATGCCGAAAAATCGAGCGTTGTCAAGGCATTGGCCGAGGGATGCGCGCAGCAGGTTTTGGCCAAACCCTGGGATGCAGAGGAGTTGAAGGAGGTCATTCACGACGCCTTGAAGCAGCTCGGTCAACAAAAACCGAACGGGGAGCCGATGCAGACCCTGATCAACTCGCTGGCGCATCTTCCGCCCTTGCCGCGGATCTACCATGAACTCCGAGAGTGTCTGGCCGACCGGGACAATTTTACCATCGATCATGTGGTGAAAATCGTGGCCGGGGACGCCGCCACCTCCGCGGATCTGCTCCGCTGGGCTAACTCCGCGCTGTTTGGCCAGCGGGGAAAGGTCGATTCGGTCAAACGGGCCATTCTTCTGCTGGGGACCGACGTCGTCGAGAGTCTGGTGCTGTCCATGGCGATAGGGGGCAGCGTCGGTGCCCTGACCAAAGGATTTGACCACAAGGGTTTGCAGAAGCACGCCATGGGATGCGCCATTGTCGCCAGACTGCTGGCACAAGACCAGACCGATGCCGGCCCCGAACTGGCCGATCACGCCTTTATCGCGGGATTGTTGCATGACATCGGCGTGCTTGCCGGCGCCGGGATTTTTCCTGAAGCCTATGTGCGGGTAGGTCAACTGGCGGAAAGCGGGCAGCTGCTGCTGGCCGAGGCGGAGTTCGAGGTTCTGCATACCACGCACCAGGAGATCGGGGCCATTCTGGCGGATTGGTGGACGCTCCCGAAATTTATCGCTAGCGCCATCCGCTGGCATCTTGCACCGGAGAACGCCACCGAAGATAAAAAAGTTGTCGAACTGGTGGCATTGGCAAATGTCCTGAGCTGTGAATTCGGCTTAGGTGTCAGTGGTAACCACCGCGACCCCGTCGTGCCGGAAGATCTCAGGGTTCGCTATGGCTTGACCCCCGAAAGAATCGAGGAATTGAGAGAAAAAGCCAGCAAAGCCATCTGAGCACCCTCCAGTCCGTTCCCATGAATGAAAAAGGGGCGGCCCTGTGGGCCGCCCCTCACTCGTTGCGTGCGTCTTCGGATTGAAAAACCTTCCTGCTCGACACACTGGACAAAGAGCTTGAGCAACGCGGTCACCAGTTCGTCCGTTACGCAGACGACTTCGTCAAAGAATTGTGGGTGAAGATCCATTACCCGGCTACTCGATTCGCATCTATATTTCTAGGAGTTTGTCGGACTTTTCATTCGCAAAATGTTAAAATCTCCGGGCGTTGAAAACTCCTGCTGAGGCCAAATACCGATGAGTCACACGTTCCGCCAAGTTGACCGAGAAACACTGTACCTGTTGCCGCCGTCTCTGGACGACTGGTTGCCCGACGGGCATCTGGCCCGCTTCGTCGTCGAAATGGTGGCGCAGCTTGACCTCACTTCGATCAAGGCTGCCTACGCCGGTCGTGGTTCCAAGGCTCATCATCCGGAGAT
>MHXM01000119.1:0-2077 GCA_001825565.1 Desulfuromonadaceae bacterium GWC2_58_13
CTCTGCGGCTATACGGATTGGCTGCTGCCGACAGCGGAGGAATTGAGCTCCATTGTCGATTACGGTGTGGCCCCTGGGCCGACCATCGACACTAATTACTTTCCCAATGCTCGCAACTCTTGGTTCTGGTCGGCTTCGCCCTATGCGGGCGGTGCTCCTTACGCGTGGGGAGTCCTTTTCTACTCTGGCTACGTCGACGCATACGGTAAGGGGGCCAGCGATGCTGTCCGCCTCGTGCGCGGCGGACAGTAATTTTTTTTTGGGTTAAGTTTTTGGTCCACCGGTTTGCCGGGACACGATAGCACTGATGCCCGTGCTGGAGGCGGTGGTGCGGAGTTTCTTTCGCTTAAACCAAGTACGCGAATCTGATCTGATTATAAACATTGAGAAAGGGGACAATGCAATGAAGACCATCCTTCTCGCCCTGTTATGTACGTTGGGGCCCCTTAGCAATGCTAGCGCACAGACCTGCCAGAGCGATACCATTGTTGCTTCGACTCCGACGGAGCGTTTCACCGATCACGAAGATGGCACGGTTACCGACACTGGAACTGGGTTGACATGGAAAGTTTGTTCAGAAGGGCAGAGCTATAACGTCTCAGGTGGCGGCTGCGATAGCGCAGCCGCCACTTACCCTTGGCAGGGGGCTTTGCAGCAAGCCGCCGCTGTCAATGTCGCCAGTTTTGCCGGGCAAAGCGATTGGCGCTTACCAAATCAGAAAGAACTCAATTCTATAATCGAGCGGCAGTGCATCGATCCGGCCATCAACCTCGAAGTTTTTCCCTCCACGCCGTCGGATTCTTTTCGGACGGCTTCGCCCTATGCGGGTTCTACTGACAGCGCATGGCTCGTCTATTTCTACAATGGTTACGGTTTTCCCTACGGTAACAGCTACTACTACTTTGTTCGGCTTGTGCGCGGCGGACAGTAACCCGACAAAGATCGGTTGGCGACGATGGAAACGTCGGGTTACGCCCTGCGGGCTAACCCGACCTACGAATTATCGTTCCGCGTAATATCGCACCAACTCGGGGGTCAGCGAGGTAGGTCGGGTTAGCGTAGCGTAACCCGACAAAATTCTATCGTCCTGCGAAATACCGCACCAGCTCCTCAGTCAGTGCGGCCAGGGTGTATTTCTCCGGTTCGATTGCCACTTCGAGACCGAGCTGGCGGCAGGTTTTTGAGGTGATCGGGCCGATGGAGGCGACTGGGACGCCGGCCAGAAGCCTGGTGAAGCGCTCGGGGCCGAGGATGGCTGCGAGGTTTTCCACTGTGGAGGAGGCGGTGAAGGTAACGCAGTCGACTTCTCCCGCTTCCAGGGCGTCCAGCGCCTCGGGCGGCAGGGCGTCGGGAACCTGGTTGCAGTAGGCGACCGGGGCGATCACTTCGGCGCCCTGGGCGGCGAGCCCCTTGGGAATGACCTCGCGGGCCTTGTCGGCGCGGGGGAAGAGGACCCGTTTGCCGGCCAGGTTCAGTTCGGCGAAGGCGGCCACCACCCCTTCGCCTTTATAATCGGCGGGGATGAGGTCGGGCTGGATGCCGTGCTGTCGGATCGCTGCCGCAGTCTTTGGGCCGACGGCGCAGACTCGGCAATGGCCCAGTGCCCGGGAGTCGAGACCGAAGGACTGCAGGCGGGCGAAAAAGAACTGGACGGCGTTGGCCGAGGTCAGGACCAACCAGTCGAAACCGGCGAGGGATTTGATGGCTGCATCGAGGTCGGAGTTGTCCTGTACGGGAACCAGGCGGATGGTCGGGCATTCGATGACTTGGGCACCTTCGGCTTCGAGCAAGGCCGAAAATTCCCCCGCCTGCTCGGCGGTGCGTGTGACCAGCACCCGTTTGCCGAACAGCGGCTGGGTGTCGAACCAGCGCAGTTGTTCGCGCAGACTCACCACTTCACCGACGATGATGACCGCCGGTGGTTTGAATCCGGCGGCGGAGACTTTTTCCACCACGTCGCCGAGGGTGGCGACCAGGGTCTGCTGCCGGGTTGTCGTGGCCCAGCGCACGATCGCCACCGGGGTGTTGGCCGGGCGGCCGTGGGCCATTAGCTCACGGCCGATCAGCGGCAGGTTGG
>MHXM01000119.1:2152-5140 GCA_001825565.1 Desulfuromonadaceae bacterium GWC2_58_13
GGTGGTGTGGTCGCGGTGGGTCAGGGGAATTCCGGCGTAGGCGGCGGCGGCAAAGCCGGCGGTGACCCCGGGAACAACCTCGAAGGGGATGCCGGCCCGGTGCAGACAAAGGGCTTCTTCGCCGCCGCGGCCGAAGACGTAGGGATCCCCCCCTTTGAGGCGGGCGACGGTTTTACCTTCGCCGGCTTTGGCTGCCAGCAGCTGGTTGATTTGGTCCTGCGAGCTATGGTGCTTGCCGCTTCGCTTGCCGACGTAGATCCGCTCGGCCGACTCCGGCGCTTCGTTGAGAAAGGCCGGGTTGGCCAGGTAGTCGTAGACCACCACGTCGGCCTTGCGCAGGCACTCCATGCCTTTGACTGTGATCAGTCCGGGATCGCCGGGACCGGCGCCGATGAGATAAACGATGCCTGGTTTCACTGGAGCGCCTTTGTGGAAATGGGTAGGGGCGCAGCATGCCGCGCCCCCAAGTGTTTCATCTGCGGAAAAGAGCTCAGACGTCTTCGCGATTCACGTTAAAGGTTTCATGCTGGTAGACCTCGTTGAGGATCTTGCCGGCGCCCTGGATGATCAGGTCGTCCGCCAGCGAGATGCCGGCTTTCTCGGCGTCCTCGGGTTTGCAGACGACGGTTTTTTTGAGAAACCTCTGGCCGTCGATGCTGGCCACCAGACCGGTCAGGGTCAGGCTACCGTCTTTGACCTCGCCGAAAGCGCCAATGGGAACCTGGCAGCCGCCTTCGAGGCGACGCAGCACGGCCCGCTCCCCTTTAACCGCAGCAGCGGTTTCAGGGTGGTTGAAGAAGTCGATCAGGGCGTTGATCTCGTCATCGACGATGCGCGACTCGATCCCCAGCGCGCCCTGGCCGATGGCCGGCAGCGAAACGCTGGTCGGCAGATATTCGCTGATCTGTTTGCCGAAGCCGAGGCGATTCATGCCCGCCGCGGCCAGCACCACGCCATCGAGGTTGTCCTCGGTCAGTTTGCGGATGCGGGTTTCGACGTTGCCACGGATGTCGACCATCTGAAAATCGGGGCGCAGATGCAGCAGCATGGCCTTGCGGCGCAGCGACGAGGTGCCGATGCGGGCACCCTGGGGCAGGTCGCGGAAAGACTGGAAGCCGGGCTTGAGAATGATAATGTCGCGGGGGTCTTCCCGCTCGGTGATGCAGTGCAGGGCCAACCCTTTGGGGAAGATGGTCGGCACGTCCTTCATCGAATGGACGGCGACGTCGATTTCCCCGCGCAGCATGGCTTCCTCGATCTCCTTGACGAACAGCCCCTTGCCGCCGACCATGGCCAGCGGCACGTCGAGGATCTTGTCGCCCTGAGTTTTGATCTTGGTCAGGGTCACTTCGAGGTCGGGATAGCGTTTTTCCAGTTCGGATTTGACCCAGTTGGCTTGCCAGAGAGCGAGCTGGCTGGCCCGGGTACCGATGCGCAGTGTCTTTTTTGCCATGAGATGCGAATCTCCTTTATATGATTTCGGTTTGTCAGTTGTCGTCCGACGGCGGGGGTTCGAGAGCAAACAGGGTGCGCACGGCATCCACATAGTCGCTCCCGGCGCTGTCGTTCTGGGCCTGCTTGAGCACCGTGGTCGGCTGGTGCAGCACCTTGTTGATGATAGCCGAGGTCAGCGCCTCGATGGCCTGCCGTTCTTTCGGGTCGAGATTCTTTAGATTGGCGAAGGTCTTCTGCAGTTCGCCCTGGCGGATTTCTTCGAGCTTTTTGCGCAGGGAGACGATGGTCGGCACCACGTCAAGACAGCCGAGCCAGCGGAAAAACTGACCGATTTCCTGGTCAATGATGACTTCGGCTTTTTTCGCCTCTTTGTGACGCTCCTTGAGATTGGCCTGCACCACCCCCTGCAGGTCGTCGACATCGTACAGGTAGATGTTGTCGATCTTGTTGACCCTGGGATCGATGTCGCGGGGGACGGCGATGTCGATCAGGAACATCGGTTTGTTCTTGCGTTTGCGGATCACTTCTTCCATCTTCTCGTGGCCGAGGATGAAATTGGGCGCGCCGGTCGAGGTCAGCACGATGTCGATCTGGTGCAGGCGCTGGGGAAATTCATCGAAGGGGACGGCCTGTCCCTGGAATTCCTCGGCCAGTTTGACGGCGCGTTCAAAGGTGCGGTTGGTCACCGTCACCGAGGAGGCGCCGTTGTTGAGAAAATGACGGGCCGCCAGTTCGCACATTTCGCCGGCGCCGATCAGAAGAACCTTCTTGTCCTCGAGGCTGCCGAAAATTTTGCGCGCCAGTTCGACGGCGGCAAAGGAAACCGAGACCGCGTTACTGGCGATGTCGGTCTCGGTGCGGACCCGCTTGGCCACCGAGAAGGCCTTGTGCAGAAAGCGGTTCAGGATCAGGCCGACGGTCTTGAATTCGGTGGCGTATCCGTAAGCGGTTTTGATCTGGCCGAGAATCTGCGGTTCGCCAATGACCATCGAGTCGAGACTGGACGAAACCCGGAAGACGTGGCGGATGGCGTCTTCGCCCTGGTAGTCGTACAGGTGGCTTTCCAGTTGTTCCAGGGGGATGTTGTGAAACGAGGCGAGAAACCGCTTGAGCTGGCCGATGCAGGCATCGGTGTCGCGGCTGCAGGCATAGAGTTCGACCCGGTTGCAGGTCGACACGATGACCCCTTCGGTCACCGTCGGCAGAGCCAGCAGCTCATGCAGTGGCTTTTCCATCGCGGTTGGCGCGAAGGCGAGCCGTTCACGTATTTCCACGGGGGCTGTTTTGTGGCTCAGCCCCACGACGATGATGTTCATAATTCCTATTCCAGTGTGGTTTTCGGCGACTAGCGCCCTTGCATGGCCTTGAAGCTGTGCAGATCCGAAAGGAGCAGATTGACTCCCAGGAAGGTGAACAGCAGGCACAAAAAGCCGATAATCGCGAAGATGGCCGCGCGGCGCCCACGCCAGCCGACGGTCAGTCGTCCATGCAGCAGCGCCGCGTACAGAAACCAGGTGATCAGCGCCCAGGTTT
>MHXM01000119.1:5167-7527 GCA_001825565.1 Desulfuromonadaceae bacterium GWC2_58_13
CCCAAGCGGAATTGGCCCAGACCGCACCCGAAATGATCCCCATGGTCATCAGCGGAAAGCCGATGGAAAGGCACTTGTAATTGATGTCGTCCAGCACATCGAGGGAGGGAAGCCGATAGTAAAGGGCGGAGAACTTCTTGCTTTTGAGCATCCGTTCCTGCAACAGGTACATGACGCCGGCAATGAAGGCCACGGTGAAAACGGCATTGCCGAGAAATGCCAGGGTCACATGGATCGGGAACCACCAGCTGTCGAGAGCCGGATTCATTTCTTTAATGGCGGTCGTCGCGGTGGAGCCGACCAGCATGAGGATAACCGCCAGCGGACAGCTGAAGGCGCCGAGCACCGTCATCCGATAGCGCATGTCGAATAGCAGGAAAATGCCGACCAGGGTCCAAGCGAAAAACGACAACGACTCGTGCAGGTTGGCGACCGGGGTGTAACCGGCCTCGACATAGCGGGCGACCAGGGTTGCGCAGTGCAGCATGAAGCCGCCCAGCAGGATCCAGCGGGCAATTTTACCCGTTTTGCCGGACTTCTCCTTGCGTCGGACCACATCGACCAGGTATAGGACGGTGGACACGGAGTATAAAATCAGGGTGATTTTGAAGAACAGGATGTTGACGCTCATGGCATCCCTTTCGGCAGGTGAATCCCGAGATCCGCCAGAGAAAAGCCTTTTCCCAGCAGGCGGTCAAGCAGGCCCTCGACTTCTCCGGCGTTTCCTCCGGAGATCAGCGCAGGCAGTCCCTCCTTGATAAGTCGGCGTAAAATCTCTTGATTGTACTCGGCTTTTTCCGGCAGTGTCAACCGCTTTTGGCGCAGCGCGGCGGCGATCTCCAGCACGGTTTCCCACTCGGGTCCGATCAGCGCGGCCAGGTGGTCTCTGACTTGGGCCGCCAGGGCCGGGCTGCGGCCGCCGGTAGTCACGGCGATCGCGAGATCGCCTCGGAAGAATGTGGCCGGAAGCAGAAAGTCACTGCCTTCCGGGTCGTCGGCGATGTTGACGGGAATGTTCAGCCGGCGGGCTTCTTCGGCAACCGCGGCGTTGACCCGGGGGTCATCGGTTGCGGCAAAGGCCAGAAAGGCTCCGGCAAGATCACCTTCCCGATAGGGGCGCGGAATGATTTCAATGTCTGGCCGGGCAAAAAGTTGGGCGGTCGCTACGGCCGTAACCAGACGCACCCGGGCCCCGGCACGGCGCAGTCCGTTGATTTTGCGCAGGCCGACCCGGCCCCCGCCGACCACGGCGCACAGTCGATCCTTGAGCTGAAACTGAATCGGATAGCCGGACGGAGGGGTCAAGGAAGGCCCCGTATCGTGGCCAATCCGATCTGTTTGAACGGGATGTTCATATGCCGAACAATTCCCCCTCGACAAGTTCGCACAGCAGGTGGCCGAAAAACAAGGTTCCTTCGATCATTCGTGGAATCGAGGTGGTTTTCAGAGGGAAGCTGTAGTCGATCGTTTCGTTCGTGATATCCGCTTTCTCCTGGGCCAGGAGAGCCGTTTTGCAACCGAGCTGACGGGCGACGGCCAACGCTTCGGTCAAGGAATCGTCCCGTTGGCCGTCGGAAAGCACCAGAACGATGTCGCTGGCGGTTGCCATGGTGCGGAGCTGGCGGGAAAAGTAGAGACGGTTCTGCCCGTCGCGCACCAGCGAGGTCGCCAGGGTCGCATCGTGTCCCAGGGACAGGGCCGGCAGCGGTGGGCGTTCGAGGCTGAGGCGGTGAATGAACAGGTTGGCGATCAGGTTGGCGACCGCGCTCAGCGATCCGTTGCCGATCACCAGCAGCCGTCCCCCCTGGTTGAAGGTGTTCACCACCTGCCCAGCGAAGGTTTGCAGGGCCATTGCCTGATCGAGAAAGCTGGTTTCGAGAAGAGCGCGCTGTTCTTTGACGGCATTGCTGATTTTATGTTTATTCATGGTCTGCTTTCCCGAGTGAAATCCTAGAAATAATAGGTTCGCAACGGCAGGGTGTCAAGTACAAGCTTACCGGTCCGGTAGTAAATTAAAGCCTTGATTTTTTCGCAAGGTGCTCTATGATTGTAAAAATTGAATCAATTGAATCGGCTTAAAATCTTGATCTCAAGGAGAATGAACATGGCTAGTGATAAAGTCGTGCAGCTTTCTGACGATACGTTTGAAAATGACGTCCTCAAATCCTCGGTTCCCGTTCTGGTCGATTTTTGGGCTTCGTGGTGCGCCCCCTGCAAGGCGATCAGTCCAGTGGTCGACGGTCTTGCCGCCGAGTACGAAGGCAAGGTCAAGGTGGGCAAACTCAATGTCGACGAGAACCCCGCAACCCCCGGCCAGTACGGTGTGCGCGGTATTCCGACCCTGATTCTGTTCAAGGATG
>MHXM01000120.1:0-331 GCA_001825565.1 Desulfuromonadaceae bacterium GWC2_58_13
TGGGCGACGGCTCGGACCGCGGCGATCAATTCGGCAATCGGCGCGCCTTTCAGGACATTGGGCGACGGCTCGGACCGCGGCGATCAATTCGGCAATCGGCGCGCCTTTCAGGACATAGCCGAGCGCCCCTGAACTGAGTGCCTTGTGTACATAGGCCTCTTTATCGTGCATCGAATAAACGACGATCTGGCATTTCGGCAAAAACTCTTTCAGGAGACTTATGGCTTCGAACCCATTCATCTCGGGCATGGAAATATCGAGGATGATGACATCGGGCCGCAGAAGACGAACTTGTTCCAGCGCTTTTTTCCCGGTCTCCGCGCTCCCGACG
>MHXM01000120.1:356-21545 GCA_001825565.1 Desulfuromonadaceae bacterium GWC2_58_13
GAAGTTGCGGCAAGCCCTCCCGGACAATGGGATGATCGTCGACAATGAAAATTTTAATTTTCTCCATTAGCGCTCCTATCGGGAAACCGGAAGGTCCACGCGAACCAGGGTTCCCCCTTCACGGCTGGATGAGACATTCCATTCTCCTCCGACCGAAGCGACTCTTTCCCGCATTCCCAGAAGACCGAGACAACGCTTGCCGTCATCGGCATGCGCAGGGTTGAACCCCACGCCATTGTCCCGTATCGACAACATGACTTTCGGATGGCTGTAGGTCAGCATGATTTGCACGTGGTCGGCTCGGGCGTGTTTCAGGACATTGGTCAGGCTTTCCTGGCAAACCCGATACAGGATCAGCTCGATGCGTGACGGAAGCCGTTTCCGCAGACCGACGGCCTCGAAATCAACCTTCAATCCAGGGACCGTACGAGAGATTTCGGCCACATACCAATCGAGGGTCGAAACCAGCCCCAGATCCTCCAGCATGTCGGATCGGAGGGACGATGAAAAATTGCGGATCAGGTCGCTCAGCTGTTGCACCAACCCGTTCAGCCCGGCCAGTTTTTCCTGCCTTTCCTGATCGTGCTGGGGGTGAAGAAACAGCAGGGATTCTATGCCGAATTGCAGAGCGGCGATACGCTGGCTGCACTCGTCGTGCAGTTCGAGAGCCAGTTTTTTTCTTTCTTTCTCCGACGCGGAGATAAGTTTTCCGGAAAGCCGGGCGATGTCTTCTTCGGCTTTTTTGCGTTCCTGAATCTGCCGCCAGAGGGGACCGAACCAGAAATAGTGGATTGGCGGCAGAATGATGGTGGAAAGAACCATCGAATCGATCAAGGCGTGCTGCCACAAATGGAGATTGGGCAGGAAATCGTGGAGGTAATTGATGAAAAAATTCGCGATGAAGATGGTTGCGATCAGGAGAAGAAAAAGCAAGGAAGGCGAACAACGGGAAATCCTATCCCTGGATAAAAGGAGGCCCAAAAACGAGGAATGTTTCAGAAACCCCGGCTTGGTCGCGCCTGATTGGGTATTTTGAAATATATTCATGATTATAGCCGGTTATCTATTCAAATTCAGCGTGCCGTCCTCTTTATATGAAATTAAAACACATTCGGTAATGTTTGCAAACCGGGGCCGCTCGATTGCTTTGGCCCTGGTTGGGATCCGGTGGGGGCCAAGGACCGGATCAAAAGATGAAGCTCGGGTAATCGGCCAGTTTGAAATGGCCGAACAGGATCGGCCAGGACACGATCAGTATAAAGGATGAAATCAAAAGAACCGCCAGAAGCACCCACTTTTTTTCCATCCGTTCCATCTCCTGCTTCAGGGAGGGAATTCTTTTGATCCCCTGGAAAAGGCCGGGCATGAGACCGAACAGGGTTCCTCCGAACAGGCACAGATAAAGGGGATAGCCGATAAAATGGTAATTTTTCTGGAAGATGTCAAAGGGGCAATGATGGGTGGGCAACTCATAGATGTAGAGGGAGATGAAAGAAACGATGGCGGCGATGGCAAGGGTGAAGAAAAGTGCCGCCAGAAGTGTGAATAGATAGCGAAAGGAGGCCGAGGGCCGGCGGAGACAGGGCAGGGCGCCGAGGAGGAATAAAACGCCCGCCGCATAGAAGGCCACCATCATCGATTTTGCCGGCAGGCCGGCCAGTTCGGCGGCAATGCCGTTTCCGGCGGAGCTGAACAACGATCCGCAGCAGGAGGTGATGATTTCGGGATGCAGCCCGAGAAAGTAAGCAACCTGCAGATACAGCTCCAGCCCGATCAGGGGGGTGAGCAGAAGCAGCCAGCGGAATTTGGTTTTGACCAGGGGAAAGTCTTCCGCCTTGCCGTCGAGGTAATTCAAGGCGATCCAGAGCGCCGCCGCAAAGAAAGCGACGATTTTTGCGTACAGTGCGTACCAGCCGATGGGATTGGCGTTGAGGCTGCCGGTGGCGCACATCGCCCCGACAAAAAGGGAATGAATTTCGTCCAGGGTGAAAATGAACAGAAACAGGGATAAAACCTCGAAGCCCAGGGCATAGTTAACGATGGTGGAGACCAGATAGCTTTTGCGTTCGAGGACGAGCTGTTCTTCGGAGCTGCTGCTGAAATCCCAGCGGAGAACGATTTTTACCGCCAGGGCGCTGGCATAGATCATCATCAGAAGGACCAGGGCGGTCCCACAGGTCAGCGCCAGAATGCCCGGATGAAGGATCACGGTGTCGAAACTCCTTCGATTCGTCCATCCCGCATGGAAATGGTCCGGGTAATCAGCGGATGTTCGTAAACCAGGGGATCGTGGGTGGCGATGAGGATCGTTTTGCCCATCCTGTTGATGTTATCCAGAATACCCAGCAGATCGACGGAAAGCTTGCTGTCGAGGTGGGCGGTCGGTTCGTCGGCGATCACGATTTCCGGATCGTTGATCAGGGCCCGGGCAATGGCCACCCGCTGCTGCTCCCCCCCCGAGAGCTGGTACACTTTGGAGTGCTGCTTACTTTCAATGCCGAGCTGGACCAGCAAGGTTCTGCCCCGTTCCTGCATCTCGCCGATACGGGTTTCCCGAGGGTAAAGGGGCAGGAGAACGTTTTCCATGACGGTGATGTCGCGCAACAGGTTGAACTGCTGAAAAATGAAGCCGAAGGTCCGTTGCCGGGTTCGGGTGAGAAAGCGTTCCGGGAGCTTGGCAACATTTTTCCCGGCAACCAGGATGCTTCCCGCCGTGGGCCGCGACATGCAGCCGATGAGACTGAGCAGAGTGGTTTTCCCCGATCCGCTGGGGCCTTTAAGGACGACCACTTCGCCTTGGCCGATGCGCAGGGAAATATCTTCCAGGGCCCGAAACTCATCCGGCCTCCGGGCATTATAGGTTTTGCTGACGTTCTCGGTTTGAATCAGGCATTCCAAGGTCGGGCTATCCTCTCATGGCGGTTTCGGGATCGGTGATGGCCGCTTTCCACGACGGAATCACGGTGCTGGCCACATACGGGGGAACGGTCAGAAAACCGATCACCAGGATCTGATAAGGGTCGATGAAGGGAATGAGGCGAAAGGTCGGAAAGAGTACCGACCACCCCTTGATGACCGGAGTCAGGACCGTCGCGCCCAGGAAAAAAACATGGACATAGGCGGCCAGCAGACCGAGCAGCAGCGAGGTGAGGGAAACCGCCATGCCTTCCCAGAACTTCAGTTCCAGAATGTCCGAAGTCTCCCAGCCAACCGCCTTCAGAATGCCGATTTCCCTCTTTTCTTCGGCGCTGATGCCAGTCGCCTTGTCCCAGGCCAGGATGCAGAAGGCGACCAGCGCCGCGGCGAAAACCGACAGCATCATGCCGCTGCGCCAGTTGAAAACCGCGGCGTAGGTCCGCAGAATTTCACTTCGGCTGATGGGCCGGGAGTCGGGCATCTGCCGTTTGATTTTTTCGGCGATGGTGTTTATTTCCTTGGGATTGTTGACCCGCACGGAGATGTCGGTGGCCAGGTCGGGAGGCGTGCCGAAAAATTCGATCAGATCGGCCCGGTCCAGGATCACCAGATCGTTGGTGAGCAGGTCCGATGGGGAGCGGAAGACCCCGGTGACTTCGAAGACGATCCCCATGTTGGTGCTGTCGACCAGGATCAGGTCGTCGCCCGGGCCGATTTTTCGGACCGCGGCCACCCCCGACCCGATGGCGCATTCTCCGGGAGCCGCCGGGAGATGGCCGTCGAGCATCTCCAGTGGGGTATGATCTGCATTTGCTTCCAGCAGGGTGTAATTGGCTTCGACCAGGGCGTCGTAGTAATAGCCCCAGAACCGTGGGTGAACCTCGGCCACGCCGGGAATTTTGCGGATTCGATCGCCGTATTCGAGAGGGATCAGTTCGTGGCGTCCCGCCGATACTCTCTGCACGACCAGTTCAGGCGCCTCGGCCAGCAGAAAAGAGGCCTCGGTCTTCAGGGCATGGGTCAAGAAGAGGATCGACGCCAGAACGGCAATGGTAAAAGCATAGACCAGGATGATGGCCATGTTTTTGTACTTCCTCCGCCAGAGGGAGGAGAGGGCGTATTCGAGAATTTTCAAATGGCGCATCAGCTGAGAACCGGTTTGGAGATCATGGACGTTGATTATCCTTTCGGGGCGGAGCCATGATGGATCCGGCCGGAAAATGTTCGAGCGCGGACGGGAAATCCTGAAAAGGGGTAAACCGGTCGGCCTGGGAAGGGTGACGAGTGTAGCGGGCTTCGGTCCAGATGGACAGATCGGTGAGCTGCAAGGCGCCGACCAGCGTTTTCATGGGCCGGAGTTCCGTTTCGGTCCTGGCCGAAACGGAACTCCGGCCGAAAAGGAGAAGCAGGCCCAGAGCGGACGCCAGCAACAGGATCAGGCCTATGAAAATGCGATGTTTGGTCATCGGTCGGCGGGACGCTCGGTAAGATTTTTTCCATCGAATTGCATGATTTTCTTGCCATCATGGTCGCGCAGGAAGGTTTTCGCTTGTTCCAGTCCCTGAACGGGTACCAGTTCATTCCCCATCGGACCGAGGATATCGCTGCCGGTGACGAAAAACACCTCCTCCGCTTTCATCAGGCGGGTGGTGTAATATTCGGTGACATAGATGTTCGAGATATCGGCTATTTTAGAAGCCGGCCGGAATTTTTCAAAGTCGAAATAATAGATGAACATATCCTTCGGCCCGTCGAAATACGCGTTGGTCCCGTCTTCGAACTGAATCACCGCAACCCAATTCGGATACGGGGCCACGAACATGCCACAAACCGCGCAGCGGTCTTTCGGTCCGGGGCCGGGGGGCGTCTCCGCCAAGGCGGGAGTTGCACAAAAAATCAGGGCGAGCATCGCGGAAAGCAGGATACGAAGGGGCATTGCATGACTCCTTGCAGGCGGATTCACCTCAGGTTAATGACCGAAATAAACGTGAGTATTTAAACACATAAAGGATAATTGTCAAACGGGCGGGGGATGTTCCGTGCGCTGGCCGACGCGGTTCGATAGTATTTGAGAATCGGGACCGGCTGTAATAAGATGACTTATTTAAAATAGTACCGAAATTTTTCAATGCCCCCCAGGGAGGTCCTCCGCTTTTGCGCAAGCCCGGAAAACCCGCCAAGAAATACAGCCAGGCCGCTCGGCTGCACGATGTCATCCGGATTCTTCGGGCCCGTTTCGGCGCCACGGTCGATGAACTGGCCGAAGAATGCCAGGTGACCCGGCGCACCGTTTACCGGGACCTGAAAGCGCTGGAGGAGGCCGGCTATCCCCTGACCGGCGAACCCCAGGCCGATGGCCGGGTGCTGCATCGGTTTATGCCGGAGTTCAAGGAATTTCTGCCGGTTACCTTTTCCCTGCATGAACTGATGACCCTGTATTTCTGTCGGGGACAACTGGCGTTTTTACAGGGGACCCCGTTTCAGGACGATCTCGACGCGATCTTCGCCCGCATCCGGTCCAATTTGTCGCCGCGCAACGTGGCTCACCTCGAACGCCTCGCCCAGACGGCATCGCCACGTTTTTTGGGCTTGCGCGATTACCAGGGGCAGCGGGCGGTGCTGGAAACTCTACGCGACGCCCTGTTGCGTCAGTACCGCTGCCGGGTTCTCTATGCGCCGGCCCGGCGCGAGCCGGAGGAATACCTGTTCGATCCCTATACCCTGCTGTTTTTCAAGGATTCTCTTTACCTGGCCGGCTGGGCGCACAACCGTAATGACTACCGGTTGTTTCTGGTCGACCGCATCCATGGCGTTGACCGCCTCGAACAGCGGTTCGAGGTGCCGGACGATTTTTCGGCGGCCGACCTGACCGGTTCCGCCTTCGGGCTGATCAACGAAGAACCGATGCGGATCAGGGTCCGTTTCGCCGCCGAGGTGGCGTACCTGGTTCGTGAACGGACCTGGCACCCCTCGCAGGAGATGTCCGAGGAAGCCGATGGGGCACTGGTGCTCTCCTTCGAAGCCGGCGGCGAAAAAGAAATCCTCTCCTGGCTCTATTCCTACATCCCCCACGTCCGGGTGCTTGAACCCGCATCGTTGCGCCAGGCCTTTGCCGATGGCCTGCGGCAAACCCTTGTCGATGAATAACTGTGTGACGTATTCTGTCTCGATACCCTGTTAAACCTTACAGTCAGATACACTAACCCTGGTAACGGAGGTGTTTTATGGTCTGGCTGGATGTGATGGGGGATAATGGCAGTGCGTTGTATTTTGTCACGGACCGGGTGGAGCGATTGCAGGGACGGGGCGCGCCCGGGATGGCCGTGTCCGGACTTGTCGGGGACGGACAGTATGAAGGCCAGGTGTTGATCGAGGTGGGTTCCGAGGTGCAGGTAACCTTTGTCGATGCCTGGATCGCCACCCGGGAGTTTCATCGCTTCGTCCAACGCGTCGACCTGATTCGGGTGACCGCCGCCTTGTCCGATGCGGCAGCCGGGATGGCCGGCAGCATCCATGGCCGTGGTTCAATGGGCCTGATCGACAGATCCGGGCGAAATGGCAGAATCGCGGCGGGACGGGTTGCCGAAGCATTGGCGGCCTGGCGTGAGGTCGCCTGACTTTAAACCTTTTTGGGGCGGCATAAGGGTGAATAACACCTGGAACCTGGTCTCTGGTTTAATCGGATTTTATCCGCTTTTATCCCTGTCCAAGGGTTAAGGGTTTGCCGGTTCATGAGGGGACATCCGAGGTCGGCGGCGGGTTATTAATACTCCGGTTCCGAGGGTGCTTGCAATTCGTTCGGGGCTGGGGTAAAAGAATGAAAACTTTCCGCCGGGGATGTCTTCATGCGTACTCTCGTTCTTGCTTCGACCAGCCCGTATCGTCTGCAACTTTTGCGTCAGCTCGGGCTTCCGTTCCAGGTTGCGGCCCCCCTGTTCAAGGAATCCATCGATCAGGAAATCGCTCCCGAGCTGCAGGTGAAGTACCTGGCGTCGCACAAGGCCAAAAGCCTGAGCGAGCGCTATCCCGACGCCCTGATTATCGGCGCCGATCAGGTGTTCGTCGACGGACGGGGCAAGGTGCTCGGCAAACCCGGATCGGTGGAGGGCGCCCTGGCCCAGTTGCGCGAGATGTCCGGCCGCTGTCATACCTTTTACACCGGGGTGACTCTTTTCGACAGCCGCTCCGGCGAAGCGCTGACCGACGTGGTCACCTTCACGGTGTTCCTGAAAAAGCTCAGCCGGGAGCAGATAGCGCGTTACATCGAACGGGAAAATCCCATCGACTGCGCCGGTTCGTTCAAGATCGAAGGGCTTGGAATCGCCCTGATGGAGCGTATGGAAGGGTGCGACTACACCGCGCTGATCGGGCTGCCTTTAATCAAGCTGACCGAGATGCTCGGCCGCTTCGGAGTCGAGGTGTTGTAGTGGCCGCGCCGGTTGTTTCTTCTGGACAGACCTCTTGACCTTTTGACCAGGGCGGTGGTACTATCCACGAACTTTTCCGCAAACCGGTCATCGCAGCGCAACAGCGTTCGCCGATATCGGTTTTTCTGTTTAACGAGGTTTTAATCGGATTTTATCCGTGCAATCCGTGTCCCAAGGTTTTAGCTTTTCTGCTTGCCCACTCTGGATTTTCATGGAACACGCTAACTTCGTCCATCTGCATCTGCATAGCCAATACAGTCTGCTTGACGGCGCCATCAAGATTCCCGATCTGATTTACCGGGTCAAGGAATACAAGATGCCGGCGGTGGCGGTGACCGACCACGGCAACATGTTCGGCGCCATCGAGTTCTATACCAAGGCGATGTCTGCCGGCATCAAGCCGATCATCGGCTGCGAAATTTATGTGGCGCCCGGTTCCCGTTTCGACAAGACCAACGCCCGGGGCTCTTCGGAAGCGTCCTACCACTTCGTTCTGCTCTGTAAGAATCTGATCGGCTATCGCAATCTCTGTCACCTGGTTTCGGCCGGCTATCGCGAAGGGTTCTATTATCGTCCCCGCGTCGACTGGGAACTGCTGCGCCAGCACAATCAGGGACTGATCGCCATGACCGCCTGCCTGGGGGGCGAAATCCCGGTGATGCTCGGTTCCGGCCGGATGGAAGAGGCGATCAAGCGGACCCGGGAGATGTCGGAAATATTCGACAACAACCGCCTGTACCTCGAACTGCAGGAAAACTTCATCCCCGAACAGGATCCCGTCAACCGTGGCCTGATCGAAATCGCCAACGAGCTGCATCTGCCGCTGGTGGCGACCAACGACTGTCATTATCTGACCCGCGAGTCGGCCTACGCCCACGAGGTGCTGCTGTGCATCCAGACCGGCAAGACCATGGACGACGAGAAGCGGATGCGGTTTTCCAACGACGAGTTCTATGTCAAGACCCCGACTGAAATGGCCGAGCTGTTCAAGTCAACCCCGGAGGCCCTGACCAACACGGTTGAAATCGCCCAGCGCTGCAACCTCGAACTCGACTTCAAAACCTACCATTTCCCGCAATACGAAAAACCGGCCGACAAAACCCTGGACGAAGTGCTGGCCGAGATGTCCCGCACCGGACTCGACGAGCGTCTGGCGGAGATCCGCAAGGTCCGCGAAGTCTCCGCCGAAGAAGAACAGCGCTACCGCGAACGTCTGCAGATCGAGCTCGACTGTATCAAGCAGATGGGCTTTCCCGGCTATTTCCTGATTGTCGCCGACTTCATCAACTGGGGCAAGGATCACGACATTCCGGTCGGCCCGGGCCGTGGCAGCGCCGCCGGCAGCCTGGTGGCCTTCTCCGTCCGCATCACCGACATCGACCCGATGCCGTACAACCTCCTGTTCGAGCGCTTTCTCAACCCCGAGCGGATCTCGATGCCGGATATCGACGTCGACTTCTGCATCTACGGGCGTGAGCGGGTGATCGACTACGTGCGCAAGCATTACGGCGAGGCGAACGTCGCCCAGATCATCACTTTCGGCACCATGCAGGCCAAGGGGGTTATCCGCGATGTCGGCCGGGCGCTGAACATGTCCTTTGCCGAGACCGATAAGATCGCCAAGCTGATTCCGGGCATCCTCAACATCACCCTCAAGGATTCGCTGGCCCAGGAGCCCAAACTCAAGGAGCTGATCGAGAAGGACGTCAAGATCAAGGAGCTGTTCAATGTCGCCCTGGCCCTCGAAGGGCTCACCCGGCACGCCTCGACCCATGCCGCCGGCGTGGTGGTGACGCCGCAGCCGCTCCCCGAGTACCTTCCGCTGTACACCGATCCCAAGTCGGGCGGCCAGGTGACCCAGTTCGCCATGAAGTACGTCGAGGAGATCGGCCTGGTCAAGTTCGACTTTCTTGGCCTGAAGACCCTCACCGTTATCGACAAGGCGGTACGGCTGATCCGGGCCGGTAAAACTTCCGATTTCGATCTGAAGCTGATTCGCGACGATGATCAGAAATCCTACGAGTTGCTGTCCAAGGGGGAGACCACCGGCGTCTTCCAGCTCGAATCGTCGGGGATGAAGGAATACCTGATCAAGCTCAAGCCGTCCTGCTTCGAAGACTTGATCGCCATGGTCGCCTTGTACCGGCCCGGCCCGCTCGGTTCGGGGATGGTCGATTCGTTCATCAAGCGAAAGCACGGCCAGGAAACCTTCAACTATCCGTTTCCGCAACTGGAGCCGATCCTCAAGGATACCTACGGGGTTATCGTCTATCAGGAACAGGTCATGCTGATCGCCCAGGTGCTGGCCAATTACAGTCTTGGCGCCGCCGACCTGTTGCGCCGGGCGATGGGCAAAAAAAAGCCCGAGGAAATGGCCAAGCAGAAGGAAATCTTCCTGGCCGGGGCCAAGGATAACAAACTCGACCTGAAAAAGGCCGAAGCCGTTTTCGACCTGATGGAAAAGTTTGCCGCCTACGGTTTCAACAAGTCCCACTCGGCCGCCTACGCCCTGGTTGCTTACCATACCGCCTACCTCAAGGCCCACTATCCGGTGGAATTCATGGCCGCGCTTTTGACCGAGGACATGGATAATACCGACAAAGTCATCAAAAATATTTCCGAGGTGCGGGCCATGGGGATCGAGGTACTCCCTCCGGATATCAACGCTTCGGATCGCTCATTCACCGTCCACGGCAACTCGATCCGTTTCGGGCTCGGGGCGGTCAAAGGGGTCGGCGCGGCGGCGCTGGAATCGATCATCGAGCGGCGCAACGAAGGGTTGTATGCCTCGTTGCAGGATTTTTGCGAAAAAGTCGACCTGCGCAAGGTGAACAAGAAAGTGGTCGAAGCCCTGGTCAAATGCGGCGCTTTCGATTCCCTCAAGGGGAGGCGGGCCCAGTACATGGCGGTTCTTGAAGAATCCATGGAGATCGGGCAGAAGGTTCAGCGGGAAAAAGACCAGGGGCAGGAGTCGCTGTTCGGCAGCGAGGAGATCGTTTCGCACAAGGGGAACGGCTACGGCAAGCTTCCCGCTCTGGATGAGTGGCCGGAGAAAATCCTCCTGGGATTCGAAAAGGAAGCTCTCGGCTTCTACATCACCGGCCATCCGCTGGCCCGGCACAGCGCCGTTATCAAGCGCTTTGCCACCTGCGACACCGCCGGGTTGATCGATCGCTCCGATAAGGAAGAGGTCAAGGTTTGCGGCATCGTTTCCGGCCTCAAGGAGCTGACCACCAAGAAGGGTGACCGGATGGCCTTCGTGACCCTGGAAGACCTTTCGGGATTTGTCGAAATGGTGGTGTTCCCCGAGGTTTATCAGGCCTCGATGGAACTGCTCAAGGGCGAGGAACCGCTGCTGGTGAGCGGCACGTTGGATATTGGCGAAGAATCGTGCAAGCTGCTGGCGACCGAGGTTGTGTTGCTGCGCGAGGTCAAGGAACGGCTGACCAAGCGAGTGCATGTCCGTTTGACCACTCCAGGGCTCTCCGAGGTCCAGCTTCAGTCCCTCAAGGATATCCTCGGCCGCTATCGGGGAGACTGCGACGTGCTGCTGCATCTGGTGATCCCCAACCGCAGCGAGACCATTATCAGCCTTCCCGAGAAGTTGAAGGTTTCGGCGTCGGATGAAATAATGGATGCCGCCGAGAAATTATTTGGATATAATGTCGTGACTTTTGAATGACGGGAAGGGGTACCCGTCGCCAAGTTCTTTTTTTTTGACCTAGCCTCGGCGACAGTCCCAAGCAGGAGATAAAAAATGCAATTTTACCTGGATTTTGAAAAACCCCTGGTGGAACTCGAACAGAAAATCCGCGATCTTCGCGAGTTTTCCACGGAAAAAGTCGATTTCGCCGGCGATATCATGAAGCTTGAAAAAAAGGCCGCCAAACTGCGCGAGGAAATCTTCTCCAAACTGTCCCGCTGGCAGCGCACCCAGCTGGCCCGGCACATGAACCGGCCTTTTACGCTCGACTACATCGAATACATCTTTACCGACTGGTTCGAGGTGCACGGCGACCGCAACTTCCGTGACGACCCGGCGCTGGTCTGCGGGTTTGCCCGCCTCGATGGCGAGCCCTGCGCGGTTATCGGTCACCAGAAGGGGCGGGATACCAAGGAGAAGGTCTACCGCAACTTCGGCATGCCCAATCCCGAAGGGTACCGCAAGGCCTTGCGGGTGATGCAGATGGCCGAACAGTTCGGTCTGCCGATTTTCACCTTCGTCGACACCCCTGGAGCTTTTCCCGGTATCGGCGCCGAAGAACGCGGCCAGGCCGAGGCCATCGCCCGCAACCTGCGCGAAATGGCGGCTCTCACCGTGCCGGTGATTGTCACCGTGACCGGTGAAGGCGGCTCGGGTGGCGCCCTGGCCATTGCCGTCGGCAACCGGGTGATGATGATGGAATATTCGGTTTACGCGGTCATCTCTCCCGAGGGCTGTGCCGCCATTCTCTGGAGCGATGGCACCATGGGGCCCCAGGCCGCCGAAGCTCTTAAGCTGACCGCCACCGATATCAAGGAACTTGGTTGTGTCATCGACGACGTCATCCCCGAACCCCTGGGTGGCGCCCATAACAACCCCCGGGAGGCGGCGGCCAACGTTAAGGAATACCTCAAGAAGCACCTTAACGAGTTGAAGAGCCTGAGCGCCGATGAAATCGTCGAACAGCGCTACCAGAAATTCCGGGCGATGACCCGGGTCAAGGCATGACGAATCACGGCGCCGGGTTGTTTCTCGTCATTTGAACGGAGCTGCCGATGATTGGTCAGCAACCGCAGGTGGTGGGGGTTGGCCAATGTTCCCTCGACCTGCTCGGACGGGTGGCGCAGTATCCGCCGGTCGATCAGAAGGCCGAACTTAAAGAAGTTCTTATCCAGGGCGGAGGGCCGGTGGCCACCGCCCTGGTTGTCTTATCCCGACTGGGCGTGTCGACCGCGTTTTTCGGTCGGGTCGGCGACGACGAACACGGCCGTAGAATTCGTCTTGGATTGAGCGACGAGGGGATCGATTGCCGCGGTTTGCGGATCGATCCCGGCGCCACCAGTCAGTTCGCTTTTATCGCGGTGGAAAACGGCAGCGGTCATCGGAATGTTTTCTGGACCCGGGGGAGCGCCCGGCCGCTGACCGCCGACGAAATCGATCCCGTGGCGATTTCGTCCTGCCGGGTTCTGCACCTCGACGGCCTGCAATTCGAGGCGGCTCTGACCGCGGCGCAAATGGCCCGGCGACATCAGGTGGTCACCGTGCTCGATGGCGGCACGTTGCGTCCCGAAACCGAACGGTTGCTGCCTTGGATCGATCATCCCGTGATCAGTGAGCGCTTCGCCCGGCAGATGTGCCCGTCCGATCCCTCAAAGGCGCTGGACCGCTTGCTCGATCATGGGGCGACGGCGGCGACGATGACCTGCGGCGTTCGGGGCAGCCACACCCTGACCCGAGCTGGCGAGCGTTTTCATGTGCCGGCCTTTGCCGTGTCGGCAATCGATACCACCGGCTGCGGCGACGTGTTTCACGGCGGATATATCTATGGATTACTACAGGGCTGGCCGTTGCCGAGGGTGGTGACCTTTGCCGCTGCCTGCGCCGCGCTTAAAACCCGTGCGCTCGGGGGGCGTACCGCCATTCCGACCTTGCCCGAGGTCGAGTCCCTGCTGCTGACGCCGGGGGCAAGGGAGGGATATTGACATGTTGCGTATCTTTTGCGCCCTGTGGGTTTTTGTGGTTCTGGCCGGCTGCGCGGCCGTGCCATATCCGTACGGCCGGGACATCGAGGGCCCGAAGGCCCTGGCGTTGAGGGATCGTGAGTCGCAGATCGAGCGAGGGCGGCCCATCGCCTTTGTCGACGGGCTGGGGCATTACTTTTTTTCGCTACCCACCAAGTTGATTCTCTGGAACTGGTCGGTGGAGAATCACCGGATCACACCGGAAACCGAGCAGGCGCTCTGCGATTACCTCGCCGCCAACGACCTGCGGCAGGTCAAGGTGCGCCTCAACGAATACGCGCCCGGCGGCGAGTGGTCGCGCCTGGTCCGCAACCGTGAAATCGGAGGGGGCTGGCGCTATACCCTGGGGGTTTTGAGTACCGTTTTCTATACTATTTTTCCGGGGCGGGTATTTGGCGGGGACCACTACAACCCCTATACCAATACCATCAGTATTTATTCCGACCATCCTTCCATCGCCCTGCACGAAGGGGCCCATGCCAAGGATTTTGCCCAGCGGGAACTCAAGGGACTGTATGCCGCATCCCGGATGATCCCCTTGTTCCCCTTGTATCAGGAGGCCTGGGCCACCGGCGACGCGATCGGTTTTCACCGGGACCAGCAGGCGGCCGAGGCCGAAAAAAACGATTATCGTGTTCTCTATCCGGCTTACGGTACCTATATCGCCGGCGAGAGTCTGGGGATCGCATCCTGGTTCGGGCCGATCTCCTATCCCGTGGAACTGGCCGTACAGGCGGCAGTCGCCATTCCCGGCCATGTCGTCGGTCGAATCAAGGCCTCGCAGGTCGATGAGGCCCCCGAACCGACCGATTCCGCCGTCGTGGCGGAGGATATTCTTTAATACTTTTCCCTTCAGGATGCAGGTTTTGATGATTACGACAGTTCGTTATGGGTGCAAGGCCATTTTCGTGGCGACTTTGTTGGTTTCGTTCGCCGCTTGCGGTGGGGCGAACTATGATGTACGGGTTCTTGATTCGGCGGAAGTCCAGGTCGTTGCACCAGGTTCCCCCGGAACAACGGCTGAATCATCCCCGGCGGCCAGCGCCGCGGACAAAACGGCCCCGGCCAGGGAACTCAAGCTCCATCAGCGTCCCTACACCGTCTACGGCGTTCGCTACGATCCGCTTTCCGATCATCGTGGTTATGTCGAAGAAGGGGTGGCCAGTTGGTACGGCGATGATTTCCACGGGCTCAAAACCAGCAACGGCGAAGTATACAATATGAATGCCATGACCGCCGCCCACAAGACCTTGCCGTTGGGGATTTATGTCAAGGTACGGAACCTGCGCAACGGCAGCGAGGCCATCATTCGCGTGAATGATCGGGGGCCCTTCGTCAAGGGTCGCCTGATCGATCTTTCTTTCGCCGCGGCCAAGGCCCTGGGCGTGGCCGGCCCCGGTACCGCTCCGGGGCGGGTCGAAGCCTTGGGTAACAGGGTGCAAGATGCCAATGGCCAGATCCGTTACGAGCCGTTGCCGAGTTATGACATCGGCAGCTACGCGGTGCAGATTGGCGCTTTTACGGTCGCCGACAATGCCCGCCGGGTCGCGGCGGACATGAAAAGCCGCTACGGCGCGGCGGACATCCAGGAGGGGGAAATCGACGGGCAGCGCTATTACCGGGTACGGGTCGGTCATTATCCTTCGCTGGAAACGGCCGAGGCGGCCAGGATTGATTTTGAGCGGATGAATTGCCCCGGGGCGTTTGTAGTCGCCTTTGAATAGTTATCGAATCTCTATTTAGAAAGCTCTGTCCGAAATGTTTCAGTTTACCCTGCTTAACACCGATTCCGAGACATCGGCCCGCCGTGGTCGTCTGGATACTCCGCACGGCACCATCGAAACCCCGATTTTTATGCCGGTTGGAACCCACGCGGCGATGAAGGCGATGACGCCGGCCCAGGTCGAAGAGACCGGCGCCCAGATCATTCTTTCCAATACCTACCACCTGCATTTGCGCCCTGGCGAGGGGCTGGTGGAAAAAGCCGGTGGATTGCACGCCTTCATGAACTGGAAGCGGCCGATTCTTACCGACAGCGGTGGCTTCCAGGTCTTTTCGCTGCCGAAGAAAAAGATCACCGAGGACGGCGTGTTCTTCAAGCATGAAGTGTCGGGCAACGAGATTTTTCTCGGGCCGGCCGAAGCCATGGCCATCCAGAATGCGCTCGGCGCCGATATCATCATGGCTTTTGACGAATGTATCCCCTATCCCGCGACCCATGACTACGCCGCCAAGTCGATCCGCAAAACCCTGCGCTGGGCCGAGGCCTGCCTGAAAGCGCACCAGCGCCCGGATCAGGCGCTGTTCGGCATCGTGCAGGGGAGCGTCTTCGATGACCTGCGTCGCGATTGCGCCCGGGAAATGACCGCCATGGGATTTCCCGGCTACGCGATCGGCGGTGTCAGTGTCGGCGAGGGACTTGACCTGCTGAAAAAGGTGGTCGATTACACGGCGCCTTTTTTGCCGGAAAACAAGCCTCGTTACCTGATGGGGGTCGGTTTGCCGGAAGACATCCTCGAAAGCGTCGAGCGCGGCATGGATATGTTCGACTGCGTGATTCCGACCCGCTACGCCCGTAGCGCAACGCTTTTCACCAGCCGAGGCAAGCTTCGGCTGACCCATCGGCGTTACCGGCGCGATTTCTATCCGGTGGATGCTTCCTGCGACTGTTACTGCTGCCGAAATTTCACCCGCGCCTACCTGCATCACTTGTTCAACGCCAACGAAATTCTCTCCGCGATTCTGTCGGCCATTCACAACGTCCATTTTTACCTGAATATGATGGCCGGCATCCGCTCCGCCATCGAACAGAACCAGTTCAGGGCTTTCAAGGAAGAGTTCTTGGGACTGTACGGTTTTTCCGGTCCGGAAGACTCTGAGCACTGACATGATGAACTGACAGGTGAGAAGGGATGAGTGAGAAAAAATCCGGACTGGTGCTGGATGCCGATATGGCTCGACGGTTGCGGTCGGCGTTGACGGTTTCCGGAGTGGAGCTTTTTCCGCTGCTGCAGGACCCGGCGGGCGAAGTGTTGCGGGCGTTACTTAAAAATCCCCGCCTGAGCGAAGACCATGTGCTGGCTTTGCTGAAGCGCCGGGATCTTACCGAAGATCTGTTGAAGGCTATTTCCCAGCTCAAGCTGGGGGAGGGCAGTCATCGGATCAAGGTCGCTCTCGCTAAAAACCCCGGGACGCCCGGAACGGTTCTACTGACGATTCTTCCTCAGCTGTACCTGTTTGAACTGCTCGAACTCTGCTATCTTCCCGGGGTGACCCCGGATCAGAAGGTGGCCGCCGAACGGGTCATTCTACAGCGGCTGCCGACTACCGCCATGGGCAACAAAATGACCATGGCGCGACGGGGCACCGTCGCCTTGGTCGATGCCCTGCTGAAGGAAGGGGATTTTCGATTGGTGGAGCCCTGCCTGCAGAACCCACGTCTCAAGGAAGTTTCCATTCTTCAGTTTCTGAATGGACCCCATGCCACCGCTGAAACCATCTCGGTGATCGCTCGTCATCCCCGCTGGAAGCAGCGACCGAATCTCAGAATGACCATTCTGAAAAACCGAAAGACCCCGGCGGTCTGGTTCACGGTTTTCCTGCCTTCGCTGAAAACTCAGGATTTGCACGCGCTGGTTGCTTCCCGAAGACTGACGCCCGGACAAAAGAAACTGGTTGACGATGAACTTAAAAGGCGCGGTCTAGCTTGAAAAAAATGCACTTTTCAAGCTAGTTGGATACCAATGTCTAAAGAAAGTTCTTATATTCCAGGGGATTGTGTTTGACCATTGATTTGCAAAAAATCGAATTTGTTAAGGCCTGTCTGCGGCTTGAATTTCAAGACCCCTATGAACTGACGGTCGAAAATCTGTTGAGGCTTCGACGCAATCTCAGGCAAGCGGCCAGGCAGATTGAATTATTGTCGACACGTTCGAATGGCCTGGCCTTCGACGAACTTTTCGATCCCCCGGTTTCTCCGGATCCCTATGCCCGGCGACGCTATCAACTGCCGGGTCCCCCTTTTGTAATTCACCCTCCCCGAAACCATTCCCTGCCCGTTGAAATTCATGGCATTCTCGAACTGCCGATTGTCCTGTTCGGTCGGGGAACTCTGTTGCTCAAGGAATTGTGCCTGGCGTTTCAGGCTCTGGGAACACAGGGTTTTCACCGGGGCGAAGGACTTTTCGAGCTGGCCGCGGTCGAGGCCGAGGATCTTTCGGGGAACCGGATGCGAATCTGGCAGAGGAGCGGGCAGGCGCCGATGCCCCTTCCTCTTATCCATGCCGGATGGTGGCTCGATACTTTTGCCGAGGAATCCGAAGTCTGTCTTCTGTTGCACACCCCGGCACGGATATTGTCCGATGGCCGGCCGCTGTTCAATCCATGTTTCAGGACTCTTTTTCCTTTTATTCTGCGCCGCGTCACAGCCATGGTTCATGCTCATTGCGGTCTGGAGTTGGTCGATGATCCCGCCATCTACCTGACGGCGGCGGGACGGGTTCACGAACTGGAAAACCGGCTGGCCTGGCGTGACTGGCGATCCCTTGACGGGAACGGTCGCAAGCAGGATCTCGGCGGGCTTGTTGGTTCGTTGAAAATCGGGGGCGAGGGTCTGCGGGAGGTTCTCTGGCTGCTGCGATTGGCATCGCTGCTGAACCTGGGCAAAGGGGCAACTTATGGAGCCGGTCATCTGGTCTTTGGCGACATGGCCTGAACGGGTCGGCTTGCCAGCGTCCACTTCATTGCTATACTTATTTAAAACTAAGTAATTTCGAGGAGGTGACCATGACCAATCTTTGGGAAGAGCGCAAAAAAGCCCTCGAAAACCAGTATTTCTACACCGAGGAAAAAGAAAAAATCGAAAAAATGCGCGCGGAGGCCAGAGAGCAGGTCATCCGCGAGTATTGTCGTAACCGCTGTCCCAAATGCGGCGAGGCCATCAAGGCGCTGACCTTCCGGGGCGTTCCCCTTGACAAATGTCCGGGGTGCGGCGGCGTCTGGCTCGGCCCCAAGGATCTGCAGCTTCTCTCGGAAAAAGATCACCGTACCTGGTTCGACAAATGGTTCAAGGGCGAAGAAGGGTGAGTTTAAAAAACGGCGAGTATGTTCGCCCTTTTGCTTTTTGCGACGAAATCCAGAAGGTAGCGGTTATTTACTGCAATATACTTAGTTGCCCGTTAAAAAGGCCTGCCGTTTCCGGCAGGCCTTTTTAACGGGGGCACGAGGGGGAAAAACTATTTCTTGCGCAGGTTGTAAAAGACATCCTTGCCGTTGAATACGGCAACATCGTCGAGTTCGTCTTCGATGCGCAGCAACTGATTGTATTTACAGATGCGGTCGGTCCGGCATAGCGATCCGGTTTTGATCTGGCCGGCGTTTGTAGCAACCGCCAGATCGGCGATGGTGGTGTCTTCGGTTTCGCCGCTGCGGTGAGAAATCACCGCGGTGTAACCGGCCCGTTTGGCCATTTCGATGGCATCGAGGGTTTCCGTCAGAGTCCCGATCTGGTTGACCTTGATCAGAATCGAGTTGGCGATTCCTTTTTCGATACCTTCCTTGAAAATCCGGGTATTGGTGACGAAAAGGTCGTCGCCAACAATCTGAATCCGCTTGCCCAGACGGTCGGTGAGCAGCTTCCAGCCATCCCAGTCGTTTTCGGACATGCCGTCTTCGATGGAGATGATCGGGTAGCGGTTGACCAGGTCTTCGTAGAAATCGACCAGCTCTTTCGCAGTCTTGACCGGTTGTTTCTCGTTCTCGAGATGGTATTTCCCATCCTTGAACATCTCGGAAGAGGCGACATCGAGAGCCAGTAGAACGTCTTCGCCCGGGATGTAACCGGCTTCCTTGATCGCTTCCACGATCACCTGCAGGGCTTCTTCGTTGCTCTTGAGGTTGGGGGCGAAGCCGCCTTCATCCCCGACGGAAGTATTGTAGCCCTTGGCCTTGAGCACCTTTTTCAAGGCATGGAAGATTTCCGCGCCCATGCGCAGAGCCTCCTTAAAGGAGCTGGCGCCGGCCGGCATGATCATGAACTCCTGGATGTCGACGTTGTTGTCGGCATGCGCGCCGCCGTTGATGATGTTCATCATCGGCAGGGGGAGTTCCTTGGCGTTGGCGCCACCGATGTACTGGTAAAGCGGCAGTCCCGCATCTTCGGCCGCTGCCTTGGCGCAGGCCATCGAAACGCCGAGCAGGGCGTTGGCGCCGAGGTTGCTCTTGAAATCGGTGCCATCCAGATCGAGCAGCTTGCGGTCGATCCCCGACTGGTCGGACGCTTCCCAACCGATCAGGGCTTCTGCGATGATTTCATTGACGTTTTTCACCGCCTTGGAAACCCCCTTGCCCAGGTAGCGAGCCTTATCGCCGTCACGCAGTTCAAGCGCTTCCCGCTGGCCGGTAGAGGCTCCGCTCGGCACGGCCGCACGGCCCATGACGCCGTTTTCGAGAAACACCTCGACTTCAATAGTCGGATTGCCACGTGAATCGAGGATCTCCCGTGCGTAGATATCGATGATTTCGCTCATAATTGCCCCCTTGCTAGAAAGATTGGTGGCCAGTGCGTCTGGCCTGAAAGCGCGTTATTTATAGCACAAGAACATGAAATTGAAACCCCTTTTTAAAGAATATGGGGCCGCCAGAAACTTGAAAGAAATTGATTTAAGGCCTCGATGGTGATAGTGTTACGGTCCCAAATAATGTCTGCCGGGAGAAATTTAAATATTGAATAACTCTACTGTTCGGGAAAGTTTTTCCGCGGAGGATTCGCAGCTGGCGAATCTTCTTTTCGGTCAGCAGAATAAAAACCTCAAGCTGGTTGAGAAGATGCTCGGGGTGCGCATCGGGTCCAGAGGGAACACCCTGTTTCTCGACGGGGAGCCGGCTGACGTTAAACTCGCCTTGCGCCTGCTGGACGAGCTTTATTCCCTCCTGCAAGCGGGCTACGATCTGTATCCCGCCGACATCGATTACGCAACGCGGATTCTTTCGGCGGATTCCAAGGCTCACCTCAAGGATATCTTTCTCGACACGATTTTTATTTCATCCCGAAAAAAAATCATCGCCCCCAAGAGCCTGGCCCAGAAAACCTATATCGATGCGATTCGCAGCCACGATGTTGTCTTCGGCATCGGCCCGGCCGGGACCGGTAAAACCTACCTGGCCATGGCCATGGCCGTGTCTTTTCTGGTTAAAAAAGAGGTCAGTCGCATTGTGCTGGTGCGCCCGGCGGTGGAGGCCGGAGAAAAACTCGGTTTTCTGCCCGGCGACCTGGCGGAAAAGGTCAACCCCTATCTGCGTCCCCTGTACGACGCTCTTTACGATATGATGGATTTTCAAAAGGGACAGGGACTGATTGAAAATGGCGTGGTCGAGGTGGCCCCCCTGGCGTTCATGCGCGGGCGTACGCTTAACGACGCCTTTGTTATTCTTGACGAGGCGCAGAATACCACGACCGAACAGATGAAAATGTTTCTGACCCGTCTTGGCTTCGGCAGCCGCGCGGTAATCACCGGCGATGTCACCCAGATTGACCTGCCGACCGGAAAGCGTTCCGGCCTGGTCGAAGCTACCGAAGTCCTCAACGGGGTGGCCGGGATCCGTTTTAATTATTTTTCCGATCGGGACGTTGTCCGCCATCCTATTGTACAATCCATCATAAAGGCGTACGAGCGGAGGAATCATCCAATCGTTGAGCCATCCGTACGGTCTGAAGGTAATTCTGACGCATGCTGAAAATCGATCGAAAATCCGACCCTTCGACACGCAAGGCCAAGAGCTCGGCAAAAAGTTTTTTTGTTCTCGACGAGCGCAGCCAGCGTTATCTCATGGTGGTCGTTCTGGCTCTGATTCTGACGGCCATTATCATCCCCAAGGGAGGCTTTGTCCCGGATTACTATGCCCCCGGGGATGTCGCTTCCCGCGATGTCAAGGCCCCCAAGGATCTGCTGATTCCCGATCTGCCCCTGACCGAAAAGAAAAAGGTCGAGGCCGAAGAGGCGGTTCTCCCCTTGTACGATTACGATGCCAAGACCGGTGCGGTCATCGCGGACCAGCTGATTCAAGGCTTGCAACTGATTCAAAAAGCCCGGAGCGAAGCTCTCCCGGCGGAACAACTGGTTGA
>MHXM01000120.1:21628-23841 GCA_001825565.1 Desulfuromonadaceae bacterium GWC2_58_13
TGTCGGCAACCTGCAGCTGTTTCAAGGGGAGCGAAAACGGGGCATCGTCATTCGCGACCTCGACTCCCGGCGGGAGTCGACCCCGGTCGATCTGGACGGAGTGATCGGTGTTGGCGATGTTCAGAACCGGCTGAAAGAACAGTTGAAGGGTCTGCCGGACCTAAACAAGGCTCACAGCAAGGTCATTTTTTCTTTGACGGTCAAACTCCTGAAACCGAACCTGACCTTCAATAAAAACGAAACGGAAGCTCGCAAGCAACAGGCTCGGGAAGATATCAAGCCGGTGCTGTTTCAGGTCAAAAAGGGCGAAATGATTGTTCGCGAGGGCGAACGGGTCTCGCTCGACCAGATCAAGAAACTTCGCGCCATGCGAGAAATCGGCAGCAACTACAGTACTCTCGGCACGGGGTTGGGTCTTTTCCTGTCGATCCTGGTTCTGCTCTTTACGACTCATCGTTTCGCCAAGACCGATATCCGGAAATATCGGCCGAACAACCGAGACCTTCTGTTCCTGATGCTGAACCTGATCGGTTTGTTCATTCTGATCAAGTTGGGTATCTTCATATCCACGGCGCTCGAAAGCGCTTTCCCCTACGTGGAATCAACCAGTTACTATTACGTGTTTCCGTTTGCCGCAGGCGCCATGCTGGCACGGATTGTTCTCAATTCCGAAGTGGCTTTTGTTTTCGCCATTCTTTCGTCCCTGCTGATCGGAGTACTGTTCGGCAACAGCCTGATCATCAGCATCTTTGCTTTGACCGGCAGTGTGACCGCCGCCCACTGGGTGCGCCACTGCAAGCAGCGTACGACCCTGTATCGGGCCGGATTCAGGCTGTCGTTGGTCAACATGCTGACCATTCTCGGCCTGTACCTGATGAGCGGACGGGCCTTCGATATCCAGTTGCTTTACAAGCTCGGGTTCGGCCTGGCCGGTGGGATTCTTTGCGCGTTGATTGTTACCGGGACCATTCCGATGGTCGAATATCTATTCAAGTACACCACGGACATCAAGCTGCTGGAGCTGGCCAACCTGAACACCCCGGTGCTGCGTGAACTCATGGTGCAGGCCCCCGGCACCTATCACCATTCGGTCATCGTCGGCAACCTGGTCGAGTCGGCGGCCGAGACGATTAACGCCAATCCCCTGCTGGCCCGCGTGGCTGCGTATTATCACGACATCGGAAAAATTCGTAAGCCATTGTATTTTATTGAAAATTTACATGGCCAAGAAAATAAGCATGACAAGCTGGCACCTTCGATGAGTTCTTTGATTCTGATGTCCCATGTTAAGGATGCGGTCGAACTGGCGCGGGAAAACAACCTCGGTGAACCGCTCATCGATATCATCCGCCAGCATCACGGCACCGCCCTGATGAAGTTTTTTTACGACAAGGCCAAAAGCAAGGCGGATCCCGGGGTCCAGCAGATCGACGAGCGTGACTACCGATATCCCGGACCCAAGCCGCAGACCCGGGAAGCAGCCCTGATCATGCTGGCGGATGCCGTGGAAGCGGCCAGCCGCACTCTTTCCGATCCGACGCCGGCGCGCATTCAGGGGTTGGTTCAGAAGATCGTCAACAACATTTTCATTGATGGTCAGCTCGATGAGTGCGAATTGACCCTTAAAGATTTGCACCGCATTGCCAAAAGCTTCAACCGGATTCTGGCGGGTATTTTCCATCACCGCATCGATTATCCCGAACCGGCCTTCAAGGAACGCGATAAAGATTTAAACAAAAGGAAAATCAGTGAAGATTCAGATCGAGAACCGGCAAAAGATACAAAAAATAAGGAAGCTGCTCCTGCGAAAAGTGGCTCGGAGGATCTTAAGCGCCTCGGGATGTCCTGACGCCGAACTTTCCATCCTGATTGTCAGCGACCAGGAAATCCGTGGCATCAATCGCGATTATCTCCAGCGCGACAAGCCGACCAACGTGATTTCCTTCGCCATGCAGGAAGGCGAGGGGAGCGGCGTTCAGCCGGATTTGCTCGGCGATATCGTGATTTCCGCGGATACCGCGGCCCGAGATGCGGCTGAAGCCGGGCTGCCCTTGGAAAGTGAACTTTTTTTTCTGTTGTTGCATGGCATCCTGCATCTTTTGGGATACGATCACGAACGCGGCACCGAGGAGGACGCACGTCGGATGGAAGCGCGTGAGCGCGAGATCTTTGCATCGATTCGTGAAGAATTTCTGCCTGAGTCACCCCCGACG
>MHXM01000121.1:0-200 GCA_001825565.1 Desulfuromonadaceae bacterium GWC2_58_13
GGATCTGGTCGAGATTGTCGAACTCACCGAACATCCCTGGTTCCTCGGTTGTCAGTTCCATCCCGAATTCCGTTCCCGCCCGATGTGTCCGCATCCCCTGTTCGAATCCTTCGTCGGCGCCTGCCTGAAACAAAAAGGAGATGTCAGTGGTGGTGCGTGAAGTCGCCGTCGGTAATGTGGTTTTCGGAGGCAATCGGCCC
>MHXM01000121.1:209-11235 GCA_001825565.1 Desulfuromonadaceae bacterium GWC2_58_13
ATCGCCGGGCCTTGTGCCATCGAAAACGAAGACCTGACCCTGCGCATCGCCGAATTTCTCAAGAAGCTGACCGCTTCGCTTGGAGTCGGCCTGGTGTTCAAGGCCTCCTACGACAAGGCCAACCGCACTTCGGTCAGTTCGTTTCGGGGCCCCGGCCTGGATGAAGGCCTGCGGATCCTGGGGCGGGTCAAGGCCGAATTTGAACTGCCGATCATCTCCGATGTTCATGATATCACCCAGGTGACGCCTGCCGCTGAAGTGCTCGATATCATACAGATTCCTGCGTTCCTGAGCCGGCAGACCGACCTGCTGGTCGCCGCGGCGAAGACCGGCAGGGTAGTCAATGTGAAGAAGGGGCAGTTTCTGGCCCCCTGGGATATGAAAAATGCGGTGGGCAAACTGGAAGCCAGCGGTAATCGCCGGATTCTGCTGACCGAACGGGGGGCCTCGTTTGGTTACAATAACCTGGTGACCGA
Source organism: Desulfuromonadaceae bacterium GWC2_58_13 (assembly GCA_001825565.1). GTDB lineage: Bacteria > Desulfobacterota > Desulfuromonadia > Desulfuromonadales > Trichloromonadaceae > Trichloromonas. Next base: position 686 of record MHXM01000121.1, read on the forward strand.
TATGCGTTCTCTGGTGATCATGCGCGAAACCGGCTGCCCGGTGATTTTTGACGCCACCCATTCGGTGCAGTTGCCGGGCGGTGCCGGAACCGCATCCACCGGACAGCGGCAGTACGTCGGCGCGCTTTCCCGGGCGGCGGTGGCGACCGGCATCGATGGCCTGTTCTGGGAGGTGCATGAGAATCCGGACCAGGCCCTGTGCGATGGCCCTAATTCCCTCCCTCTGGGCGACCTGAAGAGGATGCTTGAACAGATGCTGGCCATTGATGCCATTGTAAAAGGTTATTAGACGTTGAAGCAGATGATTGAAACCGCAAAGCATGTTCTCAGGGTCGAAGCGGACGCGATATTGGCCCTGCTCGACCGGATTGACGGCAGTTTTGCCCAGGCCGTGGAAATGATCTTCGCCTGCAAGGGGCGCCTGGTGATTACCGGGATGGGAAAATCCGGGCTGATCTGCCAGAAAGTGGCGGCAACCATGGCCTCGACCGGAACTCCCGCGCTTTTTCTGCATCCGGCTGAAGGAATCCACGGCGACCTCGGCATGCTGATGAAGGGCGATGTGGTGATGGCTGTCTCCAATTCCGGGGAAACCGAGGAAATTGCCCGCATCCTGCCCGTTATCAAACGCATGGGATTGCCGCTGATATCCATGACCGGCAATCCCGGCAGCACCCTGGCCAGGGCAGGCGATGTCTTTCTCGATATCTCGGTCAAGGAAGAAGCTTGTCCGCTCGGGCTGGCCCCGACCGCCAGCACTACGGCCACCCTGGCCATGGGCGACGCGCTGGCGGTGACCCTGCTGATCCGCAGGGGATTCAAGGAAGAGGATTTCGCCCTGTTCCACCCCGGTGGCACCCTGGGTAAACGGTTGCTGCTCAGGGTTGAAGACATGATGCATTCCGGCAGTGCCATCCCCTTGGTTGACCAAGATATGCTGCTTAAAGAAGCCCTGTTCGAGATTACCAGCAAAAAGCTTGGAATCACCGGCGTCTGCGACAGTCGGGGGTTTTTGGTCGGTGTCTTTACCGATGGTGATTTGCGGCGGGCCATCGAAAAAGGTCTTGAAGCCCTTAATCTTCCCATCCGCGAAGTGATGGCGGTCAAACCCAAGCGTATTCTGCGTTCGAATCTGGCCGCCAAGGCCATGCAGAAGATGGAAGAATATTCGATTACTTCACTGTTCGTCTTTGAAACGGATGAAAGTCGGATCCCCGTCGGCATCATTCATCTGCACGATTTGCTCAAGGCCGGAGTGGTTTGATGCTGAAGGATTTGGGTAAAATCAAGCTGCTGCTGCTTGATGTTGATGGCGTGTTGACGGATGGTCGCATTACATTCGACAACAACGGGGTAGAAACAAAGTCGTTTGATGTCAAGGATGGGCACGGCCTTAAACTGGTGCAACGGGCCGGGATTGCCGTTGGCATCATTACCGGGCGGTCGTCGGAGGTGGTCGCTTTGCGGGCCAGGGAACTCGGCATCGAAATCGTTCACCAGGGGGCCAAGGATAAACTTGTCCCTTACGTTGAGCTGTTGGAATCCCTGGGGTTGACCGATGAACAGGTCGCCTACGTGGGCGATGACGTGGTCGATCTCCCAATTTTGCGCCGGGTCGGTTTTTCAGCGACCGTGGCCGACGCCGTCGACGATGTCAAACCTTTGGTTGATTACGTCGCCAGGCGTCCCGGTGGCCGTGGCGCGGTACGGGAAATCTGTGATTTCATCCTGAAAAATTCAGGAGCCTGGACCGAGGTAACCGACCGCTACTTCGGAGGTCGACAGTAAGGGTGAAGGTCCTTTCAAATCTCGTGCCAATGACCCAGGATTCGTCTTTACACCTCCCCTGTGAAATGCTATACTGACCGTCAGTTATGAAAGCCAAGCTAACACTACGGAATGTTTTAGGTTTTGTTATTGTGCTGATGGCATTGTCGTTGGCTTTGACGGTGGTGCATAATTTTCGCGGCGGGTTGCCGGAAGAGATCTTGGATGCATTGCCCAAGAATGTCGATCTGGCTCTGAAAAAGATTGATTATACCGAAACCCGCGACGGGGTCAGGCGTTGGAATTTGACAGCGGATTCGGCTGAATACAACGTTAAAAGCGGTACGACCGTCGTGCAGAACGTGTCCATGACGTTTTACGATGAAAAGGGTCTCGAAGCCGGAACCCTGACGGCACAAGACGGTGAAACCCAGTCCGACAATAAAATGGTCCGGGTCCATGGGGATGTGGTAGTCAAGAGCACGAAAGACTACATTTTTTATTCGGACCAGCTCGATTATTCCGACGTGACGCGGATGATCAGCACCGAATCGCCTGTCCGTATCATTTCTGCGCAAATGGAGTTGACCGGCAAAGGGCTTCAACTATACGTGGATACTCTGGCATATCGGGTTTTTTCTGACGTGAAGGCTCGCCTCCATGGTGATGAAAAACAATGAAGAAAATAATGTTGCATATAGTTCTGCTGCTGGCATTGTCACTCGGCGCGATTGCGTCCGGCGGGGCTGAAGAAAAGTCTATACTGGGCAGTTATTCAAGTGATGCGCCGATCGAAATTGCATCCGACCGTCTTGAGGGCAATGACCAGACGGGAACGGCCAAATTCTCCGGCACTGTTGTGGCAAAGCAGGGGGATGTAACAATTTATGCGGAAGAGCTGGACGTCTATTATCAGACCGGGAGCCGTCTGATCGAAAAGGTTGTCGCTTTGAACGGAGTCCGGATTGTCCAGGGTGAGCGGATCGCAACGGGGGACAAGGCGGTCTTTTTCAACCAACAGGGAAAGGTTGTTCTCACCGGGGAACCGAAGGTTCACCAGGGACAGGATTTTGTTCAGGGTGACGAGATTACCGTTTTCCTGAATGAGGAACGCAGCGTGGTGACAGGCAAGGAAGGCGCCAGGGTCAATGCACTGTTTCATCCCCAAGGGGAGAAGCAGTGATTCGTCGGCTTTCTGCCCGGGGACTGTGTAAAGCCTACAAAGGGCGGCAAGTGGTCCAGGCCGTTGATCTTGACGTTGCTTCCGGTGAAGTGATTGGGCTGCTGGGCCCCAACGGGGCAGGTAAAACCACCTCGTTTTACATAGTGGTTGGCTTGGTTCGTCCCGACCAGGGCAAGGTTTTTCTGGACGAGAAGGATATCACCGACCTGCCCATGTATCAGCGGGCGAGGGCCGGGATTTCCTATCTCCCACAAGAAGCTTCGGTGTTCCGCAAGCTGACGGTCGAACAAAACCTGCTGGCGATTCTCGAAACCCTCGATCTTTCCATGAATGTGCGGATGGAGAGGATGCAGCAGCTGCTTGACGATTTTCGCCTGGGGCATGTTGCCAAATCCTACGGCTATGCCCTTTCGGGGGGCGAGCGAAGGCGCGTGGAAATTGCCAGGGCGCTGGTTATCGAACCAGCTTTTATCCTTCTTGACGAGCCATTTGCCGGGATCGACCCCATCGCGGTTATGGATATCCAGAACATCATCAACCAGCTCAAGGAGCGCGGTATTGGGGTTCTGATCTCCGATCACAACGTACGTGAAACTCTGGGAGTGTGCGATAAAGCATATATCCTGAACGAGGGCGAGATCCTCGAATATGGCGTGCCAGCGGAAATTGCCGCTAGTTCAAGAGCACGCACCATTTATCTTGGTGAAAAGTTCCGGCTTTAAGTCGGGGCAAATAACGTGAAAGCGTTTACTAACGGAATGAGTCGGTAATGGCCTTAGAACTCCGGCAGCAACTAAAACTCAGTCAGCAACTGGTGATGACACCCCAGTTGCAACAGGCGATCAAGCTGCTCCAGTTGTCCAGGATGGAACTGGTCGACATGGTTCAGCAAGAGCTTGAGGAAAATCCCGTTCTCGAGGAAGGGGCCGAAACCCCTGAAGAAAAAGAACTGGAAGAGGCTGCCGCGGAAGCCAAAAAAAGCGAAGAGGCGGCCGAAGAAATCAAGGAGGTTGCCGGCGACAGCGAAGGAATGGCTGACATCGACTGGCAGACCTATCTCGAAGGATATAGTCTGGGCGGTTCCACGGCCGATTTTTACGAAGAAGATGATGACCGTCCTTCCTACGAAAATCTGCTGACTAAGAAAGGGACGCTGACCGATCATCTGATGTGGCAACTCAACTTGTCGCGCATGAATGACGACATTCGCCAGATTGCCGCAGAAATTATCGGCAATCTCGATGACGATGGTTACCTGCAGGCATCGCTCGATGAAATAGCCGAAACCTCCGGCGTCTCTTTAGAAAAGGCCGTCGAAGCTCTTGATATGGTACAGGATTTCGATCCTCCGGGAGTTGCTTCCCGCAATTTGCAAGAATGCCTGCTTTGCCAGATTGAGCACTTGGGCATGGCCGGAAGCCTGGTCGAATCGATTCTCCGGGAGCACATAGCCGAGTTGGAAAACCGCAAATACTCGGTGATTGCCAAAGCACTCGGAGTTTCCCTGGATGATGTTTTTGGCGCCGCCAAGATTATTTCCGGGCTCGATCCCCGCCCAGGCAGCGTCTATAGCCAGGAAGACGTTCATTACATCACCCCGGATATTTTCGTTTACAAAATCAACGAAGAGTACGTCGTTGTGCTCAATGACGAAGGGTTGCCGAATCTTCGCATCAATTCTTTCTATCGCAACGCTCTTTCCGGCGGTGAAAATATCGACGCCAAAGCCGGAGAGTATATTCAAGACAAGATGCGTGGCGCGGTTTGGCTGATCAAGAGTATTCATCAGCGGCAACGGACGATTTATAAAGTCACTAAGAGCATCGTCAAGTTTCAACGTGAATTCTTCGATAAAGGGGTTGCTTATCTCAAACCCCTGGTTCTTCGGGATGTCGCTGAGGATATCGAGATGCACGAATCAACGATCAGTCGAGTCACGACCAATAAATATGTTCAGACGCCGCAGGGGCTTTTTGAGCTGAAATACTTCTTCAACAGTGGCATCAACACGACGGAAGGTGATTCGATCGCCTCTGAAAGTGTGAAGAGCAAAATCAAGGAAATCATTTCGACCGAAAACCAGCGTAAACCTTATTCCGACCAGAAGATCGTCGATATCCTGCGTCAACAGGGGATCGATATTGCCCGCCGCACGGTTACAAAATACCGCGAAATGCTCGGTTTGGGATCTTCCACGGAGAGAAAACGGCTTTTTTAATTCCGTGCGTATGGCCAACATTCAAGATACCGTTATACTTGAAAAAAGAATTGGTTTCACCCGGCGGAAACTTATCACCAGGAGGTTTTAGTATGCAAATTGAAGTCACATTCAGACATATGGAAGTCAGCGAACCGGTTCGCGCTTACGTAGAAGAGAAACTTGACCGGGTCAAAAAATACATCGATGAACCGATTGATGCTCAAGCGGTTCTTTCCGTTGAGAAAAAAATCCGGCATAAGGCTGTTGTGACAATTTCCGCCAAGGGGATCACCATCAAGGCCTCGGAAGAAACCAACGACATGTATGCTGCGATCGACGCCATGGTCGACAAGATCGAACGTCAACTGAAACGCTACAAGGAAAAACTTAAAAAACACAAGCCGGCCAACGGCAAGGAACGGCAGGTTCAGAAAACGGTTTTCGCCGCTGAAAGCATCGATGTCGGTTCTCCCGAGCCAACCATCATCCGCAGCAACAGTTTCCCGGTGAAACCGATGGCGGTCGAAGAGGCGGTCATGCAGATGGACCTGCTGCATAAGGATTTTCTGGTTTTTACCGATTCGATGACCGAAGAAATCAACGTTGTCTATCGTCGTAAGGATGGTAACTACGGTTTGATTGTTCCGCAGGTGAAATAAGTTGTTCTCTGCCCGACAGAGGGGGATTCCCCCCTGTCGGGCTTTTTAGTATCCTCGAAACTTATAAAGCATACAGGTTATGAAGATAGCAGACCTTCTGAGCTCGGCGGCAATTGCCGGCGACCTCAAGTCGACAGGCAAGAATGAGGTGTTGGCGGAGTTGACCGACGCCATCGTCAGGGTGACCGACAGTCTGGATCGAGAAGAGGTCATCAGGGTATTGCAGGAACGGGAACTCCTTGGCAGCACCGGAATCGGGGAGGGCGTTGCGATTCCCCATGGAAAGCTCAAGGACATCGATCAGCTCCTATTATCCTTCGGCCGAAGCCGGGGAGGGGTCGATTTTGATTCGATGGACGGCAAGCCGGCGCATCTGTTCTTTCTTTTGGTGGCACCGGAAGAGTCGGTCGGTATTCATTTGAAGACCCTGGCGCGAATATCCAAACTGTTGAAGAACCCCGCTGTTCGCCGGCGTCTTATTGAGGCAGCCGATAGTGAGGATCTCTACCGCATTATCGTCGAAGAAGAAGACAAGTTATAAACGACCTTGGCGGTTCCACGGGGCTTGCTGCTTTCATGTGAACCAGAGTGGATCAGGAAGGCATGTCTGGACTGAGTATCCAAGAGTTGCTGGGGGAGAAAGAGGCCGGGCTCGACCTTGAGCTGCTGGCTGGGGAACGAGGTCTGGGCAAACGGGTACAGGTTCCGCGCATCCAGAAGCCAGGATTGGCCCTGGCCGGTTACACGACGAATCTGCACCCCGATCGAATTCAGGTCCTGGGTTCCACCGAGTTGAGTTACCTTGAACAACTCGATCCGGCAGTCGCCGAACTCAACCTGCGCCGTCTCTGCGAGCTTGACGTTTCCTGTTTTATCATTACCAAGGGTCAGACCCCGCCCCAGTTGTTGATCGATAAGGCCGAAAAATATTCGATCCCCCTCCTGCTGTCCCGGCACCAGAGTTCCAAGTTCATTTCTTTAATCACCCAGTTTCTTGAAGAACGGCTGCTCCCCTCAACCACGGTGCATGGCGTATTGGTCGATGTCCTTGGCGTCGGTGTGCTGTTGCTGGGAAAGAGCGGGGTGGGCAAGAGTGAATGTGCTCTTGATCTGGTTCTCAAGGGGCACCGACTGGTTGCCGATGATGTAGTGAGGATTCGCATGAAATTGCCTGCGGTTTTGTTTGGAGAAGGCAGCGATCTTCTGCATTATCACATGGAAATTCGCGGCCTCGGCATCATCAATATCAAACACCTGTTCGGGGTGGCCGCGATACGCGAGCGAAAAAAAATCGATGTCGCGATCGAATTGGTTGAATGGCAGGAGAATGGTGAGTATGACCGCCTGGGTATCGAGGAGATGACCTACAGCATTCTCGGTTTGGAGATTCCCCTGTTGAAAATTCCGGTCCGCCCAGGGCGCAATATCACCACTATTGTTGAAGTCGCCGCCCGCAACCAGCTACTCAAGGAAATGGGTTACCACAGTGCCCAGGAATTCCAGGATCGGCTGGAAAAACGAATGGCTGAAACGGCTTGGCTGCACGCCCATTCCATCATCGGGGATAATCTTGAATAGCCGCAAGCGTGTCATCATCATCACCGGGCTGTCCGGGTCGGGCAAAAGCTCGGCGGCCCGCGCCCTCGAGGACGAGGGTTTTTTCGTCGTCGATAATCTGCCGTTGGCTCTGCTTCCCAAATTTCTGACGCTGGCCGAACATGGGGTGCATTTCACTTCGGAAGTTGCGGTGGTCATCGACGTGCGCAATCGCGATTTTCTGGCCGGTTTCGAAACCACCCTTGAGGTGGTGAGGCAAGACGGGCACGTGCTCGAAATCTATTTTCTTGATGCTTCAGACGAGGCTCTGACCCGACGTTATTCGGAAACCCGCCGCCGGCATCCCCTCGGTTTGCAGGGGGGAGTTGCCGGGGGCATCCGCCAGGAGCGCCAACTGCTCGCCGGTTTGCGCGCCCAGGCCACGGCCATCGTCGATTCTTCCCGGTTGACGCCCCACCAGCTTCGGTCAAAAATAGTTCGACTCATTCGGGGCGACGAGAATGTTCTGCCTCTGGTCGTCCTACTGCAATCATTCGGTTTTCGATATGGACTGCCAGCCGAATCGGATGTCGTGATGGATGTACGGTTCCTGCCGAATCCGCATTTTGTTCCCGAACTGCAACCATTGACCGGAGTTGACAGCGAAGTGAGCGACTATGTGCTGCGACAACCGGAAACCCATGAATTCCTCACCCACTTCAAAGACCTGTTCGCTTTCCTGCTGCCCCAATACCAAAAAGAGGGCAAAAGTTATCTGACCGTATCCGTTGGCTGCACCGGTGGTCGGCATCGTAGCGTGGCCATTGTCGAAGCCCTGCGTTCGAGTTTTTCTTCCACGGGTGTTACGCTTGAGGTGGTTCACCGGGATATCGCCAAGGGGTAAAACATGATTGGACTGGTAATCGCGACGCACGCCCGCTTGGGTGAAGAACTGATCAACGCATCGGAAATGATCATCGGGCCAGCGGAGAATGCTCGTTCGGTGTGCATCGGCATGGGAGACAGCGTCGAGAGTATTCGGGAACGCATCAAGACGGCCATCGGCGAGGTCGGGAAAGATGGCGAAGGTGTTGTCATCATGACCGACATGTTCGGCGGTACTCCTTCCAATATCAGCCTGTCGTTTCTCGAAACCGAGCGGATTGAAGTACTTACCGGCGTCAATCTTCCCATGGTACTCAAGTTTTTCAACAGCCAGGAAGGTCTTGCCCTGAATGAGTTGTCCGGCATGCTCAAAGCCTACGGGGTACAGAGCATTTCCCTTCCGAGCGAGCTTCTGAAAAAATAGCGTTTCTTTGCTGGTCGCCAGAGAGTTGCCATGAGTATTGTGCTTGCCCGCATCGACAATCGGTTGATTCATGGTCAGGTGCTGGAATCCTGGGTTCCCTATGTCAACGCCAATTGTATCGTGGTGGCCAATGACCAGGCGGCCGGCAATGGTTTTCAGAAACTCCTCATGGAAGCCGCCGTTCCCAGAGGCATCCGGGTCGTTATCGATACCGTTGAAAGGGTTGCCGATCTCCTTTCGTCAATGGAATTGACTGACCGGAAGGTCCTGCTGTTGCTGGCCAATTCGCAGGATGCCTTGGCCATTCATCGTCGTGGGGTCGGTTGCGGCAAACTGAATCTTGGAAATATGCATGGAGGGCAGGGGAAGCAGCGGGTTGCCTGCACGATTGCCCTCGATCCTGCCGACGTGGACAATCTTCGGATTCTTGAAGCGGATGGCGTGCGCATCGTGTCTCAGTGCATTCCTTCCGACCGGGAGAAGGATTGGAAGAAACTCGTTCAGAGCCTGGGAGCTTGACATGCCCTTTGCCGCGGAATACATCTTTGCCGGCGGAATATCCATTCTGGCCGGTCTTGATCGAACGGCGGCAATGCAGTTCATGGTGTCGCGGCCGATTGTTGCCGCACCGGCGGTTGGCCTTGTCCTGGGCGATCCGTGGATCGGATTGCAGGGGGGAATTCTCATCGAGCTGTTATGGCTTGGGCGTCTCCCGGTCGGATCTGCCATCCCTCCGGACGATACCCAGATTGCCGTTGGCGGAACGGCGCTTGCGATCATCATGGGACGCTGGACCGGTATCCCCGGCCTGCCGATGATCCTGCTCTGTCTGCTCGTGACGATGCCCCTGGGCAAGGTTGGACAGGTTTTTGACCGCCTGGCCCGCAAAGGTAACGGAATGTTGCTGGAAAAGGCCGAGAATGCCGTGCTGCGAGGACGATTGTCGGCCGCCGACCACTGGCATCGGTTGGGAATTGTCCTGTTCGCGGCGGCCTCGCTGGCCACCTATCTGGTGATCGTATCGGCCGGAACGGTTGCCGTATTACATCTGACGCCGTACCTGATGCCACTCATCAGTGAGGCTTCGCCTTGGGTTCGGCTGGCTTTTCCACTGGTCGGGGTGGCGATGATTATCAGCACGATTAATCTCAGCCGCTCGATTGTCCTGTTCGGAATTTCGTTCCTGACCGTGTTTCTATTTCTCTGGTGCCGGTAAAACTCAGGTTAAGCTTATGCTGTCGCGATGGGTTTTGATTCATGTATTTATGCGCTCCTTCCTGCTACAGGCGAGCTGGAATTTCGAACGGATGCAGAGCCTGGGAGTGCTCTATATCCTGGGGCCGGCCTTGCGGGTTTTTTATCGCGGAGAGGAGCTGACGCAGGCCTGTCAGCGACATTTGGCGTATTTCAACACGCACCCCTTCATGGCTTCGCCGATCCTGGGGACGACGCTCGCGCTTGAGGAAGCACTCAGCCGGGATGAAACGGGTGACCCGGTCGATATCGACGGATTCAAAACCATGATCATGGCTCCTTACGCCGCCATGGGGGATGCATTTTTCTGGGGCGGCCTCCGCCCACTTTCGGCTTGCATTGCGGTTTATATTGCATTGCAGGGTTCCATGTGGGCTCCGGTAGTTTTTCTCGTCATGTTTAACATACCTCACCTGGGTTTTCGCCTTGGAGGACTGTTCGGCGGATACAAGCTCGGAATCAAGGTGGTCCCGGTCATTCAGCGATTTCACCTCCCCGATCTGGCTGTTCGCTGCAAGGAAGGAACCGTCATTTTCCTGGGAGGATTATGTGCACATCTGGTTTTTCAATGCCTGGAAAATGAAGGAGGGTGGCCCGGCTGGGGATTTGCGGCTATCCCGACGGTGGTTCTGCTGGGTTGGC
>MHXM01000121.1:11266-25878 GCA_001825565.1 Desulfuromonadaceae bacterium GWC2_58_13
CATTTTGATGTCGTCGGGGGGGTTGCTATTGCTGGCCAGATAAAAATCGGTGAGGAGCATTTAAACTTTTCCGCGGCATAAGGGTAACGAATGAAAAAACAGCAGTTTACCATAGTGAATCGGCTCGGCCTGCATGCCCGGGCCGCTGCCCAGTTGGTGCAGACGGCAAATCGGTTTCATGCGGAGGTGACCGTTGAGAAAGACGGGGTCGAGGTTAATGGCAAAAGTATCATGGGAATTCTGATGCTGGCGGCTCCAAAAGGGTCGCAAATCGAGGTAACTGTCGCTGGCCCGGATATGGAACCCGCCTTTGCGGCTATTGCCCAGTTGATCGAAAATGGCTTTGGAGAAGATTGACATACCACAGGACACCCTGCTGGTCGGTGTCGCCGCATCTCCCGGCATCGCCCTCGGGCAGACCTATTCCGTCGACCGCGCACGGATGTCGGCGGTTGAACGTCGTATTTCGGCCGACGAAGTTCCGGAGCAGATCCAAGCTTTTATGGAGGCGGTGCGACTGTCCCGCGCCCAGCTTGAAGAAGTTCGCTCGGCCGTTAACGCTCGCGGATTGGCAGAACACCTTTACATTCTCGACACCCATCTTTTGATTCTTGAAGACCAGATGCTCCTCAATGGGACTACTGCCCTGATCCGGGACGAATTTCTTAACGCTGAAGGAGCGTTGAAGCGGACATTGAAGAAGTTTCAAGATGTTTTCAATTCGATCGAAGATGAATATCTGCGTGAGCGTCGTTCGGATATCGATTCGGTTGGAGAACGACTGTTGCGTAACTTGAAGGGCCAGTCCCAGCAACCGATTTTGGATATCGACCGGCAGGTGATCGTGGTTGCCCATGACATGTCGCCCGCCGACACCATGCTGATGGACAAGGCCAGAATCATCGGTTTCGTCACCGATCTCGGGGGCAGGACTTCGCACACAGCCATTCTTGCCCGGTCGTTGGGAATTCCCGCGGTTATTGGTCTTGAAACCGTCACTACCCGAGTGCCGAGCGGAACCCAGGTGATTGTCGACGGTACCCTCGGTTATCTGGTACTCAACCCCTCTGCCGAAACCTATCGCGAATACGAGGAAAAACAGCAGGCCTACGAAAATCGGGAGGCGGAACTCCTCAGCCGCAACTCGCTGCCCGCCGAGACTCTCGACGGCTGTCGCGTCCGCCTGCGCGGCAACGTCGAACTGGCGGCCGAACTCCCTCTGGCCCTGCGTTACGGCGCCGAAGGCGTCGGCCTGTTTCGTTCGGAGTTTCTCTATCTGAACAGGGCCGTTCCGCCCTCGGAGACCGATCAGGTTGTCGCCTACCGATCCGTGGTGGAAGCCATGGTTCCGCATCCGGTTACGATTCGTTCACTCGACCTTGGGGGCGACAAATTTGCACCCGAAATCAATGTTGCCGATGAGCCCAACCCGGCCATGGGGCTGCGGGCAGTGCGCTTTTCGCTTAAAGAACGGCGGCTGTTCAAAACGCAGTTGCGGGCCATCCTCCGGGCCTCGGCGTTCGGTCAGGTTCGCCTGATGTTTCCGATGATTTCCGGGGTTGCGGAGATCCGTGCCTGTAAGGATCTGCTGGCCGAAGCCAGGGCGGAACTTGTTGCCGAGGGCATTGACTTTGATCCGCATATGCCGATCGGAATTATGATCGAAATCCCCTCGGCGGCGCTGATTGCCGACCTGTTGGCCAGGGAAGTCGATTTCTTTTCCGTCGGGACCAATGACCTTATTCAGTATTGCCTTGCGGTGGATCGGAGCAACGAGCATGTGGCCTATCTTTATGAACCACTACACCCGGCGATTCTGCGCGCTCTTCAGGCGATCTGCCGGGCGGCGCGGCAAGCAGGGATCAGCGTGGGCATGTGCGGAGAAATGGCCGCCGATCCATTATACACGCTGATTCTACTGGGCCTCGGCTTTGACGAACTGTCCATGAATCCTCCGAGCATTCCGCGGGTCAAGGAAATCCTGCGGTTGGTTCGCCGGGAAGAAGGAGAGCTCCTGCTGACCGAACTCCTGAGCCTGGCGACGGCTTCGGAGATTAACCGTCGCCTGGACGCCGAAATGAATCGCAGGTTTCCCGAGGTTTTCAAGCCATTTTTATGATTTGTTGTTGACAGCCCGGATCTCGGTTCCATATAATTTCGCGTTCTGTTAACCTGAAAAAATAAGGGGACATAATTTCCATGGCCATGACCGACTTTTTGTTTACCTCCGAGTCCGTAACCGAAGGGCATCCCGACAAGATTGCCGATCAGGTTTCCGATAGCATTCTCGATGCCATCCTTGAGCAAGATCCGAAATCCCGCGTCGCCTGTGAAACCCTGGTCACTACCGGAATGGCGGTGATTGCCGGTGAAATCACCACCAATGCTCGTATCGATTATCCCAACGTCGTCCGCCAGGCGATCAAGGAGATCGGTTACAACGACTCGGCCATGGGGTTCGACTGGGAAACTTGTGCCGTGCTTACTTCCATTGATCGGCAATCTCCGGACATCTCTCAGGGGGTGACCGAAGGAGAAGGATTGTACAAGGAGCAGGGGGCGGGCGACCAAGGGCTGATGTTCGGGTATGCCTGCAACGAAACCCGCGAACTGATGCCGATGCCGATCACCTTTGCGCACAAACTGACCAAGCGGCTTACCGATGTGCGCAAAAGCGGCCTGTTGTCCTTTCTGCGCCCGGACGGCAAATCCCAGGTGTCGATCCAGTACATCAATGACAAGCCGATTCGGGTCGACGCCATCGTTGTTTCGTCCCAGCATTCTCCCGATGTGACCTACGAAACCCTCAGGGAAGCTATCCTCGAAGAGGTCATTAAAAAGGTCATTCCGGAAAATCTGCTCGATGAAAAAACCAAGTATTTCATCAACCCGACCGGTCGTTTCGTGGTCGGCGGGCCGATGGGCGACTGTGGCCTGACTGGCCGCAAGATCATTGTCGACACCTACGGCGGCCAGGGTTCCCATGGCGGCGGAGCCTTCTCGGGAAAGGATCCTTCCAAGGTTGACCGCAGCGCATCCTACATGGCTCGCTACGTGGCCAAAAATATTGTGGCGGCAGGTCTGGCCGACAAGTGTGAAGTCCAGGTCGCCTATGCGATTGGGGTGGCCGAACCGGTTTCGGTTATGATCAATACCTTCGGCACCGGCAAGATCCCTTCCAATGAAATTGCCCGCATCTCCCGCGATGAATTCGACATGCGCCCTCGTGCCATCATTGAAACTCTCGACCTGCTGCGGCCCATCTACAAGAAAACCGCGGCCTATGGACATTTCGGACGGGAAATTCCCGAATTCACCTGGGAGCGTACCGACCGGATCGAATCTTTACGCAAGCGGGCCGGAATTTAAGAATATCGGTAAACGAATAAAAAAGGCGAACCGGAAGGTTCGCCTTTTTTTATTCCGCCGGATTCAGTTAACATGAATCCCCGTATCTACTATCCATGCAGGTGCTTACCTTGAACGATCTGGCGATTCCAAGACTTTCTATTATCGTGCCGACCTATAACGAGTCGGCAGCCTTGCCGGGGCTGTTGGCCTCTTTGCGGGCACAGCGCGGACTCGATTTCGAATTGGTCGTTGTCGATGGCGGCTCGGATGACGCAACTCCCGCCATGGTCGAGACTTTTGCCCATGGCGCCGAGTTTAAGGTGGTCCTGGTCAGGTCGTTGCCGGGGCGAGGCCGACAACTTAATGCCGGGGCGGAAAAGGCAAGGGGGGAATCGTTGCTGTTCCTCCATGCCGACTCTTGTTTCCTTGATACCTACGCCCTGGCGGATGGCTTGTTCTTCTTAGACCACTTGATCAATTGCCAGGGGGACAATGCGGTGGCCGGTCATTTTGCCCTTTGTTTCGACCATCCCGAGAATGAGATTCCCCGGGGATATGCTTTTTACGAAAGCAAGGCGCGCCTCAATCGCCGTGGCTGCATCCACGGTGATCAGGGTTTTCTGGTCCGCCGCGCCTTTTTTGAGACTATTGGCGAGTTTGATACGTCGCTCCCTTTTTTGGAGGACGAACGTTTTGCCGATGCCGTTCGGGAATGCGGCGAATGGGTTCTGCTTCCGGCCGAAATCCAGACTTCCGCCAGACGTTTCGAAACGGAAGGGTTGTTTCGGAGGCAGCTTCTCAATGCGCTGATCATGAATGCCGCCGCTATTGGTTGGGCTAATTTTTTACGTCAGGCTCCCGATCTTTACCGGCGCCAGGGAGATGCCGGCAGGTTGGACCTGCTTCCGTTTTTTCAGAGACTCAAGCGATTGTTCAAGGACATGACTTGGGGAGAACGCCAGCGGACCTGGTATCGTTCCGGAACTTACGTGCGGAACAACGGATGGCAACTTCTGTTTGCAATGGATGTCTGGTTGGGACGGCGACGGAATCCATCTTTTCGCGGGGAAGAAACCCTCGTCCTTGACCGCCTTGAACGCTGGTTCGATCGTTGCACCGATCATCCCGGCGGTCGCCTGCTGGCCACGGGTCTTGTCTGGATTTGGTTCCATGCCACCTTGATGGTGCTGGCGGGGCGAAAAAGGCTGATGGCAATTCTGCACCGAAAGGAGAGAGACGATGTTACAGACCTCAATTGACCTGGCCGCCGCGGTTCCCCTGCTCAAAACCCTGGGTATCCGCTTGGTGGAGAGCGGGGAAACTCACGCGATTATGGAAGTCGTGGTCGATGACCGCCACCTCAACTATTTTGGCGGAGCCCATGGCGGCCTGCTGGCGACATTGGCCGATACGGCATGTTTTTTCCCGGCCAGTCTGCTTCCCTCCGGGTTGAAGGTCGCCACCTCCAATCTGAACCTTAACTATATTCGAAGCGGCCAAGCCGGAGATCGGCTGACGGCCCGTTCGCAAATTCTGCACCTCGGTCGTCGAACGGTCAGTTTATCGGTGACCATCCAGGACGGTCAGGACAAACTCCTGGCGCATGGCACATCAACCCTGGTCGTTTTGACCGGCAGCTGATCGACCTCCGTCCGTTTTTGCCGATTGTGGCGAATGTGTTAAAATAACTCAAAAAACAGCATTTCGAGATGAGGAGGAAAAACGATGCGCGGCAGAAATTGCTTCCTGGCATTATCATTGGCATTTTGGGTTGTTTCATGCGCCTCTTATAAGAGTCAGGAGGTTCCTTTCCGGCCGCCGTCGGCTTATTCGGGAATGCAGATGGTTGCCGGCGCTCAGGTCGCGGCCGAGGCTTATGCGGACAAATCCGTGGCCAGCGAGGTTTTCGGGTTTGATATCCGTGGCGCAGGACTGCTGCCGGTTCAGGTCATTGTCGACAATACCGGCAGCCATGGGCTCGATATCGTGCCCGAACAGACTTTTTTGATCGACGCCGACGGCAACTACTGGAATCTGCTGGATAACCGGACCACCTATCAGCGTCTTGAAAAAAATTCGGATTACGCCGAAATTGCTCGCGGCGCCGGTAAGGGTTCACTGATCGGTGCGGCCGGCGGGGCGATCATCGGAGCGGCTATCGGGATTGTCAGCGGTGAGAATGTCGGGACTTCCGCAGCCAAGGGGGCTGCCCTCGGCGCCGCCGGCGGGGCCGTCTTCGGCGGGGCGCAATCCGGTACCTCCGGAGATGCCGGAAGACAGATTTCGCGAGACCTGGCCTCGAAGCAACTGGACAACCGGACTATCGCCGCCGGAACCCTGGGGCGGGGATTCCTGTTCTTCCCGGGGGAGGCCACGTCGGCCGGGGAATTGAGAGTTCAGTTCAGGGAAGCGGATACCCGGATTCTGCATACGGTGGTTTTTTCTTTGAATTGAGAAATCGGCGGGACGGAGAAACGGGCGGATCGACGGGATCCGTCCGTTTTTGTTCTTGACCTTAGGGCCGGGCGGTGATAAATCAAGAAAACTTGATTTATTTAAGTCACTAAAGTTGATGGATTGATGATCGATACCTTTAAAGCCCTCGCCGATGTAACCCGCTTACGCCTGGTGGGCGTGTTGTCCAAAGGGGAGTTTACCGTTCAGGAACTGACCTCTGTTTTGGCCATGGGGCAGTCGCGGGTATCCCGGCACCTGAAAATTCTTTCCGATGCCGGGATACTTTCGGTAAAAAGGCAAGGAACCTGGGCTTATTATCGGCTCAAGGGCGACAATCAATTTTTTCTCGACATCTGGCCAACCATGGAACAGTCCCTGAATAGCGTGGCGAATCGGGAGCGGGACCTGGAACGGGTGTCGGAGATTCTCGACTCCCGACGTCGGCGCAGTCTCGAGTTTTTTGACCGTCATGCCAGGCAATGGGACGATTTCAGTCGCAACCTGTTGTCGGTTCCATCCTATCTGGCAGCGTTGCTCAACGAAATTCCCGTCTGCCGGGTCATCGTGGAAGTGGGGGTGGGTACCGGTAATATTCTGGCCTCCTTGAGCCGCAAGGCTCCGAAGGTGGTCGGTGTCGACCATTCGCCCGCCATGCTTGACGAGGCTCGCCTCCGGGTCGGTCAGGAGGGTCTGGCCGGGATCGAATTCCGTCTCGGCGAAATGTCGCATCTACCCTTGGGCGACAACGAGGTGGATTGTTTGCTGCTGAACATGGTGCTTCACCATGCGGCGCTGCCTGAGCGGGTGTTCCAGGAGGCCTGCCGTATTCTCGCCCCGGGGGGCAGGTTGGTGATTGCCGACCTTCAGCGCCATGATCAGGACTGGGTCCGTGACAAGCTGGCCGATCAATGGCTCGGGTTTGAACGGACGGAACTTGAAGCTTGGCTGGCCGGAGCGGGGTTTTCCTGTGCCCGGTTTGTGCCTGTTTACGGAACGGTCGGCCAGCAGGGGGTGTTCATCCTGGCGGCTGGTCGCATTGAAGATTAATTTAACCAACAAGGAGTGATTGTAATCATGAAAACGCCAATAAGAGATTTCGAGGTCAAGGATCTGGCTCTGGCCAAATTGGGGCGCAAGGAGATCGAACTGGCCGAAGTCGAGATGCCGGGGTTGATGGCTCTGCGCGAGGAATACCGGGATCTGCAACCTCTCAAGGGGGCGCGTATCACCGGTTCGTTGCATATGACCATCCAGACCGCGGTACTTATCGAGACCCTGGTCGAACTCGGTGCCGAGGTGCGCTGGGCCTCCTGCAATATTTTTTCTACCCAGGATCAGGCTGCGTCCGCCGTGGCGGTGGGTAAAAACGGTACTCCGGACAACCCCCAGGGAATCCCCGTGTATGCCTGGAAGGGGGAAACCCTGGCCGAGTACTGGTGGTGCACCGAACAGGCTCTTTCCTGGCCCGACGGTCAGGTGCCCAACATGATTCTTGACGACGGCGGCGATGCTACCATGATGGTTCTTGAGGGTGCCACATTCGAGCAGAACGGGGTGCCGACCCTCACCGAAGAAGATCCGGAGGATTGGGTCGAGCTGGTCAAATGTCTGCAATCCTCCATGGCCGAGAAACGCAACGACTGGACGGAAATCCGCAACTCGATCCGTGGCGTTACCGAGGAAACGACCACCGGGGTTCACCGACTCTACCAGCTGCAGAAGGAAGGGAAGCTTCCGTTTCCGGCCATGAACGTCAACGACTCCGTCACCAAAAGCAAGTTCGATAACGTCTATGGCTGTCGCCATAGCCTGGTCGACGGCCTCATGCGGGCCACCGATGTCATGCTGGCCGGCAAGATTGCGGTGGTCTGCGGCTACGGTGATGTGGGCAAAGGCTGCTGCCAGTCGTTGCGGGGTCAGGGGGCTCGGGTCATCGTTACCGAAATCGACCCGATTTGCGCCTTGCAGGCGTTGATGGAAGGGTATGAGGTGAAGACCCTTGGGGATGTGGTCGCCGAGGCCGATATCTTCGTTACCACCACCGGCAATTACCACATCATCACCGCCAACCACATGGCGAAAATGAAGAACAATGCCATCGTCGGCAACATCGGCCACTTCGATAACGAAATCGACATGGCCGGGCTCGCCAAGGTTCCCGGGATCAAGAAGATTAATATCAAGAATCCCCAGGAACACGGTAATCAGCTGGATCAGTGGGTGTTTCCCGACGGTCACGCCATTCTGGTTCTCGCCGAAGGTCGCTTGCTTAACCTCGGATGCGCGACCGGCCACCCCTCTTTCGTCATGTCCAACAGCTTCAGCAATCAGGTTATCGCCCAGATTGAGCTGTTCGGCAACACCGGCCGGTATGTAAACGAGGTTTACGTTCTTCCCAAGCACCTCGATGAAAGAGTCGCTCGTCTGCACCTCGGCAAGCTTGGCGCCCGCTTGACCACCTTGACGAAACAGCAGGCCGACTATATCGGAGTGCCGATTGAGGGACCGTACAAGCCTGACCATTATCGCTATTGATTCACAACTGAAGACCAGCAAAAAGCCCCGCCTGAAAAGGTGGGGCTTTTTGCTGGTGGGGCGGTATGATCAATTCCGGGTTGAAAGAAGCAGCCAGAGACCGATCAACGTAAACAGGAGGACTGCCGACCAGGCCGCGGCGAACGGGGGGATGACCGATGCATAGCCCAGCGCCATCAGCGTGGCTTGGAGCAGGTAGAATATGATGCCGATAGCGACCGACAGGGTGACGCCGAGGGACAGGCTGGCGCCGCGCCCTTTGCGCAGGGCGAAAGGAATGCCGAGAATCGCCATGGTCAGGCAAGCGAAGGGATGGGCCAGTCGGGAATGCATGTCGACTTTGTAGCGGCGGGCGTCGTAGCCTTCACCCTGCAGTTTCTCAATCAGCGATCGTAGTTCAAAAAACCCCATCTGTTCGGTTTTGTACAGCGTTTCGATGAAGTCTTCCGGTTTTTTTGCCAGCTGCAGTTTTTTTTCCGGGAAAATATGGCTTTCGATGATCATTCCGCTTTTCGGATCGAATCGACGCGTTGCCAGATTTTCGAAGATCCAGGCTCCACTGTCGAATCTGGCCTGTGGTGAATCTTTTCGTTCGATCAGGTGAAAAGAATCGTCAAATTCGAAAATGGTCACTTCTTTGAGTAGTCCCTCATCCGGGAGTGAGTGGCGGATGTTGAAAATTCTGTTACCTTCCCTGAACCAGATGTGATCACTTTTATAATAGATTTCAACCTTCCCCTGCATTTCTACCCGATTGATATAATTTATATTTTTTTGATTCAAGGGAATCAGGTATTCGTTGGCCGCCAAGGAGATCAGGGTGAGAAGCACAGCGGCTCGAATGAGGGGGAGGATGATACGCCAGATGCTGATGCCGCCACTACGGATGGCCGTCAATTCGTTGCTTCTTGCCAGACCGCCGATGGTTCCGAATGCCGCCAGCAGGATGGCGAGAGGAATAACCTGGAAAGTGGCGATGGGAAAATTGTTGAGCAGGTAAAGAAAATAGAGCGAACCGCGGGCGCCATGTTCGAGAAAATCGTCAATTCGCTCAAAAAAATCGATCAGCAGAAAAATGCCGACGAATGCCGTCAGGGCGAGCAATAGCAACCGGTAGAAGCTTTTAAGAACATAGCGGCTGAGAAGGGTCATGATCTGCCCTTTCCGGCAAACAGGGTTTTCATGACTCGGCGTGGCGCTTCGACGATCCAGTCGAAAAAGGCGTAACGTTTTTCGTTGGCGGTCTGGTGAAACAGGATTGCTCCTCCCGCAAGAAACACCAGATTCGGCAGCCACAGGCTGATGCCTGGCGGAAAACCCGTTTCGATGACCAGGGTCTCGGCCAGGGAGAGAGACAGGTAGTAGCCGAGAAAGACGATCAGAGACAGGGAAAATCCGGCGTTGCGCCCCGATCTGTGCGATTGAATGCCGAGCGGCACGCCGATCAGGGCAAAAATCAGGGGCGCCAGGGGGTAAGTGAAGCGTTTGTGAAACTCGACCGCAAGCTTCTGGCGGTTTGCCGCCGGCAGGTCTTGGGTGGCCAGGAGCGTTTTCAGGTCAGCAGTTTTTAAGTCCGCCGCTTTATGAGGTTGGTTCTCGGTCTTGTGCAACGGTTCACCCATGTTGAGATTGAGGTCATAGGTGGTGAATTTGATGATCTGATAGGAGTCCTTCCCCGGCGAGGACCGGTGAATGGATCCGTCATCCAGGCGCAGGGTCAGGGTCAGGTTTTCATGGTCGGAAATAACCCGGCCGCGCTGAGCCAGGATGATGGACGGGGTGTCTTCCACGCGTTGATCGGAGATCATTACGCCTTCGAGGGTTCCCCTGCGTTCATCGGTGTCGCTGGCATACAGAACCAGGTTGTCGAATTCATCGTTGAAAACCCTCGGCTGGATGCCGATGGTGGCCCGGTTTGAAGCCAGCTGAAATATGTTTTGGCGAAAGGCGCGGTTTCCCGAGGGGCCGGCGGCGAGCGTCAACACTCCGGTGATCAAGCTGGCGGCGATGGCCAGAACGATCACTGGGCGGCTCAAGCCGAAGAGGCTGATCCCGGAAGATTTCAGTGCAACGATTTCACTGTCGGCGGAAAGGCGGCCGAAGCCGAGCATGACCCCGAGTAAAAATGCCAGGGGCAAGGTGATGACGAGAAAAGAGGGGAGCAGGTAGCAGAAAAGCTTGACGATATCGACCGCCGGAACCCCCTTGTTGATGACCAGTTCGACCAGTTTGAGGATCCGCCCCATGAGCAGAATGAAGGTGAAAATCACCAAGCCGAGAACGGTCGGAACGGTAATCTCTCTGGCAATATAGATGTTAATTCTGGCGGATGACATGGGTGCGAATCTTAGACTATGTGATGGCGCTTGTAAACCAGTTTTGGGTGATTTTTCACTTGCCGATCAAGCATCCCCATGTTATACACACACGTTATTTGAAACTACGCACGCTTCCGGACCTGGCGGGGGGTGCCCAGCGGATTGGCCGCAGGGAATCCGGCAGGGATGAGGGAGGCGGAGGAAAACAACCAAGCAGAAGGAGAACAATCGCATGGCACAGATCACGATGAAGCAGCTTCTCGAAGCCGGTGTCCATTTCGGTCACCAGACCAAACGCTGGAATCCGAAAATGAAACCTTATATTTTCGGGGCGAGAAACGGCATCTACATTATTGACCTGCAGAAAACGGTTCGCTATTTCAAGTCCGCCTACGATTTTATCAAGCAGACGGTGGAGAATGGCGACAAGATTCTGTTTGTCGGCACCAAGAAGCAGGCCCAGGACGCCATCACCGAAGAGACGATCCGGGCCGGTCAGCATTACGTCAATAATCGCTGGCTCGGTGGGATGCTGACCAACTTTTCCACGATCAAGGGAAGTATCGATCGCCTCAAGAAAATCGAGGCCATGGCCCAGGATGGCACCTACGAGTTGATCACCAAGAAAGAGGCTCTTCAGCTCGAGCGCGAGCGGGCCAAGCTCGAAAAAAGCCTTGGTGGTATCAAGAGCATGGCCAAGCTGCCCGGCGCATTGTTCGTTATCGACCCCAAAAAAGAGACAATCGCCGTCAAGGAAGCCCGTAAATTGGGCATTCCCGTGGTCGCTGTGGTGGACACCAACTGCGATCCTGACGACATCGATTATATCATCCCCGGCAACGACGACGCGATTCGCGCGATCCGTCTGTTTGCAGCCAAGATGGCCGATGCCTGTATTGAAGGTTCCCAGTCCCGTGAAACCGCGATCCGCACCGATGCCGAAGGCGCGGATGTCGCCGATAAGGGTACAGGGCCGGTTGTGGCCGAAACTCCGGTTACTATTGAGGCTTGATCAGGTTCCGGGTCGACATAAAACGTTTCTCCCGCTGAATCCGATTCGGTGGGCGACAGGAGGATAGCAGTGGCACAAATTACCGCATCTATGGTATCGGAGCTTCGCGCCAAAACGGGCGCGGGAATGATGGACTGTAAGAAAGCCCTGGGGGAAACCGGCGGCGATATGGAAACGGCTATCGACTATCTGCGCAAGAAGGGGCTGTCCGCCGCCGCCAAGAAGGCCGGCCGGATTGCTGCCGAAGGGATGGTCGTCGCGGCTGGCGAAGGTTCCGTGGGGACCATCGTAGAGGTCAACGCCGAGACGGACTTTGTCGCCAAAAACGCCGGGTTTCAGGCGTTTTCCGCAGGCGTTGCCGAAGCTGTCGTGGCCGCCAGGCCTCAGGATCTTGAGGCCCTCATGGCCGCTTCTTTCCCGGGTACCGGGCGGACGGTTGCCGAAGAGCAGACCCATCAGGTGGCGACTATTGGCGAAAATATCAATATCCGCCGATTTGCCCGCTTTGAAACTGGCGCCGGTTTGGTCGCTTCCTATGTTCATGCCGGAGGCAAGATCGGGGTTCTCGTTGAGTTGGGCACCGAGAAGCACGACGACGAGCGAGTTGCCGTGTTGGCTCGGCAACTGGCCATGCATGTTGCGGCGGCCAATCCTCAGTATCTAGATCGCCAGGAAGTTCCCGCCGAAGTCATCGATCGCGAAAAAGACATCATGCGGGTGAAAGCCAAGGAGAGCGGCAAGCCCGACAACATCATCGAGAAAATCCTCGATGGCCAGATCAATAAATTTTTCGGCGAAATCTGCCTGCTTGAACAGGCTTATGTTATCGATCCGGACCAGAAAATTGTCAAGGTTGTCGATGCTTTGGGCAAAGAGATCGGAGCCTCCGTCAAGTTAACCCGGTTCGCCCGTTTTCAGCTTGGCGAAGGGATCGAAAAGCGCGAAGACGATTTCGCTTCCGAAGTGGCGTCTCTCGTCAAGTAATCGAACAACGGTCGACACTCTGAACAAGGTTTTCCCTGCGGGGGGCGCCCGGCGAGACGAACATGGTTGAGGTAAAACCGGTTTATAAGAGAATCCTGCTCAAGCTCAGCGGCGAGGCCCTTGCCGGAAAGCAGGGGTATGGCATCGACCCCGAGGTGATCGCCGATATCGCCGATGAAATTCGCGAAGTGATGAGTCTTGGCACCCAGGTCGCCTTGGTCATCGGGGGCGGTAATATCTTCCGTGGCGTGGCGGCCGCGTCGCGGGGCATGGATCGGGCCAGTGCTGACTACATGGGGATGCTGGCGACGGTGATGAACAGTCTGGCCATGCAGGATGCCTTGGAAAAGGTTGGCGTGGTGACCCGGGTACAGTCGGCAATTGAAATGCAGGAAGTGGCGGAGCCGTACATTCGGCGGCGTGCCGTTCGGCACCTGGAAAAGGGCCGAGTGGTGATTTTTGGCGCCGGAACGGGTAATCCATACTTTACCACCGATACCGCCGCGAGTCTGCGTGCCATGGAGATTGGCGCCGATGTCATTCTTAAAGCAACCAAGGTCGACGGAGTCTATAATGTCGATCCGGCCAAGGATAATAAGGCCGTCAAATTCCCCACCCTTACATATCTCGATGTGCTGAAGATGGGGTTGCAGGTCATGGATGCCACGGCGACCTCGCTTTGCATGGACAACAACCTCCCCATCGTGGTTTTCAATCTGACCAGTCGAGGCAACATCATGCGGGTGGTTCTCGGCGAACCGATCGGGACGATTGTCAAAGGAGATTGAATTCCATGACGAAAGAGATCCTAAAAAACGCTCGTGCTGGGATGGACAAGGCCATAGAGGCCTTGAAAAAGGACTTCACCAGGATCCGTACCGGGCGTGCTTCTGTTTCGCTGCTCGACGATGTGAAGGTCGACTATTATGGGACCCCGACCCCTCTTAACCAGCTCGGCACTCTGGCCGTGCCCGAACCTCGGTTGATCACCATCCAGCCCTGGGAAAAAAAGCTGGTGTCCGAGATTGAAAAGGCGATATTTAAGTCCGACCTGGGGCTGAATCCCTCTTCGGACGGACAGTTGATCCGTATCGTGATTCCGCCTTTGACGGAAGAGCGCCGTAAGGAAATGGCCAAACAACTCAAGCGCCTGGGCGAGGAAGCCAAAATCGCCATTCGCAATGTGCGCCGTGAAGCTAACGACGCGGTAAAAAAGCTTGCCAAAGACAAAGAAATTTCTGAAGATGATGGCAAGCGTATAGAGAAAGAGATCCAGGAATTGACCGATAAGTTTGTTGCCAAGGCCGATGAGGTCGTGGTGGTTAAGGAGAAAGAAGTGATGGAGATTTAACCCCGATCGGCTCCATCCAACCAACCAAGGAGGAAGTATCATGAAAATTTCTGAAGAGTGTATCGCTTGCGGCGCCTGCGTCGACACCTGCCCGGTAGGGGCCATCATTGAAGCCGGTGACAAGTACAAGATCACCGAAGACTGCACCGAGTGTGGCGCTTGCGCCGACAGCTGTCCGGTCCAGGCAATCTCGTAAGACCCCGAAGGGGCGCCAATCGGTGCCCCTTCTCTTTTTCCCCAATGATATCCTCTCTTGCCTGCCGGCACGGTTTCGTGTTAGCTTATCCCCTCTTTCCGATCCGATATCTATTCAGAGTTGATAACGATGCGTATTCCCAGGCATCTGGCCATCATCATGGACGGCAACGGTCGCTGGGCCGAACAGCGTCACCTGCCGCGCATAGCCGGGCATCATCGAGGCGTGGAGTCCGTGCAGGAAATCGTGTCGGAATGCCGAAACCTCGGAGTCCGCTATCTTACCCTTTATGCGTTCAGTTCCGAAAACTGGGGGCGCCCCGAAGACGAGGTCAACGCCTTGATGGGTTTGCTCGGCCGCTATCTTGAATCGGAACTTGACACCATGTGTGCCCGCGAAATTAGTTTC
>MHXM01000122.1 GCA_001825565.1 Desulfuromonadaceae bacterium GWC2_58_13
CTGGTCAGCATGGGGCTGGTGCATTATAGCCAGGACCGGATGGAGGAAGCCGAAGCCTGCTATCGGAAAGCCCTCATCATCGATCCGGACTCGGTTTTTGCTTTGAATTCCATGGGCGATGTCGCCTATGCCAGCGGACGCGAACAGGAAGCCATCGACCTGTATCGAAAGGTCATTGCGCTCGACCCGGACGATCCCCAGGGACATTACAACCTCGCGGAAGTGTATTACGATACCGGGGAACTGGCGGCGGCGGAAACGTCCTGTCGCGAAACCTTACGGCTCGATCCACAATTTGCCTTTGCTTATCTGACTCTCGGCAATCTCTATCTGGATGATGAAGAGCCCGAAGAGGCCATCAAGCAGTTCCAGAAATTTTTGAGCCTGGAACAATCCGCCGATGCCGAGGATATTCGCAATGAGGTAAAGGCGGTCATTGAGGGGCTTAAGGACGAACTCTAGTTGGATTGAGGAAAAACGATGGTCCGTGGTTTTGCCATATTGCTGGTCCTGCAATTTCTCGGTGAAATCATCTCGACAGGCCTGAATCTGCCGATTCCCGGGAATGTTCTCGGCATGGGCCTGCTCATGCTGGCGCTTGGCCTGAAGCTGGTGCGCACCGAATGGGTCGAAGATGCGGTCGAGCTGCTATTGTCGCACCTGGCCCTTTTTTTTGTTCCGGCCGGGGTCGGGGTGATGGTGTATTTCGACTTGCTCGCCGCCGAATGGTTGCCGATAATGGTGTCCACCGTACTCAGTACCTTTGTCGTCATGGCGGTCACCGGGTGGGTGGCCAAACTTCTGGAAAAACGGGTAGCGCCCCATGATAGGTGATTTGCTGGGTACCCCCCTGTTCGGCATCGGCCTGACCTTGCTCTGTTATGCCCTGGCCCAGTTGCTCTATCGGCGTACCGGAAGTATTTTTTTCAACCCGGTCCCAGTCACTATTGTAACCATCATCGGCCTTTTGACCGCTCTGCGCATCTCCTATGCGGATTATGCCGTGGGGGGGAAATACATCCTTTTTCTCCTCGGCCCATCGGTGGTCGCGCTCGGTTTTCCCCTCTACACGCGCAGAAAAGATATTCTTGTCCGCAAGGCGCCGATTCTCATCGGCATCCTGGCCGGCGCATTGACCTCCATTCTGTCGGCGTCCGGGCTTGCCTGGCTGCTGGGCGGAAGTCGCGACGTGGTGCTGTCGCTGGCGCCGAAATCGGTCACCACTCCCATAGCCATCAGCATCGTTGAAAAAATCGGCGGGATTGCTCCGCTCACGGCTGCCCTCGTTGTTCTTACCGGGTGCATCGGCGCCATGTGCGGTCCCGAGTTCTGCCGCTTGATTGGGATAAAAGATCCTGCTGCCATGGGACTCGCGGTCGGGACGGCAGCGCACGGTATCGGCACGGCCAGAATGCTGGAGGTGAATCGACTCGGAGGGGCGATCGCCGGGTTGGCGATCGGCTTGAATGGGCTGATCACGTCTTTTATTCTGCCGTTGCTGTTTCTGCTGTTTCGATAGTCTCTGGTATTTGCAGGATAAACGACAAGGGCCGGATGATTAGCATCCGGCCCTTGTCGTTTGGCGTTGATAAGCGGGCGAAGTTTACTTTTTCTTCTTGCCGGCTGCAGCCTTCTTCGAAGCTTTGAGAGGGTTGACCTTGGCTTCGACGCTCTGAATTTCAATTTTCTGATGAGTGGCGAAGTTGCAGAGACCGCTTTTCCATTTCTGCTTCGGGGAAGGGGCAACGGAGCAAACCTGTCCGATGGTCCCGTTTACGATGCGTTCACAACCCTGACATGTTTCAATGACCAACTGGCAGCTGTTACCTTCAAAGATACAGCCTTGTTTAGACCAAAAGGTACACTCGGCACCGGGAAGAACAGTCTGACACTGCATGGGTCTTGTCTCCTTGCGTTTGCGTTTTTAAAGGCTATATATATGGCGTTTCTGGGTTTTTGTCAACATTTTTTTGTGGCCGGCACAGGTAATCCTCTTGACCTGTTGCGATTCTTTGGTTAGGGTTCCGCATTCGAATCATTCTGCATCAACGTTGGAGGTCGAGACTGTGTCACAAGGTAAATCTGAATCGTGGGAAGAAAAATGCCTTCGCTGTGGGCGGTGCTGTTATGAAAAAATAGAATTTGAGGGGGAGGTTTATTACACCGATACGCCCTGCGAAATGCTCGACCTCGAAACCCGGCTCTGTACCGTGTATGCTGACCGCGTTACGGCGCGGCCCGGGTGTACGCCGCTGACGCCGAAGATTATCCAGCGTGGAGTTCTTCCCGTGGATTGCCCCTATGTCGCCGGCATCGATAATTACCCGGCGCCCCACCTTTCGGATGAAGAAATTCCCGTTTAGCCCGGCCGGCTCATTGGCGAGTTTCGTATTAATCATTACTTTTTTTCTGGTATACTTTTCGATATTTTCAGTTGGGTTCAGTGCCGGGAGAGAGGAATCTCAATGCCGACCGGCTTTGCTGAAGCGTTGTTTCTGGGTGATATGTTCGTGGTTTCTATTGGACGGGAGACTTCTATGAGCAGAATCAGTTTCGGAACGTCGGGTTGGCGCGGCATTCTTGGTGAAGATTTCATCTTCGACAATGTGCGGGTTGTTACCCAGGCCATTGCCGATCATCTGCGGGTCGCGGGCATTCACGATCGCGGGGTGATCATCGGCTACGACGCCCGGTTCATGGGCGTCCGATTTGCCCGGGAAGCGGCCAGAATCCTGGCCGGTTCCGGTATCAAATCGTTTTTGTGCGACCGTGATACGCCGACGCCGGTCATCGCTTTTGAAATTCTCCGGCGCAAGACGGCTGGAGGAATCAACTTTACCGCCAGTCACAACCCTTATGAATACAATGGACTTAAATTCTCTTCGGACTGGGGCGGGCCCGCACTGCCGGAAATAACCCGGGATATCGAGCTTCGCGCCAATGCAATGTTCGGCGAAATCTGTTATAAGGAAATTCCGCTTGACCAGGCATTTCGGGCGGGATTGGTTGAGGAGATCGATCCCCGCGACGCCTATTTCGAACGTATCCGCAGTCTGGTCGATTTTAAGGCCATCGCCGGCTCGGGCATGACCATCGCGGTCAATCCCCTGTATGGCACCGGGCGTGGCTACCTTGATGTGCTGCTGCGCGAGGCCGGGGTCAAGGTGGTCGTCATCAACGACAACCGCGACCCTTATTTCGGTGGCTTGCCGCCGGAGCCGTCCCCGATCAGCATCGGTGATTTTATGGCCCTTGTTAGAGGGAATGTTGAAATTTCCTTGGGGCTGGTCACCGATGGCGATGCGGACCGTTATGGAATCCTCGATGTCGACGGGACCTTTATCGAACCGAACTATGTACTGGCTCTGCTTTTCGATTATCTGGTTCGTACCCGAAAAGTACGAGGGGATGTGGCCCGTTCGGTGGCCACCTCGCATTTCGTCGATGCTGTTGCCGGGCATCATGGACTTTCCGTATTGGAAACTCCCGTTGGATTCAAGTTCATCGGTGAATATATTCGCGACAACCGGATTCTGATCGGCGGCGAAGAAAGTGCGGGTTTGACCCTGCGCGGTCATGTGCCGGACAAGGACGGAATTCTGGCGTGTCTGCTGGTGGCCGAAATGGTTGCCGTTGAAGGAAAAACGCTTGCGGAACTACTGGCGGACCTGTACCGACGGGTCGGCGAATTTCATACCCGACGTGAAAACGTTCATCTCACGGACGAACTCGAAGAGGCGTTCGCCGGTAAAATTAAAAATCCTCCCCCGACCATGGCTGGTCGCAGGGTGGCATCCGTCGTCACCCTTGACGGGTGCAAACTTATTTTCGAGGACGGTTCCTGGGTCCTGTTCCGCAAGTCGGGAACCGAGCCGGTGGTGCGTGTCTATGCGGAAGCGGGAAGCTCGTCCGCATTGGCTGAATTGATTACGGCTGCTCAAGCGTTCGTAACCGGATGATGCCGGGAAAAGAGCGGCATTCCCATCGGTGTTCACCCCACCCCCCAGAGATGGTTCAGCCCACCTCGTTGTATTCCCGTTCCCTGAATTCGACTCCCAAGGTTTCGGCTACCTGGCGGCAGGCCGACATATCTATTCCGGGCAGCGTGACGGCGGTAGCGGTCACCGAAGGGATGTATCGGGGCGCCTCGCGGAGGAAATCCTTGACGGCCTGATACCCTGCAACGCCGAAGCCGGATCGGCAGATCCTCTGGTAGGTCTGGGCATCCGGGGCATTAAGCGACACGGAAACGGCATCGACCAATCCGGCCAGTTCGGGAAGAACGTTGCGGCCATGCGCCAGGTTGGCTTGCCCGTCGGTATTGATGCGAACCTTGACGCCTTGCTCCCGCAGCCAGGCGGCTACTTGTTTGATCAAGTCGAGTCGCAGCAGGGGTTCGCCATAACCACAGAAAACTACTTCGGAAAAAGAGGCTGGATTGCCAATCGCCTGGATGACTTCCGCGAAAGACGGCTCATGGTCGAGTTTCAACCGATGCCCCTTAACGGTAAAGTCCTTGAACTTTGCGCAGAAGGTGCAGGCGTTGGTGCAGCGATTGGTGATGTTCAGGTAGAGCGAATTGCGGATTCTGTAGGCGATCTTGGCGGTCTGGTCGATGCTGCCGATGCCGAACAGTTTGAAAGCATTGAGGGAGGTGATGCGGGCCACGTCCTCGATGGTCAAGCCTTTTATTTCGGCAACCATTTCGGCCGTATGCCGCACGTGGGCTGGTTCGTTGCGTCGCCCGCGAAAGGCTTGCGGAGCCAGATAAGGGCAGTCGGTTTCCACCAGCAGGTGGTCGATGGGGATGCTCCGGACAACGTCTCGGGCCGGAGCATTTTTGGGGTAGGTGATGGTCCCCGGAAACGACAGGAAGAAGCCCAGCTCAAGGCAGGCCTTGGCCATCGCCGTATCGCCGCTGAAGCAATGCAGGACGCCGCCAATTTCGGAGGCGTTTTCCTCTTTAAGGATCTGCAAAACTTCTTCGTGGGCATCGCGGTCATGAACGATAATCGGTAGCCCGGTTTCCCGAGCCAGGGCGATTTGTCGGCGAAATGCCAGGCGTTGCACGTCCCGCGGCGAACGGTCGCGGTAGAAATCGAGGCCGATTTCACCGACGGCGACAATTTTCTGCGAGTTGGCGATCATCGCTTTAAGTTCGGCAATGCCGGCTTCATCGGCTTGCGCGGCATCGTGGGGATGGATGCCCACCGCAGCGAAAATATTCGGCTGGCTTTCGGACAAGGCGACGTTGGCCCGGGAACTGGCCAGGTCGCAACCGACGCTCAGCATATGGCTGATGCCGTTTTCGCGGGCGCGGACGATGACGGCTGCGCGATCCTTGTCGAACTGCTCGTGATCAAGGTGCGCATGGGTATCGATCAACGGCGGCAGAGGCTGATTCATGAAGGCTCCAAAACAGAGTGGGGCGCATGTCACTGCGCCCCACTTCGGGTTTTTGTGAAATCGGGCAAGGGAATGTTATTCCGCTTCGATTCGGGGGAAGAGAGGGGTCGCCTTGGCAATGGCGGTGCCCGGTGGCAACAGCCCCCAGGTATCGTTGCCGTCAAGACTCAAATCGGTCTGGTCAAGGCCGAGGGTTGCCAAGATCGAGGCGGCGGTTTCCGGCATGAAGGGGGCTGTCAACAGGGCAATCAGGCGAGTTCCTTCGAGCAGATTGTACATGACCGTTCCGAGACGCGGCTTCAGGTTTTCATCCTTGGCCAGGCCCCAGGGCGCGGTTTCATCAATGTATTTGTTGGCCGCGCCAACCAGTTCCCAGATGGCCTGCAGAGCCTTGTTGAAGGATAATTCATTCATTAATTCGTCGACGGTCAGGGTGACGGCGGCGAAGCGTTTCCTGAAGGTCTCGTCGACGGCTTCGCTCGGACCGGCTGCTGGCAGAATGCCGTTGAAATACTTGCTGAGCATGGCCGTGGAACGACTGACCAGGTTGCCGAGGTCGTTGGCCAGGTCGGAGTTGATCCGGTGCACCAAGGCCGAATGGGAGAAATCCCCGTCCAGCCCGAAGGGAACTTCCCGCAATAAAAAGTAGCGAATCGCATCGACGCCGTACTTATCGATCAGCATGTTGGGTTCGACGACATTGCGCAGACTTTTGCTCATCTTCTGTCCCTCGACGGTCCACCAGCCGTGGGCAAAGACCTTTTTCGGCAGAGGGAGTCCAGCGGCCAGGAGGAAGGTCGGCCAATAGACGGTATGAAAGCGGAGGATGTCCTTACCAATGACGTGGACGTCCACCGGCCAGAATTTAGCCATGTTGCCTTCGGAATCATCGGGATAACCGAGGGCGGTAATGTAGTTGGCGAGGGCATCGAACCAGACATAAATAACATGCTTATCGTTGCCCGGCACCGGAATGCCCCAAGAGAAGGTCGTGCGGGAAATGGAGAGATCCCGGAGTCCCTCCCTGACAAAGCTGAGTACTTCGTTGCGGCGACTTTTGGGCTGGATGAAGTCGGGATTGTTTTCAATGTGCTCTATCAGCGTCTGCTGGTATTTACTCATGCGGAAAAAGTAGGATTCTTCCTTGAGTTTGTCGGTTGGGCGGCCACAGTCCGGACAGTTGCCGTTCAATAGTTGGGTTTCGGTCCAGAAGGTTTCGCAGGGGGTGCAGTACCAGTCCTCATATTCGCCGAGAAAGATATCTCCTTTGGCTTCGATGCGGCGGAACAGCTCCGCTACTCCTTTTTTGTGACGTTCCTGAGTCGTTCGGATAAAGTCGGTATTCGAAATGTTAAGTTTTTCCCAGAGGGCCTGGAACCGTTTGAATACTCGATCGGCGAGTTCCAACGGGGTTTCTCCAACTGAATGAGCAGCCTTTTCAACCTTTTGGCCATGCTCGTCAGTCCCGGTCAGAAAAAAGACTTCAAATCCCCGGGCGCGTTTGTAGCGTGCCAGCACATCGCAGGCGAGGGTGGTGTAGGCATGCCCGATATGAGGCACGTCGTTGACATAATATATGGGGGTTGTGATGTAATAACGTTTATCCATAACATGCTCTCCTGATTTATTTTCGACGGGGACGGCGCCGACTCCGACTTCGCTTTCGCCCGGTTTTGCTGGCCTCGGCATCGGTCGGTTTTTCTGCCTCGGTAGCAGCAGGTGGGGGGACCGGCGAGGGAGCAGGTGGGGGGACCGGCGAGGGAGCGGGAGTTGCCGCTTTCTTTACCTCGCTTGCCGCAGTCGGTTTTTCACGGGGGGGCCGAGGAGGCCTTCTGGAACTTCCTTGCGGCGGCCGGCTACGTTTGGAACCTTCTTCTCCGGCTTCGGTCGGTGTCGGTCCCTTTCCCTGTTCAATCTGATCGGCGGTCACCTGAACAATCTGTCCGTTCTCCAGACGGACCACCACTTTCTGACCGAGGACGTCCTGGTTGATGACTTCGCCCTGAGTGGCATCGAGCATGACTTTACGACCGCACTTGGGGAGGGCTTTTTTCAGGCTGCAGTAGGTTTCAAATTCATAACTCAGACAACATAACAGGCGCCCGCACTGGCCGGAAATTTTCGTTGGATTAAGGGCCAGACCTTGTTCCTTGGCCATGCGGACCGATACCGGCGTGAACTCGGTGAGAAAGGTGCAGCAGCAGAGCTCCCGGCCGCAGATGCCTATTCCGCCGATTAATTTGGCTTCGTCGCGGACGCCGATCTGGCGCATCTCGATACGGGTGTGAAAATGATGCGCCAGGTCCTTGACCAATTCACGGAAATCCACCCGACCGTCGGCGGTAAAGTAGAAAATGATTTTTGAGCCGTCGAAAAGGTATTCGGCGCGAACCAGCTTCATTTCCATATCCCGTTTCAGGATGCGTTCCTGGCAGAAGTGGTAGGCTTCCTTTTCTTGGCTGCTGTTGGACTGCGCCATGGCGACGTCTTCATCGGTGGCAACCCGGAGGACGGATTTGAGTTCCCCCGACCTGGGGTCTTCGCTCATCTCCTCCGGGGGCTGAACCACGATAGCCAATGCTCGGCCACGATCCGTTTCGACGACGACCCGATCACCAGACTGAAGCTCGAAATCGAGGGCATTGAAATGGTAGTGCTTTCCGGCATCACGAAATTTTAGAGAAACAATTCTGGGCATTTATGGAAAAACTTTCTGATTTGTTGACGTTGCTAAAAATCAGGCGGCCAGATGCAGGAGCAGCACTTCCATGGCCAACTGGCGGTTGACGTTGCGGTCGAGTTGTCGACGACTCGCGGCGATGGCCTCGAGTTTGCGCAGCAGGGCGGCGGTATTTTCTTTCAATGCAACCCGGCGGATTTTTTCAAGGAGATCGATGTTGACCAGGTCGCATTCCGGCCGGCCGTGTCGGTACAGCAGCAGGTCCCGATAAAAAGCCTGAAGAATGTCGAGGATGTCGGGAAGTCGATCCTTATCCTCCGCCAGGCCCTGGGCCAGATCGAAAATCGGCAGGACGCTCCGGGGCGAAAAGGCAGTGAGGGTTTTCAGGATTTCCAGACGCTGTTTCAGGTAGAGATCGCGATCCTTCCCCAAGGCTTTTTTGAAACTGCCTTCCGACAATGCCGCCAGAATGTGCCCCTGGATCTCGTCTACACCCAATTGTTCGATCAGCACACCCTTCAGCGTGTCCTGGGGCAGCCGGGTAAAGGGGAGTCGTTGGCAGCGGGAGCGGATGGTGCCGAGAAGGCTTTCCGGTCGCGCCGACAGGAGGATGAGCAAGGCATCGCCTCTGGGTTCTTCCAGCGTTTTGAGCAAGGAATTGGCGGCGGCCTGGTTCATGCGGTCGGCACCGTCAATCAGACATATTTTCATTGGTGCTTCAAGCGGACGGAAGGAAAGTTCCTTCTGGATATTGCGCACTTGTTCGATCTTGATCGTGGTTCCGTCCGGCTCCAGCAGGTGCAGATCCGGATGATTGTTGTGGTCGACCTTGCGGCAGGCCGGACAAACGCCGCACCCCGCATTGTTTTTGCAGATCACCGCGCGGGCCAGGGCCAGGGCCATCAGGCGTTTGCCGACGCCTTCCGGGCCTTCGAACAGATAGGCATGCGCCAACCGGCCGCTGTCGATGGCCCGACGCAAAATGTCTTTCTGTCGGTCATGTCCGAGGATTCGGGAAAAGGTCATGGCGCCGCATTTCGTGAGCAAATAAACTCGTCGACTGCCTGGTTGATGCGCCCAGCCACGGTGTCGATATTCCCCTGGGCATCGATGACGCGGAAACGATCGCTCCGCCCGGCCATTTGCCGGTAGCCGTTGCGAACCTTCCCGTGAAATTCGAGAGTTTCCCTTTCGAAGCGTTCTTCGTGGGCCAGGGACGCAGCTGTGTTGCGCTGGATCGCGCGTTTCAATCCTTCTTCCTGGGGCATGTCGAGCAACAGCGTCAGATCGGGTTGAATGCCGCCGGTGGCTACCTGGTTAAGGGTGTGAATCAGATCGATGTCGAGACCGCGTCCGAATCCCTGGTAGGCCAGGGTCGCATCGGTGAAGCGGTCGCAGATGACGATCAAACCCTTCCGCAAGGCCGGTTCGATGACCTCCGTAACGTGTTGCGCCCGAGCTGCGGCGTACAGGAGCAGTTCTGCGCGGGGGACCAGGGTCGTATTCGCGGGGTCGAGGAGGATCTGCCTGATCGCATCGGCAATCGGACAACCACCCGGTTCTCGGGTCGTCAGCACGGACATCCGGCGGCCGGTCAGGCGTTTTGCCAGCAGGCCGGCCTGGGTCGACTTGCCGCAGCCTTCGATTCCTTCGAAAGTAATAAAAAAAGCCATAAGTTCCAATCGTCGGGTAAAATCGGTACATTATAGGAACGCCCCTGGGAAGAATCAAGGAAAACCTGATATATATAGGGGGAATTGTTGATAAGCTGCAAGGGTTTCTGTATACTCGCGCGATTGATTAGAGTTTTGTCGAAGGGTCGGGATATGGCTGAAATGGATGCGAGGGTCCAAGGTACTGATTGTGAAAAAAACCTGATGGATCGAATTGGTTATGTATTCGTTAATTATTCGATTTTCCAGGAGTCCTTGACCCACAAATCGTATAGCAATGAGCAGAATGGAAGAGTCGTCCCCCATAACGAAAGGCTTGAGTTTCTGGGGGATGCCATTCTTGATATGATTATCAGCCACAAGATTTTCGTCGATTATGCCGATCTCCCCGAAGGTGAATTGACGCGGATTCGTGCCGAAGTGGTCAGCGAGGTGGGTCTTGCCCGGGTTGGCCGTCGCCTTGAAATCAGTGAATGTCTGCGCCTGGGACGAGGCGAGTTGCGCACCGGGGGCCGTGACAAGGACAGCCTGATCGCCAATGTCCTTGAGGCGCTGATCGGAGCCGTTTACTGCGACGGTGGATTCGAGCCGGTTCAACAGATGGTTTTACGGCTGTTTGAAACGTCTATCGACCAAGCGTTTCAAAGTAAATCCGGGATTGATTTTAAAACTCGGCTGCAGGAGTTGATGCAGGCCCGATTCGGTTCTCCTCCGGAATACCGCCTTGCTCATGCCGAAGGGCCGGATCATCATCGGCGTTACACGATCGAGGTTTGGCATGCCGGACACAGCATCGGACAGGGGAGTGGCAGGAGTAAAAAAGTGGCTGCTCAACAAGCCGCCCTCCAAGCTTTGGCAGCGCTCGGAGAATAGTTCTTGCGCATCTACCCGTTTTTTCTTGCTCATGCCGGCTGCCCGCATCGTTGCGCGTTCTGTCGCCAGGAAGCCTCGGCCGGACAGCCTTCGGCCCCGACGACCCATGACGTCGTCCGGGATCTTCCCCGAATGCTCAAATGGGGGGCCGGGGGGGAGGTCGCTTTTTACGGCGGGACCTTCACTCTACTGCCGGCGGCGGAGCAAGAGGCGTATCTCGGCGCCGTAACCCCATATCTACGCTCCGGCGAGGTCCGCGGCATCCGGGTTTCCACCCGACCGGATGCGTTGTCCGACGAGCAGATCGCTTTGTTGAAGCACTATGGCGTATCGACCGTGGAGGTCGGTTGCCAGTCTTTTTCGGCCGACGTACTTGCCCGTTCGGTCCGCGGGCATGACCCCGATGTTTCGCTGCGAGCAGTTTCCCGTTTGCAGCGATACGGCATTCGGGCAGGTATTCAACTGATGCCCGGATTACCCGGCGGCAGCCGCCAGGAAGCCCTGGGTTCACTGAGCCGGGCACTTAAACTCAATCCGGCTTTTCTGCGAATCTATCCGGCCGTGGTTCTGCGCGACACGCTGCTGGCCAGGCAATATCAGGCTGGATTGTATTCTCCGCTGACGTTGGAGGAGGCCATTGATCTGTGCGCGGAAATGTTGTGGCATTGCCAGCGCCTTTCGGTGCCCGTCATCCGGATTGGCCTGCAGGCCTCCGATGGACTGGACCACGGCGACGCCCTCCTGGCGGGCCCTTACCATCCGGCATTCGGCCAACTGGTTCGTTCGCGCCTTTGGCTGCGAGCGCTTCAAGCCCAAGCTCGGTTGGGCGTCATGACGATGTTCGTCCACGGTTCCGATCTCGCCGATGCCCTGGGGAACAAGCGTCGCAACATTGATTGCCTGCAACAGAAATATCCGCATTTCACCGTTCGTGGCAGGCCGGAAATGGCACGCCATACTCTTGTGAGCGATCTGGGTACCCGGAGTCTGCACGAACTGTCAGCCTATCCAATAGAGGAGTTTATTTTTTGACCGAGTCATCCAATTTCAAATCCGGTTTCGTTTCCATTGTCGGTCGTCCGAATGTCGGCAAATCGACCCTGCTCAACCGAATCCTTGGACAGAAAATCGCCATCGCTTCGAACAAACCCCAGACCACTCGCAACCGCATTCTGGGCATTCACAATATCCCTGGCGCCCAGATCCTGTTCATCGATACCCCGGGGATCCACCGGGCTTCCGGCAAATTGAACCGGTACATGGTCGATCAGGCCT
The DNA here is from genome assembly GCA_001825565.1 of Desulfuromonadaceae bacterium GWC2_58_13. Taxonomy (GTDB): domain Bacteria; phylum Desulfobacterota; class Desulfuromonadia; order Desulfuromonadales; family Trichloromonadaceae; genus Trichloromonas. The sequence continues at coordinate 11,908 of MHXM01000122.1, forward strand.
TGAGTGCCTGCTCGGGGGTCGACCTGATTCTGTATGTGATCGAGTCGACGGACCGGCTTGGTTCCGAGGATGGTTTCATCCTGGATGTGCTGGCCAAGGGCGGGGCGCCGGTCGTACTGGTTATCAATAAGATCGACCTGCTGCCGAAAGAACGCCTGCTGGCTCTGATGGATGCGTATTCGAAACGGTTCGCCTTTCGCGAAATCATCCCGGTGTCGGGACAGAGCGGGGAAAACGTCGATCGGTTGGTGTCATTGATTCCCTCCTATCTAAAGGTGGGACCCCAATATTATCCCGACGACATGGTGACCGATCTGCCGGAGCGTTTCATCGTGGCCGAAATGATTCGCGAACAAGTACTCAAGCAGACCCGTGATGAAATTCCCTACCGGGTGGCGACTCTGGTAGAGAGTTTTGAGGAAAAGCCAGAAAAAGATCTGGTGGTGATCAACGCCGTGGTCATTGTCGAGCGAGATTCGCACAAGGGGATACTGGTTGGCAAAAAGGGAGAGAAAATCCGCTCCATCGGTAAGGCCGCCCGCGTCGACATCGAGCGGATGCTGGGGACCCGGGTTTTTCTGGAGCTGTTCGTCAAGGTGCAGAAAAACTGGACCGAATCCGATCGTCTGCTCCGGGAGTTCGGCTACGAATAGTTCGTTGGCGTTCATCCATAATTTGTTCCCACGAAAAAAAGGTTTCGATTTATGTCAGTTGTAGCCATTGTCGGCCGGCCGAATGTCGGCAAGTCGACCCTGTTTAACCGGATTCTCGGCCAGCGTAAAGCCATTGTCGATGATTTTCCCGGGGTGACCCGCGATCGTCACTATGCCGAGGTGACCCGTTTTGATAAGACCTTCACCCTCATCGACACCGGCGGTTTCGAGCCGGTCAGTGAGGAACGCCTGCTGATTCAGATGCGCGAACAGTCGCAGTTGGCCGTCGAAGAGGCGGATATCATTCTTTTCGTCATGGATGCCCGCCAAGGCCTGACCCCATCCGACATCGAAGTTGCGGCCATGTTGCGCCACTTCCCCAAACCGGTATTATATGTCGTTAACAAGGTCGACGGCGACAACCTGGAAGGGGCGGCCGGCGAGTTTTATGCGTTGGGTGCCGACGAACTCCATACGATTTCGGCGGAACATGGACGGGGCGTGCCGGATCTCATCGATGCCGTCCTGGCCCTGCTTCCTGATGGCCCCGCTAACCCCGGGTCCCAGGACGAAGTCCGCCTGGCGGTCATAGGCCGCCCGAATGTGGGCAAGTCGTCGCTGGTCAACCGTCTGCTCGGCTATGAACGAGTGGTTGCCAATCCCCTGGCCGGGACGACCCGCGACAGTGTCGATACGCCGTTTATTTACAACCACAAGCGTTACGTCCTGATCGATACCGCCGGCATCCGGCGCAAGGGGAAGGTCAGCCAGAAGCTGGAAAAATTCAGCGTCATCCAGGCGTTGAAAGGCATGGATAGAGCCCATGTGGTGTTGGTTGTGATCGATGCCGAAGAAGGGATTACCGACCAGGACCTGACCGTGGCCGGCTATGCTTTCGAAAAAGGGCGCGCGGTCATCCTGGTGGTCAACAAGTGGGATACGGTGGAAAAGGACAATTCCACCATGAACAAGTATCTAGAAAACTTGAAAATTTCTTTCAAATTCTTGTCTTTCGCTCCGGTGGTGTTCGTATCGGCCCTGACGGGTCAACGGGTCGCCAAGATCATGTCCGAGGTTGAAAAGGTTGCCGCGGAATTCGACAAGCGCATCCCCACCCCGACCCTGAACAAGATCCTGGGGGAAGCGGAAAAAAGTCATCAACCCCCGGTTTATCAGGGTAAACGCCTGAAGTTTTTTTATATGACCCAGGTTTCTACACGTCCACCCACATTTGTGGTTTTCGTGAATAAAGCCGAAGGGGTTCATTTTTCCTACCAGCGTTATCTCAGCAACAAACTGCGTGAAGCCTTCGGATTTGAAGGCGTGCCCCTGCGGGTGATCTATAAAGATCGGGAAAGAGAAGGGTGAGGAAAAAGACTTTACATGTAAGAACTTCTTACGATATAGTAAAAGTCATTTAATTTTAAGCTGTTACAATATCATTGCATTGTTGGATCAACTGTAAACAACATCGAAATTCAGTCCGGATTCTCATGAGTCTTGTCGGAAATCTTGAAGACCTGGGTCTGGGGGATATCCTTCAGATTGTCAGCCTGAGCCGCAAGTCGGGAGAGCTGATCCTGCAGAGCAGGGGCCGCGAAGGGAAGATCGTTTTCCTTCAGGGGAAGGTTATTCATGCAACATCGAGCGTTTTCCCTGAAAATTTCGGCAGTCTCCTGGTTCGTCGAAGCGTGGTGGATATCGAAACCCTGAAAGGTGCCCTTGCCGTTCAGAGCAAGATGGCGGATCCCCCGTTACTAGGGGCTATCCTTGCCCAGAACTTCGGTATTTCCGCGGAGTTGGTCGAAGCCGTTGCAAGGGAACAGATAGAACGGGTTATCTACAGTTTTTTCGGGTGGTCGGAAGGAACCTTTGCTTTCGAACTTGGTGAACCGGAGGAGCTTTGTGGTAAACTCAGCCCCCCGCAAAGGGTTTTGCAACAGGGGCTGAATACTCAGTGGCTGGCGATCGAAGGCAGTCGGATTGTCGATGAAAAACGGCATCGGGGCGAATCTCTTGATATGCAGCCCGATGCTGCGTTCCAGCCCGAAGCACAGTTACGGCAGACGCCAGCAGCAGGCGAACCTGCCGCAGTGCCCGAAGGAGAACGCTCGGTTCATGGTTCGGCCTCGTATGATTTTGCCGCCGACCTGCTTGAAGAACTCGGCGAGCATGGGGAGGCTTCCGCTGACACCAAGGGATTGAGAGCCGGGGCGTTGAAGCAGCTCATGGGGATGTTTCAGGAGTTGAACAACCCAGCCCTCGGTGGCGGAATTATCCTTCTGGTTTTACGGTTTGCGAGCGAATTCATGAATCGGGCCGTGATTTTCATGGTCAAGGAAAAAGAGATTGTCGGGTTGGGGCAGTTTGGTATAGAGTTCAAGGAAGAGTCCGCGGACGCCAGAATCCGCAAAATGAGGATTCCTGTCGATGAACCCTCCATATTTAGCAAAGTCCTTTCCGAAATGATTCCCGCACGGGTTGGGATCGAAGATCGTCGCTGGGATAATTATTTAAAAGATAGTTTGGGTGGTGAAGAACCGGAAGAAATCTTCCTCGGTCCGCTGGTCAGCGAGGGGCGGGTTGTCGCGGTTTTATATGGGGACAACCTACCACGGAAAATCCCGGTTGGCGAAACGGAAGCCTTGGAGATTTTCCTGGCCCACGCCGGACTGACCATGGAGAAAGCGCTGCTTGAACAAAAATTGCGTAATCACGTATCCATTTGATACGAAGAGGATGTTGTGGGTAAAAAAATCCTGATCGCTGAAGATTCATCAACGATGCGTTCCCTGATCGGGTCCACCATTGCGGCCATGGGGGACTACGATGTTGTCGAAGCGGCGAATGGTTTCGAGGCTCTTCGCATCCTGCCGAGAGAAATGGTTGACCTGGTCATAACCGATATCAATATGCCCGATATCAACGGTCTCGAACTGATCAGTTTTATTCGCAGCAATGTTAACTATAAATCGCTTCCGCTGATTATCATCAGCACCGAAGGGAGCGAAAAGGATCGTCAAAAAGGGCTGAACCTTGGAGCTGACGCTTATCTGGTCAAACCATTTGTGCCTGAAGACCTGCAGAATCTTATCAGAAAAT
>MHXM01000123.1:0-1052 GCA_001825565.1 Desulfuromonadaceae bacterium GWC2_58_13
CGAGAACCTTGCCGATTTCGCCGGAGAAAACCGCTTCATCGAATTCCCGTACCACGAGAACCTTGCCGATTTCGCCGGAGAAAACCGCTTCATCGAATTCCCGTACCATCTGGCCGGGAAAGAATTCGCCGAGATCGCCCCCTTCTTTGCCGGACGGGCATTTGGAATGAATTTTTGCTATTTCCGCAAAGTCTTCACCCCCTTCGATCATCTTTTTAAGGGTGTTGCAGTCGGCCTCGCTGGGGACGAGAATGTGACGGGCGCGTGCTCTAGCCATAATGACATGCTCCTTTAATAATATATATGAGAGGCTATTTTTACCTGAATTTTGCTCACATGTCTAATTTTTGTGTGCGGTTCCATTTGAGTCCCGGAGATCGACAGGTGGCCCCCGCAAAAAGAGCGTCCGGAATGGCTCACTTTTATCCGGCAGCGAAAATTTTTCTCACCCTGCCGGGCAAAGTCTGCCATTGTGGTACCCTGTTCGGACGGGTGTTTTAATGGGCAAGGTTCAAGGCGTTTATTGAGAATGCAGCCGATGCGGTTAGAAAAACATGAATCTCTGAATGTGTCCCTCTGTCGCGAATGTGGTGGGCGTTGCTGCCAGGGGAGTCCGGGAATCTGGATTAATCCGGAGCGGTTTTTTGCCATTTTTGCCAACGGGCAACATTTGACCTTTGAGCAACTGCGCGAAAAATTACCGGAATTGGGGTTGGTCCTTTGGGGGAAGAGCGGCGTGCAGATTCCCGCACCCCGTTCCTTGACTACCGGATGTTCGTTCCTTGGGGCCGACGGCTGTGGTCTCGCGGTTGCCGAGCGGCCCTGCCAATGTCTGGCGATGATTCCAATCAAAGAGACCCTTGAGCAACCACAGGGTTGTTTTTGTCGGGTGCCGAAGGCATTCAGCCGGGAGGTGGGCCGGCAGCGCTGGCAGCATTATTGGCAGACGGTTTAACTCTTTTCGCAGAAAAATATGGGGATGAAACGACTTTCCAAATAAATGGGCGGTGATTGTCGCCGAAGATGCCAATTTCTACGAACACGGCGGCATC
>MHXM01000123.1:1122-4316 GCA_001825565.1 Desulfuromonadaceae bacterium GWC2_58_13
ACCTCTGACCGGTAAAATGGGGACCGATTCTTTTTTAATATACGAGGTTTTCTCTGGTCACCATTGGTGCCCTTCTGATTTTCATAATGAGCGTCCCTGAATGGATTCAGCACAGCCGCAGCTGCCCGTCTTCATCAACCTCAAACTCGGAATCTTCCCGGATGTCAACCTGAGCCTGAGGGGGGGTAGCGACCGGCAAAGGGATCGGCTGCACTTCGGTTTCCGTTGCCGTTTTTTCAGGCCGATTTGCCGCTGTCGCGGCCCGCATGCCATCATCGACCGCCCGCTTGGCCAACTTGTCGCACCGCTCGTTGAAGGGATGTCCGGCATGGCCGCGCACCCACTCCCAGCTGACCCGATGTTGGCGGGACAGGGTCGCCAGCTGCTGCCAGAGATCCTGATTGGCGAGTGCGTCCGGGGTTTCCAGTCGGCCGCTTCGGCTCCAGCCGTGAATCCATTCGCTCATTCCCCGGACCAGGTATTGGGAATCGCTGAATACCCGCACCGTTCTCGGGTTATTCAGCGCCTCGAGTCCACGTATGGCCGCCAGCAGTTCCATGCGCTGCGAGGTGGAGGCGGGCTCGAAGCCGCTCAGCTCCTTTTCAATCTCTCCGTAGCGCAGGATCACCCCATATCCCCCGGGCCCCGAGGCGGTTCCCGAGCCATCGCTGTGGAGCTCGACCACGCCCGGCGCCGGCGGCGTGAAGGCGGTCGCTAACGTCTCGAATTCCAGTTCGCGCAACAGGGGGATCAACTCCGCAAGGTTCGGCGTTTGTCGCTCCAGCTCGGCGAGGGGAACCGGCAGATCCACATCATAGCGGACGGTGGCCAGGATTTTCGAAAGCCGGGCCTGGTCTTCATGGGCCAGCAGGTTTTCCCGGCGCTTCTTGCCGCTGACCAGACTTTTCCACTCGAAGACGCCCTCCAGGGAACCGAACCGCTGAACCAGCTCGGACGCGGTTTTTTCGCCGAGTCCGGGAACTCCGGGGATATTGTCCGAGGCGTCGCCGGCCAACCCCAGGACATCCGGCACCAATTCCGGCGGGACACCGAAACGGTCGCAAACTTCCCGTGGCCCCGAACGCTTATCCTTCATGGTGTCCAGCAAACCGATCCGGTCGCCGACGATCTGCATCAGATCCTTGTCGCCGGTGACGACCGTGACCTCGATGCCGTCGGCGGCGTATCGGCGGGCCAGGGTGGCGATCACATCGTCGGCCTCGAATCCGGGAGCTTCGAGGGCCGGGATATTGAGAGCTTGCACGATCCGCTTGATGTAAGGAATCTGGGGCACCAGATCTTCGGGCATGGCGTCCCGATGGGCTTTGTATCCGGGATAGATTTTTCGGCGAAAGGTTTCTTCCCGTGGTCGGTCGAAGACGACGGCCAGATAATCGGGGCGGGTTTCCTGCAGGAGGCCGAGAAGCATCCGGGTGAACCCAAAGACGGCATTGACCGGCATGCCGCCGGCGGTGGCGAGATCCCGGAATCCATAATAGGCGCGGTAGATGTAACTGGAACCATCCAGTAAATAGAGTTGAGGCGATGACTTCACAGGCTCTCCCGATGGGGTGGATTTTTTATTCCCGGACAGAATCGCACATTCGGATGAATCGGCAAAATCTTTTTACCGGACAACGACGGTGAGTTTCCCCTCCCCTTGTGGGAGGGGATTAAGGGAAGGGGATATTTTCATTGCCGGGCGTTAAGCCGGTCGGCGAGCGTGCCTACCGCAACCGCAAAAGCGTTGGATTTGTTCCAGGCCAGCAACGCGTGGAAATTGTCGTATACCAGGTAGGCCGACCCGTCGGGGCCATCGGGGAGGATCAGCGAGGCCGCGAGGTCGCGTCGCGGCAGCGACCTCCCGTTCGTTCGTCTCACCCCTAGGGACTGCCAGCGCGAAAGTGGGAGTTTGTTTTTCAGACCGACCAGAGCAAGGTCGAATTTTGCCGGTAACTTGACCGGGCGTCCCCAGGTCTGGTTCTTTTGCCACCCGACCTGTTGAAGGTAATTGGCGGCCGAAGCCAGGACATCGGGAACCGAGGTCCAGATATCGATGCGACCGTCGCCGTCGGCATCCGCCGCAAAATGGCGAAAGGAAGAAGGCATGAACTGGCACTGTCCCATGGCCCCGGCCCAGGAACCTTTCATCTCCTTCAAACCGATGTGGCTGGCGTCGAGGATATGCAGGGCATCGAGCAGTTCCTTGCGAAAATAGGTGCTGCGGCGCCCGTCATAAGCCAGGGTGACCAGCGACTGAATCACAGGAAAACCTCCGGTGTTCTCGCCATAATTCGTCTCGATCCCCCAGAGCGCCACGATAAAACGCCTTGGCACACCGTATTTCCGTTCGACCCGGCTCAGCCAGGTCGGATGCCGGCTCATCATGCGGCGTCCGTTGGCGATACGTTTTTTGCTGACCCGGGCGTTGACATAATCCTCTAAGGTTTGGGTAAATTCCGGCTGTTTTCGATCGAGGTCGATAACCCGTGGCAGCGGTTCTTTGACATCCGCCAGGGCTTCATCCAAAACTTTGGGCGAAATACCCGAGGATCTGGCCTCCACGCGGAGATTTTCCAGCCAGACGGCGAAATCCCGGTCCGTCTCGCCGGCCCGGGCGTTTGGAGCGAACAGCCAGCAAACACAGGCAATCGCCAGGATCAGATGGCCGAAGGTCATTGCGGTTTGACTTCGCCAGGCGGACCGGCTCTTCAAAAGGGGGGATTCCATCAAAGGTTGTCCTTGGCCGGGTAAATGCGCACCCGGGTGTCGTAGTAGGTGGCGCCGTTGCCGACCTGGCTGACGCCGTCCTCGGTGAGCAGGTTGACGCTGCTCCCCGAATCGGACCACTTGCCGCGGGGAAAGACCAGGGTGTCCCGCCGTTCGCCCTCGGCCAGTTTCACTCGGCCGCAGACCCGGCCCCGGGCGTTTTCGACCCAGGCCAGGGTCCCATCGGAGAGGCCGGCCGTGGCGGCGGTGTCCGGATGCAGGCGAATTTCCATCGGCTGCTTCTGGTCGGCCGGGGTCATTTCCGAACAGAGCCACTGGGGCGGCGAAATGGAGAGCAGGTGCAGGGGATGGCCGTTGTCCGGTGCCGCCGCCGGCGGGGCGTCGAACTCCCGCAGGAAGCGGAATTTGCCCGACGGGGTGGGAAAACGGCGATCGCGATAGGGAACGGCGGGGACATTCGCCAG
>MHXM01000123.1:4326-7441 GCA_001825565.1 Desulfuromonadaceae bacterium GWC2_58_13
CCCCGGCGCAGGTCGGCCAGTTCGAGCCCCTGGGCCAGCACCGGCGCCAGCAGGCGTTGCTGCCAGGCTTCGGCGGACTGGCGAAATTCCTCGGCGAAGTCGAAGCGCTGGGCCAGGGCGCGGAAGATGTCGAAGTCGCTGCGGCACTGGCCGGGGGGAGCGACCGCCCGATTGACCGGGCCGACGTAGCTGTGGCCGAAGCTGCCGACGAAATCGTCTTCTTCCAAAAACGTGGTGGTGGGCAGAAACAGGTCGGCCGTCCGGGCGGTGTCGTCGAGGAACAGGCCGGCCACGACCACGAAGGGAGTTTGCTCGAAGGCCTGCTGGACCAGGGCGGCGTTGGGGGCCATGGCGACCGGGTTGCCGGCGGTGACGAAGATCATCTCGATGCCCGGGTCGCTGGCGGCGAGGATGTCGGCGCCGATGCGGGGCATCGGCAGGCGGCGGCGCTCGGGGTGCCAGGCGTCGCCGGTGAGTTCCATGTCGAAGGGGGCGTATTCGTCGAAGCCCTGGCTGACGCCGCCGCCGGAAAGGCCGATGTTGCCGGCGATGGCGCCGAGGGCGTCGATGGTCCGCAGCGCCAGGTGGGCGTGTCGGTAGCGGTGCATGCCCCAGCCGAGAGCGATGCCCGCCGGTTGCCGGCGGCAAAGGAGTTCGGCGAGGGCCGTGATCTGTTCCAGCGGCACGTCGCAGCGTCGGCACAGCTCATTCAGGGAAAAGCTGTCGAGAATTTGCCGGTAGCCGGCGAAACCCTCGCTGTGATTTTCGATGAAATCGCGATCCTCCAGCCCCTCCTGCAGAATCCATTTGGCCGTCGCCATCGCCAGGTAGGCGTCGCTGCCCGGTTTCGGCTGGATGAACAGATCGGCCAGGGAGCGGCTCTCGCTGGCGACCGGATCGATCAGCACCACGGTGTCGCCGCGACGGCGCAGGTCGGTGGCGATCCGGGCCAGGGTCGGGCCGGTGACCACCGGGTTGCGGCCCCAGAGGATCAGGCAGCGGCTGTTGAGATAGTCGAGGTGTTCGTGCGAAATGCGGTTGCCGAAGTCGAGATCCTGCGAAGCCTGGCCGGTGCCGCCGCAGAGGGTTCCGGAAAGGCCGGTGACGCCGCCGAAGCGGTTGAAAAACCGTTCGCCGATCAGCTTGAGGGCGGTGCGCTGGGCGAAGCCGCGGTAGTAAAGAATCGCCTCCGGTCCGTGCTGGGCGCGGATGGCGAGCATCCGCTCGGCGATCTCGTCGAGGGCCTCCTCCCAGCCGATGGCGGTCCAGGCATCGCCCCGGCGGCGCAGCGGGGTGAGGATACGCTCGGGATCAGAGGCGCGGGCGACGAAATCGCGGCACTTGCGGCAGGCGAAACCCCGGCTGACCGGGTGCTCGGGATTGCCGCGCAGCGCGGTGACCCGACCGTTTTCGACGGTGGCGAGCAGGCCGCAGGTGTTGGGACAGTCGCGGGTGCAGGTGGTGACGATTGAAGGCATGACCGATTATCCGGCGGAAGGGTTGACGTTCGGGGTCGAGTCGCCGTTACCATAGCAGGACGGGGGCGGGCCGGCAAGCGGGATGCTCTGCCGGCCCGTGAATTTCATCCCTTGAGTCGGGCGGCGATCTGGGCCACATGGCGGCCCTGGAAACGGGCGATGGCCAGTTCGTTTTCGCTCGGCTGGCGGCTGCCGTCGGCGGCGGCCAGGGTGGTGGCGCCGTAGGGGGTACCGCCGGTGATCTCCGTCATGTTGAGCAGCCGGGCTTCGGTGTAGGGGACGCCGACGATGATCATCCCCTGGTGCAGCAAGGTGGAATGGAAGCTGGTGATGGTGGTTTCCTGGCCGCCGTGCTGGGTCGCGGTAGAAGCGAAGACGCTGCCGACCTTGCCGACCAGGCTCCCTTTCATCCACAGGCCGCCGGTCTGGTCGAGAAAATTGCGCATCTGGGCGGCCATGTTGCCGAACCGGGTCGGGGTGCCGAACAGGATGGCATCGGCCTCGGGCAGCTTGTTCGGGTCGGCGAGGGGAATGTGGGCGAATTTGGCCCGGGCCGCCTTGGCGCCGCTTTTCGCCAGTGCCTCGTCCGGCACCAGTTCGGCCACCTGGTAGATGCTGACCTCGGCTCCCGAAACCTCGCGGGCGCCTGCCGCCACCGCTTCGGCCATCTGGTGGATGTGGCCGTACATGCTGTAGAAAACGATCTGAATATTGACGCTCATGGAACCTCCTTGATAACCGGGGAATGATTAAAACCCAGTTTAGCAGGCGTGGCTCCGTCGGCAAGGGGGCTACATCAAAGTGCTGGCGGCTTCTTCGATGTTGGCGATGTCGTCGCGGATTTTGCCGATGTCGATGCGATCGAAGGCGATGTGCGGGCAGCGGTCATGCAGGGTTTCGATCCGGTCGGGATGGTGAAGGATGTTGTTGGCCAGAAAGACGATTTCGGCGGCCAGGTTGTCGTAGGGAGCCTTGTCCGGGGCGTGATGGAATTTGACGGCGTTGCGCACCACCTCGGGCAGTTTCCACTTGATGGTGAGGAGCGAGCCGGCCTGGGGGTGATAGTTTTTGATGATCCGCTCCTGCATTTCGGCGGTCACTTCGTAATCGGCCAGCAGGGTCAGCAGGATGGTTTTGCCGATGTCGTGCAGCAGGCCGCAGACGAAGGCTTCTTCCTCGTCGAAGCCAACCATGGCGCCGATTTTTTTGGCCAGGTAGGCGCACATCAGGCTGTGGCGGAGGATGTTGCGCACCTCGGTGACGTTTTTCATGCAGATTTTGTTGAGCGAATAGGCGGTGACGATATTCAGCATGGTGTTGAAGCCCATGTAGACGATGGCATGCTGGAGCGAGGTGACCTGGTTGGAAAAGCCGTAGTAGGCCGAGTTGGCCACCTTGAGGATCTTCGAGGTGAGGATCTGATCGGCCATGATGATTTTCATGACTTCCTGCGCCGAGGGGCCGTCCTGGTTTTGCATGCACTGGTTGAGGCGGACCAGGATGTCCGGGACCGGTGGGATGTCGATGTCGCCGCTGTTGATCCGCTCGGCGATTTTTTTCAGCAGCGCGAGTTCCTCGGGCGAAGGGCCTCGCCTTTCCTGCTGCTGGTATTGCATGACCTGTTTCAGCAGGTTGCC
>MHXM01000123.1:7742-7924 GCA_001825565.1 Desulfuromonadaceae bacterium GWC2_58_13
CCTTCCTGCAGGTAAAAAGTCTTCGCCAGATCGTCGTGCTTGACCTTGAGGGAGCCGGTGATTCGTCGGGTTTCCCCCCATTGCAACAAATCCCGGAGGGGCATCAGCCCCAGGTCTCCCTGGATGGTTTTCACGGCAATCTCCCTCGCTGTCGCCGGACGCGCGGCGGTCGCTGTTTTGGT
>MHXM01000124.1:0-1291 GCA_001825565.1 Desulfuromonadaceae bacterium GWC2_58_13
CGCCTACGCCACCGTCTATCCGGTCGCCCTGATCGGCAAGATCCTGGCGGTCAAGGTCCTGCTGATGATCCTGCCGGGCTAAATTTCCGCTCGCTACGCTAAAAGCAGAACGGGCGCCCCAGCGGAGCGTCCGTCAACAAAGAATGTCACTTGACACTGGAGCCGGCTCGGGATGTCATCAGAAAAAATCTGGATGGCCCCGGTTTACCTCAAGGGAGTTGAAGTCGCCGGGCTGCTCGACTATACCCCGACACCGGTGTTCCGAACGGCGAAAGGGAAGCGGCGCCCCTGACAGTCGATAATTGCGTCGGAAACCAGATAGTCGTTTAAATCGTTGGATTCAGGGTACATATGGACATTATTTGTGTTTGTGTTTGCGAAAAATTGAGGGGAATCTCCGTTTCTCAAGCTTGACCCTCTTCCACTAGTGATTCAGCCTAACATTGCGCTCAACCGGAGCGCGGTTACAATGCAGTTTCATTTTCCAGCTTCCCACGCCGCGCCCGGTTAGCTTTACGTTATGAGGCAAAGATGAGATATTTGCTAAGATTGAATATCTTGGGTTTTTCTCCTGAGGTACAAATTACTCATGACGGATATGAGAGCTTGAAAAAAGCCAGGGTATCATTGACCGATGGGCTGGCAATCGAAGAAAAGTACGAAATTTTAATTACGAATTATATTGATTTTGAAAGAGAAATGTTGTTGCAAGCAACTCAATATATGACAAGATTTTTTCTTGACTATGATGAGTTTTTTAGCACCCGCCTGAATTTCAATATAAGGCTTGTAAACTTGCTCACAGCCGCACGATTGTATGTTGACCAACTTGGCCACCATGCAACTGAAATACTCCCTGAAATTTCGACAATAAAAGACGATGTAAAGAGACTATTTGCTAATGAATATGACAACAATCCTGAATATCGGTTCATGGAAGCGTTAAGAAATTATGTTCAACATAGGGGTATTCCGGTCCATTCAACGCAATATAGTGCTTCCCGAGAAGGTGAGGGAGGGGAAGAGCGACTTGTCTTCACGACAGAAGTTTTTTCAAATAAAAACGACTTAAAAGAAGACGGTCTTTTTAAGAAGGCGGTTCTCAAAGAAATTCCCGAAAAGGTTGACCTGAAAGTAGCCACGAGAGCTTACGTCGAATGCTTAAGCAAGGTCCACTGCAGCGTGAGACAGATGGTCGACCAAAAATTGAAAGAATCTAGGCAAATCATAGATAATCTCATAAACACATACAAACAATCTCATTCCGGTGAACTTATCGGCTTGCATGCCT